>NZ_QGDO01000007.1 GCF_003149185.1 Sediminitomix flava | reverse complement strand
TTTAAATTAAAAACTAAGCACAACAAGGGGCATATTGCACAGGTCGTTTGCGACGCAACCCGCCTGCGACACCATGCCCAAGTCGTTGTGCATAAAATTATGAAAAAGCTAATTTTAATATTAATACAGGTTCTCTTCTTATGTATTTTGAACGCGTGTGAAATGAAACACACTGAAAAGGAACTAGAGTCAAAC
This sequence comes from Sediminitomix flava, assembly GCF_003149185.1. NCBI lineage: Bacteria > Pseudomonadati > Bacteroidota > Cytophagia > Cytophagales > Flammeovirgaceae > Sediminitomix > Sediminitomix flava. The sequence goes on along the minus strand of NZ_QGDO01000007.1, from coordinate 309,994 downwards.
TTTACAATTGAACAGATTGCTGATCTAAGAAAGATAACCGAATTCTTTAAGAACTCGATTTGTGACGATACAGGTTTAGATTTTAAAGTTTGTTTTAATGAAAAAAACTACGGTTCATTACTAGTAAATGCATTTGAATTGTTATCAAGAATAGATTTTGATGAACAACAGAAACTTTATAAACAGATTTCATCAACAACTTTTGATGAAATTTGGATGTTTTGCGAAGCAACACGTTATCCTAGTAAGAGAAAGTTTCAGGATATTTGTTCAGTCTATGATGGTAAGTATCAAAAATATTTAATAGATCTAGGAAAAAAAAATATAAGAATTGCTAAATATGCTGATAAAATTCAGGCTTCGGGTGGTTTTAATGTATTTGATATTGGGCTTAATGAAATTTTTAAAGAAAACAGTTATTTTGATTTGGATGACCCTAATATTCAATTAATCTTAGCTATTCATTTCTTGTCGATAAATGATCAGATCAAGAGAAACCCTCTTTTAAATGAACTAGAAGAACCTTTAAAAATAGCCCCATTAGAATGAAATACTATGCACAACAAGGGGCATATTGCACAAGCATCTGCGACGCAATCTGCCTGCGACACCATGCCCGAGCCGTTAGCTATCATCTATTTTTGAGATGGAAGAATTTGAAAAGAATAAAATTCTAAATTTTCTAGTTGGAGATGAAGCTAGTATGGATTTCGAATATTGGCTTTATAATGAGTCTGATTTAGAATCTAGAGTTGGAGAAGATTTGTATTTTGAACTCATTGAAGTTAATTATGATGACAAAGACATATTAAATATTCTTCAAAAGAAGATATTAGATAAATATATATCACAAGCTGATTTTGAACGTAGTAGATACTATAAGATTCTGAGAGATTCGGGGTGGTACCCAAATAGAAAAATCAGTTTGCATAAAAGCAAAATAAACACTCAACCTGAGGTTCAAAATGCAGAAAAAATTCTTGAAGAATTTGGAGGATTGAAGTTAGTTTCTCCATGCAAAACAGATAATTGGACACTTACTCTAGTTGAATTTTTAGACCATCCAAATCGGACTTACAATATGAGTGATTACGGCATTAACAAAAACTTTGTTTGTTTTGCGTCAGCTCATAATGATCACATAAATTTATTTGTAGATGGAGAAGGTAAATTCTATCAGTTAGATAATGTAGTAAGTTTAGATTTGTATCTGTATGAAGGCGATGATTTTGAACAAATGATGAAGGAACTTCTAGAGTTAACTGATACAACTTCTTTTAAAGTAATAGGAAAGAAAAAAAGATAGCTAACAAGGGGCATAGTTCACACCGCGCTAACCGTCAACACGACCTAAGTGCAAAACCATGCCCGATACGTTAGCGGTCAGTAAGTAAAAAACAAAACGATTGAAAAATAAAGGACTTGTAATAACAACAATTGTCTTTTTCCTAATTGTGAATTTAAGTCATTTTTGGGAAGGGAAAATAGGTATTTGGGCTTTTCCAATTTTCATTTATTTGATAATTATCTTTTTAGTCTTATTGATGATATGTCTAATTCAAATTGTGAAAGGGTTCAAAGAAAAATTTTCGAATCGAAATCGAAACGTGATGATCGTAATAATTGCGATTAGTTTAGGATTAATTTTCTTGAAACCAAGGGGAATAATAAATTTTGACAGATTTGAAGGTGAAGACTTATTCATAGCCCAAAGAGAAGGAGCATTAAATTGCATGACAACTTTCAAATTGAAACCAAATAATAAGTTTAAAGAAAGGAGTGTATGTTTTGGCATAAGTGAGGTGAGAGGAAATTACGAAATCAAAAATGATACAATTTTCTTTTCTAATGTAAGTGTAACAAGAGGAAGTGAAGAATATTACAAATTCGGAATCCTCAAAAAATCAAAATACCGAGACGAGAAAGCATTCTTCAGATATCGAAGTGGAAGCGATTCAATTGGACACGAACTTTGGATCAAGAAAAATGAAATAATGAATTAAAGAAGCCGAACCGCTAACAAGGGGCATATTCCACAGGCATTTGCGACGCAATCTGCCTGCGATACCATGCCCGTATCGTTGTGCAACATTAGCAACTAATAAATGAAGAAAATCAGCTTTGACATAACTATCAACAATATAAATAGTATTGCTGATTTTGTTGTAAAAACACTTTTTTATATCGGAATAGCTGTATTTATTATATCTATACCTTTAATTGAAAAAATTATTTCAATTTATATAGTACTAGGAGTTTGGAGTGTAGCACTGATTTTAAACTTTATATTTTCAAAGAAAGAAAATGGAGTAATTAATTTTCTTAATTATTGTATTGTTCTTAACTCACATCAGATTCGATATGATAAAATTCTAAAGCTAAAGTTTATTTACTTAGGATATGAGGGATTTCATACGTCTTTAAAAAATATCTCAAATGGTGATATGAATCAATTGATTTTATATTTAAAAGATGGTTCATCAATTAAATTACAAGTATTCTTAGTCTCTAAATTAGAGAAACAGCAATTATGCAATTGTTTAGATAGCCTTCCTGTTCAAGTTGAATCGAAGAATACTAAAAATAAATGGAGTTTGCCTAATATTTTAGGTCTTAACGAGTAAAATAAACATTGCACAACAAAGGGCATATTCCACAGGCAGCTATGCGACGCAATCTGCCTGCGATACCATGCCCGGGTCGTTGGCATCCATAATATGAGGAATCTACTTTTTTACATATTGGTTTTGACTACACCCATCACTTCTTGTCAATCGAAACAAGATTTTAACCATGATAAGTATTTAATTTATCAAGATTCTTTACCCAAAACATCGAATTTAATTTCAGTAGAATATTCAATTTCACCACAGAATAAAATAGAGGTAATGGAATTAGAAGAGTCTAGAAACAAAGACTCCGAATGGAATCCAATTTCGAAAAATGATAGACAAAAGAAATTTGATTTAAGGGTAGTTGTGGATACAAAAGATACTCTTTCTATCGATATCGAAAAATATTGGGGTTATCAAATGCCAAAACTAAAATATACGATATTTAACAAAGCCGATAGTGATTCAAGTTTGGTTCAAGCATTACCTGTTTACATATTTAATTTGGATACTACTAAGCAGATTTATCTTGAAACTCAAGATGGAAGAGTATTGATGATTTGTGAAGCTAAGGATGATAAAGGTAAATGGAAACCAATAGAGTATTGGCAATATAGTTGGTGTGGTAATAGTTACTATGATTCAGAACTTAAAAGGAATGAATGTGCTGTTATTAAAGTATTGAACTTTGGTGGTAGTTTTGAAACAGAGCTTAGATATAAGTTGAAAAATTATGATAGTGTATATTATTCAAACTCTTTTCAAGGCTCCATAGATATTAATCAATTTACTTTACCCAAAGATTATCAAAATTCACGAATTACAAGAAAGTTTGATAGCCTTGATTATCTAGACTTTATTTACTTTAAAAATTAAAAACAGATGCCAACAAGGGGCATATTCCACAGCCATATGCGATGCAATCTGGCTGCGATACCATGCCCGATTCGTTGTAGCCAATTGAAAATAAAAAATGAAAGTTCGGTGTAAAAACTGTTTACCGAAAGAAGGAATTGAAATTCCAGAGTTTTCCTCAGCTGAAAAAGAGCACTATAGGAAAGTGAAAGAAGGCTCAACTATTCGAGCAGTAAAAAAACTGATAGATGAAAAGAAATTGAGTCACAGAGATGCAAAATACATTGTGACACATATCAACATTGAATATGGTCAGTGTAACCGATGTAGTTTCAAACAACTTGACGAAGAATATGGGAAATGTCCTAAGTGTAGTGCTTTAAATTTTAACTGGAAAAGATCTTAAGAATGGAGTTTAAACTGTGGTTAGAGTTCGAAGAAGTTGATCCGAATAATTGGGATGTTGAAAATGAATTTGCGAATATTCATGTCACGCTATCAGATGGAAGAGACTACGGTATTAACGTATGGACATATAAATTCTTAGAGACGTCATTAAAGCATGATATGGAAAGTGGAGAAAATTTGAAAGGTCTTTATCAAATTCCACCAGATTTGTTTGTAAAAGAATTGACAAGGGATTGCATTGAAAGAACAATTTCTGAATTATTGGAAAAAGGAGATTTGGAAAATATTTTAAACCCGACAGTAATTAACAATAAAAAATAAAACTGGCTACAACAAGGGGCATAGCTCACACCACACTCACCGTCAACACGACCTAAGTGCGATACCATGCCCGAGTCGTTATGTACAAGTTTCTATTATCTATGTAGATGAGGTTTTACCAGATTATATTTTTATTCATTTTAGCTTCTTGTGGTGTCAATAAGGATGATTTAATCACTAATTACGAAAAGAACTCCAAAGAAATTCAAGAGCTTCATTTCTACTTTCGTAATAAGATACCAAAGAATTATTCAGTTCAGATTCGATTCAATTCTAAGAATAATTTTGATTTATCAGTCTTTGATACTGATACTAGACAACAGTTAATAAAAGTATGGGACTTTGATCTTGAATCTTTTACTTCTAAACCAGACTTTTTAAATGTCAAAGAGCATCTTAATTTAACGGATGAAAGTTTTATTGAATTGTTTTTAAAATTAGAAGAGGTAAACTGTATTGGAATTTCTAATGGAAACCCAGCAGAAATAGAATATGGTTACCGAGGATTAGGAGTATACAGTTATTTATTATTTGAGTATGATTTGAATTCTAGTCAACAAAAAAAGTACTCGGATAATTGCTCGTTTCAATATTATAAAGACAATATTGTTTTAGCTTTTAATAGTGGAGCTTTTGGCAATGAATGTATATCAGATTTTAAATCAAATTAAGAAAAGTACATAACAAGGGGCATATTCCACAGGCAGCTATGCGACGCAACCTGCCTGCGATACCATGCCCGATACGTTATAGGCAATTATTATGACTTTAGAAGAGTTTAAAAACATATTGAAGAATGGGGCAGAAAAAGAGAAACATGAAGCTATTTCTAATGCCAATTCAGAATTACTAAACTCTGAGATTTTTTTTCTTTTAATTGAATTATTGAAATCCCCTGAATCACACATTCGTTTTTTTGCTCTTTATCATCTAATAGATAAGTTTTCAGAATCACTTACAAATATTGATGACTCTTTAATCGGTGAAATTTACAATCTATTATTTGATCAATTTACACCAGTAGTTGATAAAACGTTTTGGGCTCTCAGTATTATAGGTGACAGAGCACTAGATATGTTGTTAGACGAGTATTATAAAGGAGATAATGAAACAAAAATAAAGATCACTTATGCGATTGGTAGAGGTAATTTTAGTCATCGTAGCAAAGATAGAATTCACGTATTACTTGATGGATTAAAATCCAAAAATATTGATATTAAGTTTTCTTCGATGTGTGAAATTATGTCTAATACTCCCATCGCGAACGAACATAAAAGTGAGTGGAATTCAGTCCAAGATAAAACGGTTGACTTGGAAATGATTTATGATCAAGTATTACTAGTAGCAAGAGAATTTATAGAATTGAATTATGATAGATATCAAAATTCATCATCTTACTATATTAAACTAATTGAAAATAAAAAAAGCCTATAACAAGGGGCATAGACCACAGGCAGTATGCGACGCTATCTGCCTGCGATACCATGCCCGAGTCGTTAGCATTAAATAATGAAGTATATTCCAATAATTTACATAGTGTTCATTTTTTCTATTTCATGTTCAAATAAAGATGCCAATATGGAATACTCTAAAGAAGATCTTCTTGAAACTCTAAATATTCATAGGGGACATAATAACATAAGTAGTACTCTCTATGAGAAATTGAAAATATACATTGAAAATGGAGGGTATTTAGATACTGAAGATTGGTTGTTTTTTATAGAGTACAAATTTGAAAATGAAGAGATACTTGATATTGAAGAACTTCAAAAGAAGAGACATACCCTTGTTACATTTGATACTAAAAATGTATTATTTCATTTAAAGAATGCAGGCTTTTTTAAGGAAACCAATTGCTCAGATAACGTTCTTAAAGATAAAAAGGTCAAGCAGAGACAATTTACTGAAGAGTCTATGTTGATTGCATTGCAAGATAATACTAAAGCTATTCTGCTAGATTTAGAGGCTGATGTATGTAAGGAAAACTCATCTTACACAGAATATCTTAAGGATATGGAGGAGCTTTCAAAGCAAACCTTCAAACCAACAGAAATAAAAGAAACATGGGATTCTGATGAGGGACCAATCGAAATATCCTTTGTAAGTAATGGAAATAGATATGCTGTAAATCCTAATTATTGGGATGATTGGTATGACCTAAGTGAAATAACTAAAAAAATAAACCAAAGCCTTGAAATAAATAAGGCAGGACTTTATACACTAACATCCGAATTTACAGGTGGTCAAGAAATACTACTTTTGTTTTTAACGGATGAAGAAAAGTTGGTAATTGAGAGGGAGTTGAAGTGGCAAATAGTCAAATTATAAAATAATGCTAACATCGGCTATAGGTGCATTGTCCACGCAGTGTTGCGGTCGACTCGACCTTAGCCGATACACACGCACTATAGCCTAGGCGTTGGGCTCAATATTGCTAATTAAAAAATCTATTATGAAATATCCCCAAAAAAGAGGTTCTGAAAAACTTAATGAAATTTTAAGTGCTCAAGAGAAATTTAAGTCAGAACAAGAGCAATTGCTACATGAAGTGCTTAAGAGAAAAAAAGAAGGTAAAGAAAAATATTTCTCAAAATTTCAGAAGGTATATAATGATATCATAAAACCTGTCTTTGACGATTTAGGTGTTTCTTTTAAAGACTATGGACATGAATTAAAGTTAAAGTATGAAAATTTGAATATAGAAAATGTCCAACCAGAGATACGTTTTGAACTGTTTTTGAATGGTGATAGTAGTCCGATTCGGATCATGATTTTTGGAAAAGGGGTAAATCAGAATGTTATGTTTTCAATGGAAAAATCAATTGTTAATAGTAAAATACATGTTTTTCAGTTTGATGAAATTACTCGAGATAAAGTTGAAGATGTTTTAATTCAAATGCTTAAAAGCCCAATTAAATAAAACTGAGCCCAACAAGGGGCATATTGCACAGGCAGTCTTGCGACGCAATCTGCCTGCGACACCATGCCCAAGTCGTTGTGCTTAATAAGTATAACTCTTAAGAATCATAGAAATGAAATTTCTAATATGATAGTTCTAATTGTTCGATTCAACTAAAGATAATACTTGGGCAGAATTTACAGATATACAAAATGTGGTCTGATAATTACTATTATTTGAACATCTATAAAGATGAATTTTTAAGTGAGAAAGTTTCGACTCAAAAAATATTAGAGTTTTTAAATGAGATTTCTGACCTTGAAAATATTGGAGATTTTCGATTTCAAAATAAAGAACATTTTCCTTTTATAGAATTGTCGCTTCTAGATGCAAAAAGTATAGATAATTGGAATGAATTAGATTCAAGTTTCGATGATACAAACTTGATAACAATTGTCTGTACTAAGAAAAATCATGACGACTATAAAGTAATCGAAAAAGTGTTGATCAAAATTTCTTCATTTCTAAAATGGACATTAGTAGATGAAGAAACTGATGAAGGAGTTGAAAACTACATTATTTGGAAACCTTAAAAACTAAGCACAACAAGGGGCATATTCCACAGGCAGCTATGCGACGCAATCTGCCTGCGATACCCTGCCCGAGTCGTTAGCCTCCATAAGAGATGAAAAAGTTATTATTATTTGTATTAATTCTGAATTTAGACTTATCAGTAAATGCCCAAATAAGTGATAAAGTCAAAGTTATAGTAAAGAATTACCCTTCTAGATTTACGAAACCTGAAAAAATAGCATCTAAAATTAATAAAGATTTTAAAGAAGAGGTTGATAAAGTTGGAGCAATATATTTTTGGATCGCTAACAATATAGCCTATGATGTTGAAACACTTTATTCAAAAAAGAATAAGAAAGGTGTGTATTTTACTTATCGTACTAAGGAAGAATTAAAGCGAAAAGAACAAAAATATAATGAAAAGTTAGTAAGGTCAGTTCTTAAGAAAAAAGTGGCAATATGTGATGGATACTCTAGGATTTTTAAAAGTTTATGTGATTTAACTGATATTGAATGTGTAATTATTAGTGGTTCATCCAAAACAGTAAAGGGAGATATTGGGATATATCCGAAAGTTGAAGATCATGCGTGGAATGCAGTTAAGATTAATAATGAGTGGAAGTTAATAGATTCAACTTGGGGAGCGGGATATGTAAATTCAGAGCTGTTTATCAAAGAATATGATGAATCATACTTTTTTACTGATCCTGAATTTTTTTTTTATAAGCATTATCCCTCCGATGCTAAGTGGCTGTTAATTTCTAAGACAAAAGAAGATTTTGCAAACCTTCCTTTATATTATTCAGAATATTTAAATTCAGATTTTAAAATTGAATCTCCCCAAATCGGAGTAATTGATAGTTCTGAAGGGGATAAAGTTATTTTTTATCTTAATTCAGAAACAAGCCGAAAGTTAACATATGCATTTAATAATGATAAGTATTCAACTCGAATCGAGATAAAAAAAGATAAAGGGAAACCGTATTTTGAGATTCCTAAAGGCGGAAGGAAAAGAGGATATTTGACTATTTATTGCAATAATAAAGCAATAGCTGTATACAAATTAAAGCCATTATTGAAAGTATAAATAACAGAGGCTAACAAGGGGCATATTGCACAGGCCGTCTTGCGACGCAACCTGCCTGCGACACCATGCCCGAGTCGTTATAGGGAATGATTAATAAAATTAACTTGAGAGTATTATTTACTATATTTTTTTGGCTTTTAGTGAGAGTTATCTATTCGCAAAATGTAATATATGATACCCTATATTATGAAATCGAAAAAGTAGAGGAATTATTAGATGATAGCTCTATTGATTTAGATGAACTAACTAGAGAGTATTCATCTTTAGATTCGCTAATTGAATTGAATTTAGCAGATGGAACCCCGTTATCAGAAATTGATACCCTCCATAAAGTAGCATTTAAATTAAAAGGCGTATGGCAATTCGAAAAGAGTGTAATTAGCGGAATTCAAAAACAAAAAAATCAGTATTATCTTGAGTTTTCTATGGACTCAACGTCAAGGAAGATGTTTGTTGACAGTTATAACGAGTATCCTATAAAGTATCCAAGAATTATTTCAACATGTAAATCAATACCAAGTATTGTTAAATATAAGAATAGGTATTGCATTTTATGGACAAGTATGATAAGTCAGCAAATTGAGGAAATAGAATTACTTAATGAAGATGAATTAATACTAAGATTGTGGGATATTCATTACTCAAAGTATATTAAATATGCCAAGCGAACTAATCGATTAAGATTTTTAAAAAGGATAAAATAACCCTATAACAAGGGGCATAGTTCACACCGCACTTACCAGCAACACGACCTAAGTGCATTACCATGCCCGATTCGTTATAGCTAATTGATAATGGATTCAAGAGATCTTTTTAATACTTCAAAAAGATTAATACATAAGGTGAACTGGGAATATGAGTATTACCACATAGGTCAATCACCTAATAAAGATGTTAAGACTTTAGTACGTCTAATTTCTGATTATTTTCAGACAACAAAAGTTCATCTGATTTTAGACAGACAAAATTCAAGAACGATATCTTTAACTGAATTGGAATTACTTTTACAGACTCTTGATGATAATTACGTTTTATGGAATGAACACTTTATTTCAAGTATAGATCATAAGTCGATAGGTGTTTATCGAAAAGGACGGATAATTTGAAAAATGGAAATACTAGATTGTATATTGACGATTTGAAGCTTCTAGAACAATTAATTGACTCAAAGTGTAATTGGAAGGAAGTCTTTCAGACAGCTATAAATAATAATCACAGTCTGCTTATTGTAGGCGATTAAAAAGCTATAACAAGGGGCATATTCCACAGGCAGCTATGCGACGCAATCTGCCTGCGATATCATGCCCGGGTCGTTAGGCACAAGAGTTAGTGTATTCTCATTTTTTTGAATGAAAGATGAGTCGATTAAACTAGACTTAATTTGAAATGGGTGAAAATTCAAAAGACAATAAAAGCTCTTTAAGAATAAAGGCAGACAAAGTAAAAGACCTAAGATGTAAAAATTTGATAGCTGTTCTGGAAGAACCAACAGATTTCAAGAATATTGGTAAAGTGGTACGTACTATAAATGCATTAGGAGTTGAGAAGCTCTATGTGGTTGATAGTAAAAAAAGACTACCCGAAGAATGGGAAGGAATGAGGTCAAGAAAGTCACTTTTAAATACATCTGTTTCTGCTATTAAATGGACTTTTGTCAAGACTTTTGAAAGTACAGATAAGTGTCTGGAACATCTAGAGAAAAATAGATATATTTCAATTGTTACATCACCACATGTGAAAGGGAAAAAGAATCTATATCTTCAAGATGGTAATTATACTCAAAAAAGATTAGCAGTTTGGTTTGGTAATGAATCTGTTTGTCCGAGGATCTCAAGCTGATCAATAATCTCTCTGAGCCTGTTGTATTCTTTCCTTAATTTGATATTGAGTCGTTTTGCTCTAGGATGGTTTGACTTTATTTTCTCTAATTCTGAATGATCATCCCAGTATTCAGGGTGTACATGTTCTTTGAGGTTAATCCAATGTATTTTTCGGTTAATAGTCAGACGGAGGTAAATCGTACACTCGCCACTTTTTTTTGGATGACTAGTTCTTAAATTTAATTTTACAGTACAACTCATAAGTTTTATAGGTTAAAATGTTTAGCAAAAATTTGGTCAAACAAGATTGCTAAACACTCTGAGACCAAATTGCTAAACAAATGAGGGTATCTACTGCTTGTAGATCAAATTTTGTGTAAAACAAAAATGCCCTCACGTAGTCGTAAGAGCATAATGTTCAAATTCTGCGTATTCTGTAACATATCTTGTAGCCCCAGCGGGACTTTAATTTAAGTTTTAACATACTTAAAAGCAGCTGTTTTTGCCACTTTAAGTATGTTTTTGACAAATACATCCCCCTAATGTGTCCCCTAATTTCTTCCCCTATTAGACAAACCTGATTACAGCAAAGAATAAGCCTCGGCATTTAGATCGTCACACAACTATAATGTCGTTATTATGAATGTTAGATATCATTTATCGGGAACTCTGAACAGGAAAGGAGAGGATAAAATATTCCTATATTTTAGGCTTAATGGCAAGCGTTATAAACTATATACAAGACTGAAGGTAAAACCTGAGCAATGGGATTCCATAAGGATGTGTGTTAAACGAAAAACAGCAAATGCTCTTGCTATAAATAAATATCTTATGACCCAGCAGGAGAAAGTATTGACTATTTTTTACAATGCACTAGCTGAGGGTAAAGAGGAAAACGAGGTGATTGCTTTGATTAGGGCTTTATTTCAACCACCTGAAGCGAATGATTTTTTTTCTGTTTTTGAAGAATTTGCGGCATTTAGAGGGAAGTATGATAGTATAAGAACTAAGAAAAAGTACCTTGTAGTTGTAAGTTTGTTGAAAAGATTTCAAAAATCTACAGGTTATAAAATAACATTTCAGACAATCAATCTTTCATTCCTTGATCACTTCCTTGATTATTCATTTGAGAAAGGAAGACAGGATAGTACAATCCATGGAAATATTAAAAGCATTAAAGCTTTCATGCGCTGGGCTTATGATCGTAAATACCACGATAATGATTCTTATCTAGTTCTCAAATATAAATCTCCTCCTAAAAAAGAACCAATTGTACTAACTGAGCAGGAATTGATAAAGTTGTTCACTCATGAATTTGCAACTGAAGATAAGAATCTTGATGTAGCCCGTGACCTTTTCTGTTTTGCATGCTTTACTTGTCAGCGTTATAGTGATTTAATTAAATTTGATGAAGCCCAATTATCAGAGAACCTTTGGCGATTCATGTCTAAGAAAACTAAAAAAGGTATAACGGTACCTTTGGTGGGCTATGCTTCCCCAGCGATAAAGATTCTGAAAAAGTATAATGGAAAATTGCCCAGAATACATAATGCTAAATTAAATGAGTTCATTAAAGAGGCTAGCCGTAAGGCAGGGATAACAAGAGAAGTTGAGAAATATAATTACTCTGGTAGTAACATAAAGGTAACAAAGATTCCAAAATGGAAGTGTGTAACATCACATATGGCAAGGCGAACAGGGATAACGTTACTACTTCAAAACGGAGTTCCTGTAACAACCGTAATGAAGCTTACTGGTCATCAAGATTTAAAGACTTTGATGAAATATGTGGCAACCAGCGAAGAAGATTTAAAAAATGCACTAAAAGAGATTAAAATAATACCTTCCAATCAAAAATAAACTTGCAGATAATGTTGTGTTTATGCAGTGGTGGTGATTTTTTTTTCATCACCACTTTTTTGATTGACTTTGGATTTCTACCCCCATGTAAATAAAACTTATTAAAACATGGAAGTGAAATATTATTTAAAAGGGACTCTTGATAAGGCTGGGTTTGATAGGGTATATGCCTCTATAAATCATCCTCAGTATCGTACAAGATTCAAATCTTATCCAAAAGGAATAAAGGTACGAAAAGCCGATTGGGATATGGAGCAACAGAGGGTAAAGGGAGAAGTAGGAAAAATGATAAATCCCAAGTTAGATCTTATTGCTGAAAAAGTTGGTGAATTATTTGAGCATACAAGTTCACTCAATCAGAAACAACTCAAGGACTTGATTGACTCTCGTGTCAAGAATATTGAGAAATCATTTTTACAACATGCACTAACAGATTTTCTCAAAACAAAGCATACAGAAAACCGCAGAAAAGAATATCGTCGTCTTCTAGAAAGACTAGAAAAGGTGGCAGTGGGCTTAGGTACCCATTTGGGGTTTGAAGCTATTGACCTTACTTTTTTGGATACGTTCAAAGCTTCATTCGACTCGTTGAATCAGTCTCCAGAGACGAAAAAGAAGTATTTGAAGAATCTCAAGTCTTTCCTTAAGTGGTCTTATGATCGTAACTATCATAGTAATGACCTTTTCAAAATGGGAGAAGAGTTTAAGGTTCGATCCGTAAATGAATCTGTAGGGCATTACCTTAAGTTAGATGAAATTATCAAAATCATGGAATTGGAGTTAACGGATTCTGATTTGGTCTTCTATCGCAATTTGTTGTTGCTTACTATCTTCACGGGACAACGAATCTCCGATATACTCCATGTCTCTAAAGCTGATCTTCATTTTGATACATGGGATTTCATTTCGCAAAAGACAGGAAATAGAATGATAGTGCCTTTGAAGGACGGTTTTGGTAAATTAGCAGCTCAAATATTTAATGAGTTTGATTACAGTATTCCAAAAGTTCATTCTAAGAAAGGTTCTGCGAATTTCATCTCTGAAAAGTCTCTTCTTGTAAAGCTTAATATTGCAATTAAAAAGATTTGTAAAATGGCAGGCTTGTATCGAGAAATTAAAGTAAAGAGGAGAGGAGTCGATGATTTAATGACAATGCCTCTGTATTCTGTAGTCTCTTCGAAATGGGGGCGAAAGACTTTTATTACTCATCACAAAGTCCAATCAGTAGATGCAGATGTTCTAACATGGATAGTGGGGCATGAAGATAAGAACAGAAGGAAAGATGTATATGATGGTCGCGGAGTAGAAGAGGTTATTGAAGAGATCAAGAATAAGATGTCTACGGTAGTTTCAGAACTTGAAACCTTTATGAAAATTAATACAACAGTACATGAAAGAAAGGTTTCAAGTAGCAAAGGTTTGGGGGGCAAAGAAAGTTCAGTGAGAACAAAAGCTAATCTTGAACTTTTAAAGCAGATGTCAGAGGAAATGAAGCCAGTAGAGCAATTTGTTAATTCCTTTGCACTAATCCATCAAAGGGTTGAAAATAGATTTGCTTCTTAATACCTCGTGTTGGTTCTTCAAATAAACCGTATGTCCTACTAATTGATGGTTAGGACATACGGTTTTCTTATTTTATCCTGTCCCGAAATAACAATTCACTTAAATTTTTTTCTTCTCATCAGAGTACTTTCTATAAGTTGTCCGATAATATTATGAAAGCATGATTCAGTTCGTGTGGAAAAAAATACATTCAAGAGAATGAGAGAGAGATTTTTATTTGCCAGTGAGGCTTCAAAAAAAGAAGCTATCGCATGTTTGACGGAATAAGATTTGAGCTACCCCATCAAGACTGGGAGTTCTGGTTAAATCATGAAACCCTAGATTTCCATGGAGCCTATTCGCTCAATACTGGAGCGGTCAAGGGAGGCTCTTGTGCCGTTACCTATCAAGGTCTAAGGTTTGAATTGAAAGAGACCAACGACAAAGGTTTGCTCTTAAAGGTAAGGGGCAGTTTACCAAAGTTCTATAACAAAGGAGCTGTTGGTTATGATGATCTAAACTATCATGAAATGAGGGAGGTGTTACTACAGCTTGAAGCTCTTGGAATACCTATCAACAGATCTAGGATAACCAATATCGAATTGGGGTTCAATGTTTATCTTGATTATACAACAGCCAGGGTACTAAAGAGCTTCAAGTATACCGAAGAAGCCGAGTTTAGTTTTGAGAAGAACGATAACTTTCAAGGCACTATTTGTAAACGGAATGACTATGAGTTAAAAGTTTACGATAAAGCAAAGGTCTTTCAAATCAAAGACCTAGAGGTTATACGCCTAGAAATAAAGGCGCGTAAGATGCGCTTCTTCAAAGAGGCAGAGATTGTTTTTTTGAGTGACTTATTAGATCCTGTGAAGAGTCAAATTGCCTTCTCAAAGTGGTTAGATATTTTCAAGAAGATAACCTTCTCATATTATTCATTTGAGCAAATTGAAATGCTTAATGAACAAGATCAACTACATCTATATCGATGGGAATCACCCGAACATTGGGAACGCTTGAGACATAAACCATCTGCACTTAAAACCTTGAAAGAAGAAAGAAGACGCTTCCGCATTTTCATCCAGCGAACGGGAGGTGACAGCAAGTTTGATAGTATTCTTTCTGAGGTTTGTGAAATGTATGAAAGGAACTGGGTTGCAAAATTAGGTACGTAGGAAGTGAATCAACTCAAACTGATGCACACTTAGTATAAATGGTGAAATCGTCAAAAGATGAGGTTCTAAGAAAGCTACACCATTTACTACATTATAGAGACAAGTATTAGAGAATTACTCAAGTACTTGCCTCTTTTTTTGCCTTCAAACTTAAAGTCGTCTACTGAATTAGGAGACTTTGTAACTCCATTGTATTCTCTTTTGCTAGGCATTTGTGGTTTAACCTGAGAGATTCAGATAAATAATATAATGATAGTTCAAGAAGGGGATAAAAGGTTTTATGACGACAGATAAGGGCATTTGACTCATTTTCACTGTTCCTGTCACTCCTCTAATACCTAACTAGGCTGTCTACAAAAAAAATTATTTATCAACTATGAATCTTACACCAATAAGCATTCGAGGTCATCAAGGAATAACCCAGCGAGTACTTCCAAAGAGCATCCCAATCAACCACCTCATAGAGATGTACATTAATGAGCTTGACCGTTCTCTATACACTGTTGAAGAAGCCATTGAGCGGTTTGGTGACACTCACCATGCAAGAGCTAGAGGTAGAACTACCTTTTTGGCAAAGAAGTCCTTGCATGGATTTTTTACCTTTATCCAAGAGAGTTACGGAGGTATGCTATATGATATCCCTGCCCAGATGAAGAGCTTTAGGGAGCATATAAACACTCAGTACAAAGACGGTAAATTAACCTTCCATCAAAAAGCTCATTTACTCTGCCGCATCAATAATGACAAGCAGTTCACCCAATTCCAAAAGCAAGAATGTCGAACCTTAAGTCAGTTTTTATCCGAAGAAGAAGTAACAAACATTTCAGAACATCATACGTCAACTGATGAGCAGATAGATAAACTTCTGAAAGGCTTAGAAGAAGTACCTTTGATAAAAGAATACCTAAATTATGTACTTAGGCAGGGACGTTTAAAGAAAGCAACAGGTACCCCCTCAACCAAAATGATATTCCTACGTAAGTTCCTTCGTTATGTCTTTTTAAACAAAATAGCCGCTCAAGACATTGATGACTGTGACTGGAATGCTTCAGTGTACACAAAAGAGAATGTAGACAGCTTCATTTATTATGTTTCACAAGGACGCCTTGATAAACGAGGTAAGATTCAAACTGAAGGGAACCCTATTCGTTCAGTTGGAGTAAACAACTACATCCTTGCTCTAAAGAACTTCTTTGCATTCCTTTTAGAAAAAGAACTAAACCCAACCAGAAAGAGAGAGTTCATCAATAAAGCCATACAATTACTTAGGGAGAAAGAATGTCAAGTATACAGCAATGGCACTCTATCAATTACTGATGGACACGACATTAAACAAACAAGGAGTGACTTAGAGATTTACATGGATGCAGATGCAACATATCAGGAACATATCTCTAAGTTGACTAAACTATCACAGTATGCCTTACATCCTGTGGATAAAGTCCCTGCCAGATGCTATTTACCCAAGTATATCTGTGATGAAATAATAGAATGCTTTAATAAGGCATTGAAAGCAAATGAAGATCGTGCTGGGGCTAATCATAAGAAAACCCAGCGGTTCGCTGGGCTTATACGCCTAAAGTATTCTATTATCCTTGCCATTGAGGCAGGGCTTAGGGTATCAACAATTGGTCATATTCATGTAGAAGACTATACAATCAACAAGGATGGTACTGGAGTCCTTCAATTACGTTTCTGTAAAGGTTACGAACCCTTTGAAGCACCATCTTTGCCTCTAAGTAAAGAAGCGGTAGACGCTTTAGAGTCAGCACGGGAAGCTCAAGAAATAGGTTCAGGCCCTATCTTCAAAAAAAATATGAAAAGCTCCTTTCTACGATTCTTTAGAGAATGGCATCCTACACAAGGAAAATACACAGATAGCAAAGGCAAGTTGCATCAGATATCCATGCACTACTTTAGGTATACGTTTGGTGCAAATATGCTTGATAAGACAAAAAACCTCTCGCTTGTATCAAAGTTATTGTCACATCGAGATACAGCCATAACAGAGAAAATCTATTTGAGAGACAAGCTCAATGAGGAGTTAATGAGCGTATATACCAAGACTGATGATAACACTTAATAAAGGATAAAGTTCTTTCTCTATATCAGATTTATTATGGTGAATCATATTAATATATATATGTCTAAATAGAAAAGCTGTATTAGTTCTGTAAATAGGTGTAGTGTGTGACGATCTAAATACTAATAATGCTTACTACATACTACAATTTTTAGTCTTATCCATTGATATATCCTAAGTTTGATCCCTACTTTTATAACGGTAGGTTTTTGGGAAGTACATAGATAAAAAAGGTATAGTTTACCATTTTAAACTCTCAAATGTCCTCGACAAATCTTTAATGTAATGACACTATTACCTTCTTGGTGCAGTCAATATCCTGTGAAACCTTAGAACTCGATGATACTTTTTAATTTTCAAGAACTCTAGAACAGAATCCTTTATCGGATAATGTCTAGAGTTCTTTTGTTTTTCAACTGACCTCCTTTAGATATAGTTGATATCCTTTTATCGGATGTGTATGCGTATCTGTTCTAAAAGTGATTTGATGATAGCCTAGTTTCCTTAGCGTTTTCCCAATTTTCTCTCGATCTTTCAAATTGAAAATAGGCTTTCCTCCAGTTTTCTTTTCTGACTCGTTAATGTGTTCGATAAGTTGTGAAGTATTCATCTTCACAATGTTCTCCTCAGAAAGTCCTTCTTCGGGGGTTGAGATGTATTTATGAAGTATTTCTTCTTCATTACTTGTCACAGTGAATTGCTGATTTCGCTTATTGATTGAAGCTGTCTCTTGCTCATTAAACCAATACCTCTCACCACGTTTAAAGAGTCTGAGTGCTTGAGCAAATACCTTATTCATATTTATTTTATGATTATGATCAAGACGATCAACTTTATAGATAAGAAAGCGTCTATTTCCAGTTTCATCAATGAGGAGGTTATCTTTGTTACTAGTACCTACAAAGGAAGCTTTTCGATCATAAGTTTCATCATGACGAGCAAAAGACTTTCTAAATTGTATTTGTTTTTGAGAAAGTATGGCTTTTAAAGATGTCGCCTCACTATCTCTCAGGGTATCTAGCTCATCCATTATGATAAGACCATTCTGGGAGATTTTAGTCAAGGTATCATTATTGTTTTTTCTGAGTAATCCTTGATGTATATAAGTTTTTAGCTCTTGAGGCATTAGTTTTAAAAGCCACTTTGTCTTTCCAATACCTTGATCTCCTATGAAAATAAGAGCATTCTCATTGTAGACACCCTCTTTGTACATAGTAGCTACAAAAGCGATCATCCATTTTCTGAAATAGGGATAAAACACTTCTTGCATGGCTTTATTTTGGATAGGGTCTTTACTAAAAGTAATAGTCTTGACAAGCTGGCCAATGTAGTCAATTCCATCAGCCTTGTGTCGCTTACAAACTTTCTCTAAGTAGCATTCGAATGGATCAATTTGATGAACAAAATTACTTTCCAGTAAATCTCTAAGGGCTGAAGTAGATATCTTATAACCAGCATTGTTCAACTCTCTTTTGATACTATTGTAATCAAACTTGTGAAGGGATCGATATTTACGTTGTCTGGAAGTTTTAAACTCCGTACGCTCTAGGACTGTATTGTACCTAAATCGGTAATTTTTATTTAGGTAATTTTCAACATTATCTTCAGAGGAAGGTACTATGGAAGGCTCTTTCTTTGCCGAAGTCTTAACCTTATTTGTTACAGGTTTACTACTTTTATTTTTTTGAGAACGCTCACTTTTCTTGTAAGTAACTAATTCTTCTCCAAATGGGATAGTGAGTTGTATGCCTTGATTTATTGGTTGCTTTTTTTTCATATAATTTTATTTAATGATTTTCTGCTATGGGAGTAGAAAGGTGGAAATGAAAAAGAAAGCAATAATTCACAATTAACATTGTTTAACTTACTGGGTTGGTTGTTGTTGTATTTGACAATGTATCAGTAGGTTATGTCTGAGTTGATTAAATGATGCTAGGCATTTTCGCTGGGTGTACCGTTGGGTATGCCGCTGGTTATTATTCATTAGGTTAGTAAATAGTTTTTAAATAAGATGATTTTAGCAGCATTTATTCAAGCGAAATATCTATGAATGAGTATCAATAATAGATTGGAACCAAGGCCCTAATCAGCATTCAAGATTGAGGAGTTAACTTCTTGTATGACTAAATAAAAAACTCTTGTAGTAAGTAGTAACTTAAATCTTAAGAGAAGGTAAATTTTCTGTGAAGAAAGAACATATAAAAATGGAATAACCTTCATGTATTTTTTCTTGAAATATATAGATTAAAAATAATGATGCAGTTTGACTAAAAAGCCCCTTTTATTACGGTATTAATTAATGAAAAATAGTACATGACATAGGGTTTAAATCCATTAGATGATATCTTAATTAAGGTATTGAGAACATTTAAGGCTCTCAGTGTATGAGTTACTTATTAGTTCAAGTTTCCGATTTTATTAAATTTATTGATCTAAAATCGGTGAGAAAGTCATGTTTATTTTATAACCCTAAATTAAAGTATTATGAGTGGAATTCCAGATCCAGGTTTTACGTTTGATGAGCATACAGCAATCGTTATGACAGATCCACAAAACGATTTTTTAAACCCAAATGGAGCTGCATGGCCAGTAGTTGGTAAAAGTGTCACAGAAAACAACACTGTTGAAAATATGGAGGCACTTTTTAAAGTAGCCGCTGAAACCAACATGCTTGTTTTTATATCCCCTCACTATTACTATCCTTCTGACAAAGGTTGGCAAATAGAAGGGGCACTAGAAAAACTAATGCATGACATCCATATGTATGAAAGAACTGGTATTTTAAATCTAGAAGGCTTTGAGGGATCAGGTGCTGATTTTTTAGATCAATTCAAAAAATATATCTATCAAGACAATGTCATACAATGTCACGCTCATAAAGTTTTTGGTCCTGAAACAAATGATTTAGTACTACAGTTACGCAAACGTCATATAAACCAAGTACTGATGTGTGGTATGTCTGCTAATCTTTGTGTAGAGTCTCATACAAGAGAATTACTAGAAACAGGTTTTAAGGTAGCTATTGCTAAAGATGCGACTGCGGCAGCTATCGTAGGGGAGTATGATGGTTACAAAGCAGCTTTAACGAACTTTAGAATGCTTGCTAGTCATGTTTATACCACTGCTGAAGCTGTAGAAGCGATTAAGAGTAGATAACAATTCATTTTAATCCAATAAGCCACTTTTCTGTATTTATATCAGGAGGTGGCTTATTCTATATATGTTTGTGATTTTAATGAAGATTGAATTTTAGTGTCCTTCATGGATAAAGAAAATGATATAAGAGGTTTCCGTTATTCTTGAAGAATTATTTATCATAATTGTAAATATCAGTATGATATGTCCCCTAGTAAAAAAATCAGAATTTTATCAATAGATGGTGGAGGAATTAGAGGAGTAATTCCTGCATTTACGGTAAAATATATTGAAGATTACCTAAAAAGTAGAGTGCCTAATACTACAATTGCAGATTATTTCGACTTAATTGCTGGAACAAGCACAGGAGGTATATTAACATGTATATATCTCACTCCTGAAGAACGTAAAAGTAAAAAAGCAAAATACAACGCTACTGATGCATTAGACTTTTATATAAAAGAAGGGTATAACATATTTAATGCTGCAAAAGAAAAAAATATTAAGCGGTTTTGGGGGTTAAAAAGTGCAGCTAAGTATAGATCAGATAACATTGAAAATATTTTTTTAAGAGTTTTTGGTGATACTCATGTTAGTGATCTGATCAAACCGAGTTTGATTACAACATATAATATGGATACCAAAACAGCATTTTTTTTTACCAGTCATTGCGATACAGAATATAGAGATTTCTATGTTAGAGATGCGGCAAGATCAACCTCTTCTGCCCCTACATATTTCAATCCTCCTAAGATAAAGAACTTAGCTCCTAAAGCTTCTATGGAGTATTTAATGAATCTTGATGGAAGTGTTTTTGCAACTAATCCTTCTATGTGTGCTTATGCAGAAGCACGTAAAACAAACTTCCAAGATAGAGGAATTAATCAACCTACAGCTTCTCAAATTAGTATTTTATCATTAGGTACAGGTGCAGGTTTTGACTTAATAGGGAAAGAAAAAAGTAACCAATGGAATTTACTCAAATGGGCAGAATCAATTCCTGAAATTATGATGGAGGGAAGCTGTGAAACAGTAGATTTTCAAATGCAACAACTATATAAAACACTTAAAGAAGAACAGTCAACAGGGTATTTACGCTTAAATCTACCAATAGAATTTCGAAAGTTTTCTCCAGATATTGCTGATGCATCATCAAAAAATATTCAAGCTTTATTAGACTCAGCAAAGAAAGGGGTTGATTATGCTAGAGAGAATCAGAACCTTGACGGATTTTTAGATAAGTTGTTAGAATAGGAATTATGTTTTTTACTCTAATCATAAAAATCATCAATTAAGGTAGGTAGAAGATTTATAAAACATGAGCTTTTATAAGATATATTAATTCTAGAGTAATAACCTTTTTTGATAATTAGGATACGATTTTTTAAGGCTATTTCTTATGCTTAAATCTAGGATATGAATATGAATATGAGTATTTAACTTAAGTAAAAGTACCGATTTCTTTAAGTCTCTTATGTTTTATGATAGAAACAATTCTACTTTTACTAATTCTATTATTTAGATCTTCAGTTTATGCACAAGAATATAAAGTAGATCTAGACATTCGCTCACGCTTTGAATATCGGAAAGGTTTTGGTGAGCCTCGTCCTACCGATGAAGATTTAGATGTAGCAGCTAACTTCATTTCTCAACGGACTAGAATGAATACTTTTTTTAAGGATAAAAGAAGTTTCATTGAATTAAAATTCAGTTTTCAAGACGTAAGGACATGGGGTGCAACTCCAATATTAAATAATATTGATTATGGAAACTTTAGCCTTTATGAAGGTTGGGCAAAATTTAATATTAGTAAATCCACTTCAATAAAAGTGGGGCGACAAGAACTAAAATATGATGATTACCGAATATTAGGTAATGTGGATTGGGCGCAACAAGGCTTAGTTCATGAAGCTATAGTTTTCACATATGAAGGTTTATTCAAAATACATGTAGGCGGAGGGTATCAAACGGATGAAGAAAATCTATATAGGCAGGCCTACTCAAGTAACAACTACAAAACACTACAGTTTGTATGGCTAAATAAGAGTTTTAAGAAACTCCAATTAAGCTTTCTTTTTCTCAATAATGGAATTGAACAAGTTGAGTCTATTGATCCTAACTTTACTGCAAGTGATCTTAAAATCCGTTTCAGTCAGACAATGGGTGGACGTTTACTATTTAATTTAGAGTTTTTAGATGTGACTCTTAATGGTTATTACCAAACTGGGAAAGATGGGGTAAATAGAAATATCAATGCATATAACTTGCTTTTAGAGCTAAGGGGGAAATTGTATGAATTAGTAGAGATAATCGTTGGGGGAGAACTCCTATCTGGTAACGATGTTATTGACGATGGTAGTAATAAAGCATTTAATCCATTGTATGGAATGAATCACAAATTCAATGGATTAATGGACTATTATTATGTTGGAGGAAGGCATGTAGATAATGTAGGCTTACAAGATTACTATGCTAAGTTGAAGTTTAATATTCGTGATAATTGGAAGCTAAATGCAAATTATCACCTTTTTAAATCAATAGGGCGTCAATTATTAAATTCTTCAGGGGATTTAACCGATATATCCCTAGGTCAAGAATTTGACTTCATAGCGACTTATGAACTAAATAATCAGATTAAGTTCGATGGTGGTTTTTCATTTTTATTTGCACAAGAAGGAATAATTGATTTAAGACAATTAAGTACTGGAATTGCTAGGGACAAAAATAAAATCAACAAATGGGGATGGTTTCGTGTAAGTATTAATCCAACTATTTTCTTTATTAAGAATGAAAATTAGTAAAATGTATTTAAAACTGAGTTTACTTTTTTAGTCTTTATACCTTAAACGAGAATATATTTTTGTTGGTACATTTATCCTATTTCTATCATAATCAAATAGCCCACTCAGAACATTAATCACAATCCTTCCAATCCCATTATTCATAACTACATTCTGGATAGTGGGATTATTTTACCAAGTAACTCCTTAAATATGGAACCTAAATAGTATAATAATGGTAAGTGTTAGAAATTAACGAGTGTTTATCTTACGCTTATTCACTAAGGAATAGCTACCTATAACTCTTTTAATTTATCTGAATTATTTACTATCTCAATCATGATAAAAACACTTCTATTTAGTAAGCTCCACAGCAAAACACCTTATCATTATCAGGTGAACGGTCTTGATTTAGTAATGATAAGGTATGATGAAAATATATCAGTATTATATGGAAGGTGTCTTCATCGTGGAGCTCTAATGTCTGATGGACGAATTGAAGGCAATAATATAATATGTGGTGTTCATGGTTGGGATTATTGCTATGATACTGGAATCTCAGAATACAATAACAATGAAGCTCTCTACAAATTCAAATCTGAAATTCGAGATGATTTCGTCTGGATTGATGAAGATGAAATAAATGAATTTTTAAAGAAGCATCCTCAACCTTTTAATCGAAATGAGTATTTAGGACAGTATGCAGATACACATCCTGAAAATACTGAACCTTATACAAGGTATATAAAGGAATTATCGCAAAATGGACTCAAAAATTATGGTCATCATGGACCTTCAGAGGCTATGGGTGTTGATAGAAACACACTACCGAAATGGGAAGATATTCAATTTTTACCTGCCCAATTATCTAAAAGACCTTTACTTGATGAAGTAGAAGTTGTGACATCTACCATTATTGGTCCAAATGCGAAAAAACCACTACAATTGGACATTCCTATTTTTGTATCCGATATGAGTTTTGGTGCACTTTCTAAAGAAGCTAAAATCGCTTTGTCTAAGGGAGCCGAATTGGCAGGGACAGGAATTTGTAGTGGTGAAGGAGGCATGCTAGAAGAAGAACAATCTAGTAACTCAAAGTATTTTTATGAACTTGCTTCAGGTAAGTTTGGGTTTTCTTGGGAAAAGGTAGAAAAGGCTCAAGCTTTTCATTTTAAATGTGGGCAGGGGGCAAAAACAGGAACTGGGGGACATTTACCTGGTCATAAAGTTACTCATGAAATAGCAAATGTTCGAGGGTTAAAAGAAGGCCAAACAGCAATTTCACCAGCAACATTCCCAGATTTAAAATCTGTTGAAGATTTCAAAAACATTGCTGAAGAGGTTAGATCAAGAACGGGAGGTATCCCTATTGGTTTCAAAATTGCTGCGAGCCATTTAGAAGCTGATATTGATTTTGCACTAAAAGTTGGAGCTGATTACATCATTCTAGATGGTAGAGGAGGAGGTACAGGTTCTGCTCCAACTATTTTGAGAAATAATATAAACATACCCACCATTCCTGCATTGGCTAGAGCAAGAAGGCATTTAAATAATGTTGGAGTTGAAGGTGTGACTTTGATCATTACAGGAGGGCTAAGGGTACCAGAAGATTTCTGTAAAGCAATGATGCTAGGAGCAGATGCCATTGCTGTCTCTAATTCTGCTTTGCAAGCTATTGGATGTTTAGGGATGAGAGCTTGTAATACCAATAATTGTCCTGTAGGGATTGCTACTCAAAAAGAAAGTTTAAGACAGAGAATTATCATTGATCAATCGGCAAAACAACTTTATAACTTCTTCAATGCAAGTACAGAATTAATGAAGGTTGTCGCAAGGTCATGTGGGCATGATCATCTATCTAAATTTAATTTTCATGATTTGAGTACTTTCAATTATGAAATACACCAACTCACTGGTATATCTTATGCTGGTGTAAAGTAATAAATTAATAATCATGCAATTATATTCAGAAGCGGACCAGTTATTACACTTACTTTCTCAGGTTATTGCCAAGGTTAATAAAGTGTTTGTGCCTTCAAAAGAAGACGACAGTCATACGAATTTATATTTTGATTCAGTAAGTAAAGCTATTTATGGGAGGTGGTTTCAAAAGGGGCATAAACGCTATATTTTTTCATTGAATCTAATTGCGTTTCAATTTGAATTGTTGGATGAAAGAAAAAGAATTGAAATAAAACAGGATATAGTTGATAAAACTATTTTTGAAGTAGAACAAGAGTTAATTATAAAATTGACAAAAAAAGGTTTTAAAGCAGAATCTATTAGTAAACCATTACACTTTATTATAACCGAATATGATTTTGCAAATAATCCTATCCAATTTCTTTCAGAAGAAAGTATTTCACAATGGCTAGGCTACAGATCATTAGCTAATTATGCTTGTTTAGATTTCATAGGTTTGACCCAAATTTCATCTGAAATACGAATTTGGCCTCATCATTTTGATACAGGAATTTATTTTGAACCAACCCCTAAATTGGGTATTGGTTTTGGTTTAGCTATGGAAGATAATAAAGTAGGAAACCCCTATTTTTATATATCAGCTTATCCAATAAAAACTGAAATTGACTACACTAAGATTGATGATCCACAAATTGGAAAATGGATCATCTTAGATGATTGGAAAGGATGTGTTTTAAGTCTTGAAGAAATAGGGAATAAAGCCATTCAAAAACAGCTAAATCAGATTGGATACTACATTGAACATGTCTATCACTGGCTTATAAATCAATAAAAGAATTTGATTTACATTAGTTTGATTGTTTTCTATACCTGTACCTTAACTAAGTAATTTGATGTTAAGTACAAAGGAAAGTGATTTGATTGAGTACTTGAACAAAAGCTTAGACGGCTTAAAAATTGGATATGGCTAATGCTTAATTTTATTTAAGAGTTATATGCATTATCAATACAAATCAGAGATTCTATGATCTAGTATTCGTTATCCCATTTTTATAGCCTTCGAAATAATTTGTGTGAAGACTAAACGAGTATTTCAATAATTAATTCGTTCTCTATAATCCATTGAAAACCAGGAAATCATATGAAAATGAAAAAAAAACTGTACTGGCATAAGGTTCTCGACAATAAGGATACACTAAAAGAGGGAAGAGTTATGACTGTGGTCGCAGGACATAAGGATATCTGTTTATCTCACTTTAAAGGAAAGTTTACAGCCTTAGATAACAAATGTCCTCATCAAGGAGGACCTCTTGGTGAAGGTTCTATAGAAAATGGATTATTGAGATGTCCTTGGCATGGATGGGATTTTTGTCCTCATGGAGGAAGTTCTGGAGATTATAATGATGGTTTGAAGACTTATGATGTTAAAATTGAGAATGACGCTATCTATATTGGATTGGAGGAAGAAGCTCCTCATGAAACTACCGTAACAGATATTATGGTGGAAACTATGGTTAATTGGGGAGTAACTAGTGTATTTGGTATGGTCGGACACTCTAATTTAGGCTTAGCAGATGCTATAAGAATACAGGAAGAGAAGGGACACTTAAAGTTTATAGGTATTAGGCATGAGGGGGCAGCATCTTTCGCTGCTTCAGCTTATGGAAAATTGACGGGTAAACCAGCGGCTTGTTTTGCAATAGCAGGACCTGGAAGTACCAATTTATTTACAGGATTATGGGATGCAAAAGTAGATAGATCCCCCATACTAGCCTTAACAGGACAAGTTGCTACACAAGTTGTAGGAACTGGTAATTTTCAAGAAGTTGATTTAGTTAGAGCTTTTCAAACTGTAGCCGAATTTAACCAAAGAGTTGAGCATCAAAGTAAACATACTGAGCTTATGGCTTTGGCAATTAAACATGCTATTTTGAAGCGTGATGTATCACATTTGACCTTTCCTGATCAAGTTCAAGTATTACCTGCACAAAATGAAAAAGCTCAAACACCAGAAGGTAGAATTGCAAAACTAAGTATAGCACCTCCTGAAGATCAATTAGATACTGCTATTAATAAAATTGCCCAAGCTGAAAAACCTATAATTATCGTTGGACATGGAGCTAGATTTAACATGAAAGAGATTATTGAGTTAGCAGAAAAACTCAATTGTCCTGTCATGACAACATTTAAAGGTAAAGGTCAAATCTCAGATTCACATAAACTTGCATGTGGTGTGTTAGGAAGAAGTGGAACTCCGATTGCATCATATTTTATGAATGAAGCAGACCTACTAATCGTTATTGGCGCTTCATTTTCGAATCATACTGGAATCACTCAAAAGAAACCAATTATACAAGTTGATTTTGATCCATTGGCTTTATCTAAATTTCACAAAGTTGATGTTGCTGTGTTTGGTGAAATCTCAAGAACCATTGGTCTAATACATAAAACGGATGTTGAAATAAAAGCAAATAAAGTTAATCAAATAGAGTCAATAGCTAAAAGGTGGAAGATCTGGAGAGCCGAAAAGAAAAAAAGATTAACTGAAGCAACAGGTCATGGAATTAGTTCAATTGCAGTTTTTGATACATTAACTAGACTTGCTCCAGAGAATGCAATAATGTGTGTTGATGTAGGGAATAATGCATATTCTTTTGGACGCTATTTTGAGTCCAAGAATCATAATTTTCTGATGTCTGGATACCTTGGATCGATTGGATTTGCTTTACCTGCAGCTATTGGTGCTTGGGCTGCGGTTGGAGATAAAAGGCCAATTATTGCTGTAGCTGGTGATGGTGGAATATGCCAATATCTTGCAGAATTTACAACTTTGGTGAAATACAATATGAACATCAAGGTTATTGTATTAAATAACAATGAGCTAGGTAAAATAACCAAAGAGCAGCGGGCAGGAGGATGGGATAAATGGGCCACAGACCTTGTTAACCCAAGTTTTGCTAAATATGCACAAAGCTGTGGCGGGTTGGGGTTAAAGGTAGATTCAGAAGAAAAGCTTGAATCAACAATAAGGACATTAGTCTTACATGAAGGACCTGCATTACTTGAAATAACTACAGATGTAAAGCTCATATAAGGCAATTATATTGCTCTAGCATATAATTATGCTAGAGCAATATAATATCGATGATATTAGTATGATAAATTCAGTATTGTAAGTTGTAAGAATACTCAAAGTATTAGTATAGGAAATGCTCAAGATTTAGCTCAAGGAAGGGTATTTTATTAAACATCTAAATTTTTTTGTCTTACTTGGATTGCTTTGATTGAATGGATACATAAAAAAAATAATGCTATTGTAGTAAATATGACAGCAATTATCATCATCATTTTAAATATATATTCATGTTGAAAGATTGCTTTTGATAAACCAGATAATAAAAAAATAAGGGCACTTCCATAAAGACAAGCATTAGCGACCCCTAAACGTTTCAATTGTTTTAACTTTTCTCTAATAATTGGAATATTCTTCTCTTTTAATTGTTCAAGTTGCGTAAGTTCATTGTTGAGTGCTACAATAAACCCACTCGTAGACATAATGATTAAACCTATTGCTGGTAAAATTGTTAAAGGGGCATACCATTCCATTAATTATTCATCTTGTTTTTCTTCACTTAATTCTTTGATTTCTTTCCCTAAGAAATAACCGATTGCTATTCGAGTTACAATAAATAAACTTAAGGAAATCATTTGTTCCTCTGAAAGCTCACTGAGAGTGAAAATAATATCAGATGTGATTAAGAAGTCAAGCGCAAGTAATATATAAATCCCAATCTGACATCTTATTCGTTGAATATAGTATATATCAACTTTTGTGATATCTTTTCCTTCAATACATATAAATTTTATAAATACCTTAAGAAATCCATAAATTAATATTGTCATTGCTACAACCTCAATTATTTCGGCAATTATCCAAAATATATTTTTAATTTCTTCCATATTTACTTTAAAATGTATACAAGATTGCTAGACTAACAAAAGAATCACTCAAACTGCTTTCCACTCTGGTAAATTCTCCAAGTATGGTAATGTTTTTTATATTTCTGTGTACACCTACTCCCCATAACACACCAAATGCATCTTCTTCATGATGATGGTCCAACTCTTTTTCGATTGTATAATTTAAGCCCACTACTGGGTAGATGCCTACAATAGGAGTTTCAAAAATATAATGAAAGACAAAGTCCATATCATACAATTCTATCTCATTCTTTTTGAAATAAGTGAATTCAGGGCCGAAACAGATATGTTCGCCAATATTGTAATACAACCTTCCATTGATACCCACAGTTCCTAATTCCGAAGATAATGCAGCTCCTACTCCTAACGTAATAGATCCCTTTTCAAAAAATGTGTGATGATGTTTTTCTTCCTTCCCTTCCTCTTTAGATTGATTTTCAGAGGTGTGCTGAGCCATAATTATTTGAGGGCTACCTATGAAAAAAATAATGAATAAAATGCCTATAAATCGTGTCAAAATCATAGTTAGTATTATGGGTAATAATCTAAACCATTTGTTAAATATGTCTTTAAATAAAGCCTATATTATTTCAAAAATTCACTTTAGTTACTTTTAAAGTAAGTGTTCTTGCCATAAAATTCATCAAGAATAATCGCTTCAACAGATATTGATCTAAAGAAAAAAATAATTACAGTAAAAAAATCAACTGCCTCTTAGATTATGACTATGTGGTAACGAAATTCATAATTGATAAGAACAAGGTTATCATTAACATGTATCACCAAAGAGCTATTTCCCTGCCATAAATCCATGGCAGGGAGTTGCCTACTTATACTGTTGTGAAATAGTTCACGAGTATAAATAAGACTAATAGAAATAATCATTTTACTAAAAAAACACCCAGCAGATTTAATAAAAACCATTGCTGGGTTCTAAATAACCAAGTACCTTATACTTAATAAGTTTGTAGTAATAAAAATTATTTATAATCAGTACCCTCCATTGCTTCTCTCAACGTCTGTCCTGTAGCATTTTTCCATAATTGCCATCCATTTCCAACTGTACCGGTAATAACTTGCCCAGCGGTAGAAGGAGTTGGGAATATATAATCTTTTTGTAATATATAATGTTCACCTTTATCTAAAAGTAATCCATCTTTCACTAGTTGTCTATGTAGTAATTTATGGGAAGAGTATAGACTTTTCGTAAATGTTTTTGTAAAAGCTGAGCCCTTGAAAACGACAAAACCTTGACTTGATGGTTGTCCTTTAGCTCCAGATGTTGTTTTATGCTTAAGGTAAAATGTCATATCATCTTCAGTGTCAGTAATTGATTTGAAGACTAAATACCCAGCATCATTCATTAAAAGTTTAATTATATCAAAGCAATCAAGGTAACAGTCTTTTTGTCCCCTTGTTATATGAGGTTGATGTGGTTTTGTTCTATTGACTAGCTTGTATCTCCCTATACTTAATGCTAATTTATATGAATGTGATTCTAGAAAACGAGTAGCTGTAGTATCTAAGTCTTTCTCCGTTAATGATTCGAAAACAAAAGCAAAGTTCCAATCAATTCTCTCTTCTTGTATATGCTCTTTTAAACGCCTATATGTATCGGCAGATTCTCCAATGTAAATACATGGCTCCAGTGACTTTTCATCATAGCCAAATAAGTAATAGAGATTGGCAGATTCCCTTTGTAAGTAGTTTTTTACATTTTCAATGAGGTGCCTAGGGAAACAATAAGCTCTAATGACACTATTACTAACAGTTTTTATTCTTACGGAGTCTTGATCAGGATTAGGGATGTGGGTGTTTATACTTTTTCCTCTTTTCATTTATTTTATTATCGGGGTTTTGTTAAAGAGTAGCTTTACCTAAAGGTTTATGTTTTTAAATACTTTAGGGAGTGATTCCTCTTGGTTTGATTATAGTACTAAATTAGTACCTTAGATTAAATATTAGGTATTTAATAGAAGGTTATAAATGATGTTTTAGTACAGACTATTAATTGAAAGCTTGTGATTTAACCTTCTTACTTTTAATTGTATGTTTTGAGCTAAAAAAGATTGATTATGAAATTGAATATTGGGGAAAGTGATTTATTTTGGTATTTACCTTAACTTCTATACCTTTATTTAAAGAATACTGAGACTTATACTGTGTTGATTATCTGTCTAATAGGTGGTTTTTATACATATTAGGAAATGTCCCCCTATATTGTCCCCTAAATAAAAATAAAACGCTATAACAATTTACATATCAATGTGTTACAGCGTTTAGTTGTAGCCCCAGCGGGACTCGAACCCACATCAACGGCTCCGGAAACCGGCATGCTATCCAGTTGCACCATGGGGCCAAAATCATGACAAATATAATTATTTAAAGGGCATTATACTATCTATCTATTAAGAATTAGATGGTATATAATTTTACGAATTGATTTTCAATTGAAAAAGTTAGTTTTTATAAAAGCAAGATTGATGATACTGACTATCTATTAGTTATAAAATATCGGAACATTAAAACAAAAAATCCCTTATTCTGAAAAGAATAGGGGATTTTTAATTATACGAATATAGATTCTATTACTTAGGGTTTTCATAGAATATATATGAAGTAGAATAATCTGAGAATTCAAAATAGACTTTTTTCTCACCTGGATCTTTTACTCCATTCATATTCTCATCATATATACCATATCCATAACGATAAGGTCGATCTGATTTACCCTCAGTACTTTTCGAGGTTGTAAGTTTATCAATTTTAATAAACTTTTTTACCAATTTATCACCAGCGTATACTTCTAAAACGCCATCAGTACCTGTCCAATTTTGTACGCCTCTACTGAAACGGTTCTGTGTTTCTTGTGTACAGCCCATTAAGGCTACAAACAATAATAAAGGGACACTATAGAGTAATTTCTTCATTTTTTTAATCCGTAATTGAAAGATATAGCTATCTAAAAAGCAATAATATTAGAATGCGAGTTCACTATTGAAGAACATAAGTTCTATGACAATTTGCAACTGATGTCTAAATATTATCATTTTTGTCAAATATTTATAGTTAACATTTAACGAAATGAATCAGGAAAGGTTGAATAAACTTTTTGCGTTTCTAGAGGAAGAGCCTAATGATCCGTTCCTTATTTACGCAATAGCAAATGAATATTTAGAGTCTAAGCCTACTGAGGCTAAGAAATATTACGATAGATTATTGTTTGAGCATGAAAATTATACTGGTACATATTATCATGCAGCTCAGTTGTATTTAGATTTGGGTGATAAAGAAAAAGCAGAGAGTATCTATAAGAAGGGCTTGTTAATTTGTCAGAAAGAAAATGATAGACATGCTTTAGCAGAGCTTCAACGAGCGTATAATGAATTTTTATACGAAGACGAAGAGGAAGATGAGTGGTAACAAACAAACATTTACCTTATTACAACTCAATAAAAGTATTAAAAAGCATATTGAGAAAATAGGGACAAGTATTTGGGTTACCGCAGAAATTGCTAGAGTTCAAGAAAAGAATGGACATTTATATCTGGAATTAGTACAGAAAAAGGAAGATTTTCTTGTTGCTCAGATAAAGGCAAATATATGGAAGGATACCTATAAAATTCTTCTTCAAAAAATTGGGGAAGAGGAGTTTTCATGGATTATTGAGGAGGGAAAAGAAGTATTAATTGAAGTATGGGTTACATTCCATGAAGTTTATGGAATGTCACTTCGAGTAAATGACCTTGATTTAGCTTACACAATAGGGGAAATGGCTTTAAGAAAGCAAATGAACCTTAAAAAGCTACAGGAAGAAGGCTTTTTATTTTTGCAGAAGCAATTAATTCCCCCTAAAGTAATCCAAAAGATTGCTATAATTTCTTCTTCAAATGCTGCTGGTCTGAAAGACTTTTTGGATCAACTGACTAATAATTCCTATGGTTACAAGTTTTATACAGAATTATTTGAAGCCACAGTTCAGGGAAAAAATGCAATTCAAGCAATCCAAGATCAACTTCAGAAAATTAGTGTAGATGAATTTGATGCTATTGTTCTAATTAGGGGAGGAGGAGCTAAATCAGATTTAGAGATTTTTAATCATTATGATTTATCAAAAACGATAGCACTTACGAAACTACCCATTTATTGTGGTATTGGACATCAAATAGATGAAACAATTGTCGATATTATATCTCATAAATCATTAAAAACACCTACTGCGGTTGCTTCTTATCTTATAGAAGATATGCTTTCATATGAAGAAAAACTATTGCAGTCTTTAATTTCAATAGAAAGAACAATACAGAATAGGTTGCTGGAAGAAAATTGGCAGTTAGATAAATTAATGTCAATGATTCAAAACCAATCGAATCAATTGATCCAAAATCAATTATATGAATTGAAAGGAGTTGAAGATGGTCTTAAAATGAAGTCTGAACATATTCTTTACCTAGAAAATGAAAGGTTAAAGAATATTGCTTGGAGGATTAAAGAAATGGATCCGAGAGCCTTATTCAAAAAAGGATTTTCTCTTTCCTTGATTAATGGTAAGAAGATTGTAGAAGAAACAAAGATTAATAAAGGTGATAAATTAGAAACACATATTTCGGGAAAGAGACTCTATTCAACAGTAGATAAATATGAAAGAGGATAATAATGAATTAAGCTACGAGAAAGCATTGGAAGAGCTACTTTCCATTCAGTCATTAATTCAAGATAATGAGATTCCTATAGACCAATTAGAAGGAAAAGTAAAAAGAGCAAACGAGTTGATTAAATACTGTCAACAAAAACTTAGAGGAATTGAAAGTAAAATAGATGAGCTTTTCAATGATTCTGAAAAATAAAATGTAATTTTAGGCTTAGTTTAAGTGGTTCATTATAAGTTGATAACACTTATTCTTGAGAAGTATATTAAATATATCAGACCTATTATGTTAAAACACTTTTCAAAAATCTTATCATTTATACTCATTATGAGTTTTACAGCATCTTGCGGAGAAGATGGTGTTTTTTTATTTAGTATTGAAGATGATGTAGCTCTAGGAGCACAGGTCAATGATCAAATCCTTTCAGATCCACAAACTTACCCTGTTTTATCTGAAGATGATTACCCAGATGCTTATAATTACCTTCGAGGAATACTTGATGATATTTTAGCTTCACCCGAAATTAAGTACAAGGATACTTTTGCTTATGATCAGATTAAAATCATAGACAACGATGTATTGAATGCATTTGCAACCCCAGGTGGTTATATTTATGTACATAAAGGTTTGATTCAATACTTAGACCATGAAGATCATTTGGCAGGGGTTATTGGACATGAAATTGCCCATGCTGAAAAAAGACATTCTTCTAAGGCAATGCAAAGACAATACGGTATCTCTATATTACTTGAGATCCTCTTAGGTAATTCAGCAGACTATCAACAACAACTTGCTCAGATTGCCACTTCTCTTGTTACCTTGAAGTTTGGTAGAGACCAAGAAGCTCAATCAGATGAGTTTTCTGTAAAGTACCTTAAATCTACTTCATATGATTGTGGCGGTGCTGCTGGATTCTTTGAAAAAATGGAAAGTGATCCAAATTTTGAATCTTCAACTCCTGCATTTTTAAGTACTCACCCGTCGAATGACAGTAGGATTTCAGATATCAGAAGTCAAGCTGATGCACAAGGGTGTGAAAGAACTGAAGGAGGAATAACAACATATCAACAGTTTAAGAATATGCTTCCTTAAGGTAAGACATATGCAATACGAAAAGCCTTTCAGATTTAGATATTTGAAAGGCTTTTTTTATGGGGTAACTTCTTCAGATTGGTTTAAGATATAAAATAGGTCATTCAAATTAGACACTCGGTCCCTATTAAGGTCAATTAGGTTGAGATGATATTCATCCTCAATTTCTAAAATTATGGTTTCAAGTTCTATTCTTGAAAATGAATACTGAATAGCTTCTTCTGATTTTATGATTTGCTGAGGCGAATTAAGAATTAACTCTTTTTCAATCGATAGGATATTAGCAATAAGTGCAGCAGTAATTAGGTTTCTATACATATCTCAGAATAGGTTATTTCATAATTATGCTAGATACTACTTTCTTTTAACCTATTTGTAAACAAACAGCGGCGTATCTTACTCATATACAGGTTTACATACTTTAAAATATTTTGATTTTGTAAGAATTGTAGATTTAATACAATTTATTTCATTAATGAAAAATCATTCACTTAACATTAAATAATTGTATTATTTTATTATTTAAATACCAACATTGCTATATTCGGGCATCATTTACATATCACTATTCTAATTTTTTTATGAACATTGTATACGGGTGCTCACCATCTTATGTGGCGGTGTTAGCTTTGAACTTAATGTTGAGAAAATATAAATTGCCTATAAAAGCAGTTGTTTTTTCAAAAAAAGACATGAAAATTGATGGAGTTACTATCAACGATTTGAAGGGATTGAGATTCATGTTTAAACGATTTAATTCTTCCTTCATTTTTTATTATTTAGGTTTAGCGGCTTTTATTCCTTTGGCTGCATCAATCTTAAATATATTCAGAAAAGAAGAAGATAAACTATACTCCGTTCAAGAGCTTTCTAAAATGTATGGATTCAAAATCATTGAATCAGACAACTTTAATAAGAAAGAAACTATTGATGAGTTGAAAAATCTTGAAACAGATGTTTTCCTTTCTTGTGGCTTAGATCAAATCTTGAAAAAAGATTTTATCAATATGCCTAAAGTATCAATTGTCAATATTCATCCATCACTTCTTCCTGACTTTAGAGGAGTAGAACCATTTGTACACCTAATGGAATCTGATGAAGAAGTTTATGGATCAACACTACATGAGCTTACAGCTGACATTGATTGTGGTGACATTTTAATTCAGACTCCAATAAAAAGAGGAAAGAAAGATTCTCATTTAACTATCATGTATAACTTTATGCATGTTGCGATGAAACAGTTTAATGAGTATTTCCACAAGCTTGATAATAAAGAAGCAATTATTCCAATACCACAATTCAAAGAGCCTAAATATCCATATATGTCATGGCCATCTATTCAAACTCTTGATAGATTGAAAGAAAAAGGTTTAGAATACACAAATTGGACTGAAGTAAGACAATATACTAGATTCACACCCAATCAAAAGGTACATACAATAGAAGAGTCATACGCTTAGATTTTCTATTAAAGTATAAAAGGCTATAAGTTAAATCTTATGGCCTTTTTTTGTTTTTTTTATAGCTGTAAAAACAAAACCTTACTTGATTAGGTTATTCACTTATGTTTTAACCCATTAAGAGAATTTATGACTTTTAAAGTCAACAAACAGTAATACTGTTAAATTTATTCCGATAATGATATTTTACTAGCAAATTACTTCAATATAGAATCAGATTTTTATGAGAAGAAACATCAATTATATAACCTTAGTCATAGTAGGACTATTCTTTTATTTCCCATCTTTTGCTCAAGACCAAGCTAAGACTGATAAATTAACAGTAATTGTTTACGAAAAAGAAACAGGGCGTCCGTTGAACAGAGCGCATGTGTTGGCAGGAAGAACAGGAGCTATTACGAAAGGAGATGGTAGAGCAGAAATGCTGATCAAACCTGTAGATAGTATTCAAGTGAGTTTTCAAGGATATAAAACAGTAAAGGTGGCTTTACCTGAGTTTGAAGGTAAGGATCATTTATTCATTAAAGTACCTTTATCCGAAATGACAGTTTACTTGGATGAAGTTGATATTTTTCCATTTCCAGAAACCAAAGAAGAGTTTAAAGCAACTTTCTTAGCATTGAAAAATATGCAAACCGAAAATCAAAGATGGGCAATGGAATTAAAAAATAACTTTAAGCCATTTAGTAACCCACAAATTGTAATGTCATATCGTTCTAATTACCAAGATCCACAAGAACAATATCGAATTTGGATGAATATACAGAAAGAACCTGTGGGAGAAGGACAAAATTGGAGAAATTAATTAAGTGAAATTACATTTCTCAATAATAAAATTTTAATAATAAGATTGATTACATATCTTTGTACCACTTATCCTGAAAGGTGGAGAGACCGGGCTCAATGATGCCTTGGCAACCAAGAAGCTTTACATGCTTGGTGCCAATTCCCGGCTCAGAGGTGTCTGAGGAAGATAGGTGAAAGCAATCATAGATTTATTTTGATTAAATAGGGCTTTCTTGCCCTTTTTTTTATGACCAAAAACTACTTACAAAGTATATGTAAGTTGCTAGTAATCAATCAAGAATTTTCTATTGTTTGTTTTCACATGCGTCTGTATAATTAGTGTGTCAAAATATGAATTGACTGCAAGCATGGAGAAAAAAGACATCAAAGACTTAGCGAAAGAACGTATTCTAATTTTGGATGGTGCAATGGGTACTATGATCCAACGCCATAAATTAGAAGAAAAAGATTTTAGAGGAGATAGATTTACTGATCATCCATCTGACCTTAAAGGCAACAACGATTTATTGTCTATTACTCGTCCAGATATTATTAAGGATATCCATAGACAGTATTTCTTGGCAGGGGCAGATATTGTTGAAACCAATACCTTTAGTGGTACAACAATAGCCATGGAAGATTATAAGCTTGAACATATAGTTTATGAACTTAACTATGAATCTGCAAGAATAGCCAAAGAAGTAGCTGATGAATTAACAGCGGAAGATCCTTCTAAGCCTAAATATGTGGCAGGTTCTATGGGACCTACAAACAGAACAGCTTCCATTTCCCCAGATGTGAATGATCCGGGTTATCGTGCCGTTACTTTCGATCAACTTGTAGATGCATACTATTTACAGACCAAAGGATTAGTAGAAGGTGGTTGTGATCTACTTCTAGTCGAAACGGTTTTTGATACGCTAAACTGTAAGGCGGCTTTATTTGCGATCGAAAAGTATTTTGATGATCAAGAAAAAGGTAATGTTGAAATCACTGATGAATTTCCAAATCTAAGCTATGGTAAAAGACTTCCTGTAATGGTTTCTGGTACTATTACTGACGCGAGTGGTCGTACGCTTTCTGGACAGGTTGCAGAAGCATTTTGGCATTCCATTTCACACGCAAACTTGTTTAGTGTAGGTTTGAACTGTGCTTTAGGTGCAGATCTTCTCAGGCCTTATGTTCAAGAACTTTCAAGAGTCTCTAATTGTCTAATCTCAGCACACCCAAATGCAGGTCTTCCAAACGAATTTGGTCAATACGATCAAACAGGAGAGGAGATGGCAGAAATTATTGAAGGCTTTGCTAGTAATGGTCTAGTAAATATTATTGGTGGATGTTGTGGTACTACACCAGATCACATTCAGAAAATTGCTGAAGTAGTTAGTCCTCATGAAACAAGACAAATTCCTGAAGAAGATGCAGTACTTCACCTATCTGGACTAGAACCTATTTCTATCAAAGAAGATAGTATGTTTGCTAACATTGGTGAGCGTACAAATGTTACTGGTTCGTTGAAGTTTAAAAGACTTATCAAAGAAGATAAGTACGATGAAGCTTTGGAGGTTGCTCGTAGCCAAGTAGAAGGTGGTGCACAAATGATTGATGTAAATATGGATGAAGGGATGTTGGATTCTGAGGAAGCCATGACCCGATTCCTAAACCTCATTGCATCTGAACCAGATATTGCTCGTTTACCAATTATGATTGACTCTTCAAAATGGTCAGTAATTGAAGCTGGTCTGAAGTGTGTACAAGGTAAAGGGGTTGTAAACTCAATTTCTTTGAAAGAGGGAGAAGAAGAGTTTATTAAAAAGGCAGAACTGGTAAAGAAATATGGAGCAGCTGTAGTAGTCATGGCATTTGATGAAACAGGGCAAGCGGATAGTTATCAAAGAAGAATTGAAATCTGTAAGAGATCATATGATATATTAGTAGAGAAAGTTAATTTCCCTCCACAAGACATCATTTTTGACCCTAACGTACTTACTGTTGCTACAGGTATTGATGAGCACAATAATTACGGTGTTGATTTTATTGAGGCTACACGTTGGATCAAACAGAATCTTCCTCATGCGAAAGTGAGTGGAGGTATCAGTAATGTCTCTTTCTCTTTTAGAGGTAACAATGTAGTTCGTGAAGCAATGCACTCAGCATTCCTTTATCATGCAATTAAAGCAGGTTTGGATATGGGTATTGTAAACGCTGGTATGATTGAGGTCTATGAAGAGATTCCTAAAGAACTACTAGAACGCGTAGAGGACGTATTACTCAATAGAAGAGATGATGCGACAGAAAGACTTGTTGAACTTGCTGAAACTGTAAAAGGGGATGGTAAGAAAAAAGAAGTTGATCTTTCTTGGCGTGAAGCTCCTGTAGAAAAGCGTCTTTCTCATGCGCTAGTAAAAGGTATTGTAGACTTTATAGATGAGGATACTGAAGAAGCAAGGCAGAAGTTTGATCGCCCACTTCAAGTAATTGAAGGCCCTCTGATGGATGGAATGAATATCGTAGGTGATCTTTTCGGAGAAGGAAAGATGTTCTTGCCACAAGTTGTTAAATCGGCTCGTGTAATGAAGAAAGCTGTAGCCTACTTGATTCCATTTATTGAAGAGGAAAAGAGAAATAACCCTGGACTTTCAGGAAAAAGTAGCGCGGGAAAAATCTTGATGGCTACAGTAAAAGGAGACGTACACGATATCGGTAAAAATATTGTAGGAGTTGTACTAGCTTGTAACAACTTCGAAATAATTGATATGGGTGTGATGGTTCCTCTTGAGCAGATTATTGCTAAAGCTGTAGAGGAGAATGTAGATATGATCGGATTGAGTGGTCTAATTACTCCATCGCTTGATGAAATGGTTTATGTAGCTGAAGAATTGGAGCGTAAAGGACTTAAAATTCCTTTAATGATTGGTGGTGCTACTACGTCAAGAATTCACACAGCAGTTAAAATTGACCCTGTATATAGTGGTCCTGTGATTCATGTTTTGGACGCCTCTAAATCTGTTCCTGTAG
The DNA here is from genome assembly GCF_003149185.1 of Sediminitomix flava. Lineage (NCBI taxonomy): Bacteria > Pseudomonadati > Bacteroidota > Cytophagia > Cytophagales > Flammeovirgaceae > Sediminitomix > Sediminitomix flava. The sequence goes on along the minus strand of NZ_QGDO01000007.1, from coordinate 269,935 downwards.
CGAGTGCATTTACATCTGAAACTGAAGGTGTATATGAAGAAGCTTATGAGAATTTCAAAAATGAATATGCTCGATTGAGAGAAGATCATTCAAAGCGTAAATCAAATAAGAAATATATCTCTATTGAAGATGCTCGAAAGAACAAGGTGAAAATTGATTGGGAAAATACAAATATCAATAAGCCTTCATTCTTCGGATCTAAAACTTTCGATGATTATTCACTAGAGGAAATCCAACGTTATATCGATTGGACACCGTTCTTCCAATCTTGGGAATTAGCTGGTAAATTCCCTGCTATCCTTAAAGATGAAATTGTAGGAGAGGAGGCTAGCAGATTGTATAAAGATGCTCAAGAAATGGTTGAAAAGATTATTTCTGAGAAATTGTTAACGGCTAAGGCTGTCATTGGATTCTTCCCAGCCAATACAGTAAACCATGATGATATTGAGGTTTACGATTATAATATTGAGGAAATCCCGATGCCTGATAACCCTTCTCATACTGAGATTTTCTTTAAAGAAAACAGAGAAGCGACCATACAAACACTTTCTCATCTGAGACAGCAAAACAAAAAGGCTAAAACTTCACCTAACTTCTCTTTGGCAGATTATATAGCGCCTAAGGAAACCGAAAAACGTGATTATATTGGTGGTTTTGCTGTTACAATCACTGGAGCTGATGAAATTTCTAAGAAATATGAAGCAGAACTAGATGATTACAATTCTATCTTGGTGAAAGCAATTGCTGATCGTTTTGCAGAAGCATTTACAGAACTTCTTCATGAGCGTGTAAGAAAAGAATATTGGGGTTATGACAAAGATGAACTTTTAGATAACGAATCTTTGATCGAAGAAAAGTATAGTGGTATTCGTCCTGCTCCAGGTTATCCTGCATGTCCAGATCATCTAGAAAAGAGAAAACTGTTTGATTTACTGAATGCAGAAGCCAATATTGGAATTAAACTGACTGAGAGTTTTGCGATGTACCCAGCTTCGTCTGTAAGTGGTTGGTACTTCTCACATCCTGAATCAAAGTATTTTGGATTAGGTAAAATTCAGAAAGATCAAGTTGAAGAATACGCTAAGCGAAAAGATATGGATTTAAAAGTGATTGAAAAATGGCTTAGTCCAAACTTAGCTTACTAATTTAATTATAAAAGAAAGGTACCTTAGGGTGCCTTTTTTTGTTTTTATACTGACTAACATTTCAACTTTATGAAAAAGGTATTTCTGATTACCGCCTTAATCTTTTCATCACTTGTTTTATTTGGACAAGAAATCCATCCTGAGAAATATCTTTACGCTATTTCAAAAGGAGATTCACTTTTTGTAGATATTTATGAGCCTTCAAGGCAAGAAAGAAAAGATATAACTGTTTTAGTAATGCATGGAGGCGGATTTATGGGAGGTAGTTTCCGAAATCCTAGAATTGTTGAATTTTGTGAGACTTTGGCTAAAGAAGGCTTTCAAACTGCAAGTATGAGTTATAGACTTACCAGAAAAGATAAAGGATTTGATTGTGATACACCCAAGGCGGATAAAATTCAAACTTTTAGATTTGCTGTTCAAGATATAAACTCTTGCCTTGACTATCTAGACACAGAAGTAGGGATTAAAAGAAATAAGATTGTAATGTTAGGTAGTAGTGCAGGGGCTGAAGCAGTTTTACACGCAGCTTATGGAGTTGATGCACCTACTGTAATGCCTCAATTTGCTGGATTAATTTCATTGGCAGGGGCTATCACACACATTCAAGATATAACTGAAAATAATGCCATTCCAAGTCTATTTTTTCATGGAACTTCAGACAAACTAGTTCCTTATGGTTCTGCCCCTCACCATTTTTGTACAGAAGATAAAAGAGGCTTCCTCATATTATATGGTTCTAAAGCTATTACAGATAAATTAGAAGCTTTAGATAAACCGTTCACTATATATTCTGTAGCTAATGGAGGTCATGAAATCAGCTGGGAGCCTATGACAAATAACATTGAACAAATAAATGAATGGATTGAAAAAGCTATCATTCAAAAAGAAAACCTTCAACAAAGACTCGAAATCGTTAAAAAAGAATAACTTGCCCTCAGATTCATAGTTTCTATTTAAATTGTTTTAAGAACCTATGATTCCAATACCATAAACTATGAGAATTTATATTCTATTTTTTGTATTTCTATTTTTTCAAAATTTATATTCTTTCGCACAAGATGCTCAATTAGGTACTGGCCGTTTGTCATTTTACTCTGATAATGTTCTGGGTTTTAAACTTGGTTTAAATCATTCTTCAATAAAGAGTGATACATACCAATTTGAAGATATTACAGGTTTTCATCTCGGAGGTTATCTAAATGCAAGATTTAATAAAGATATGGCCTTTCTTTTAGAGTTAATGTATTCCCTTGAAGGAGGGAGTTATCAAGGAAATACTATTTTTCATAAAAAGATAGCCTTACCACTTTTACTAAAAATATATTTTTTAGAAACTGTAAATATGCAGTTAGGACCTGCTATAGAATTACCTCTTCCAAATCAAGAAATTGGCATTTCTTCAAATTTAAATGAAGCAGAAAATTTAACCCCGACTGTAGGGCTTTCATTAGGTCTAGGAGTAGATATCAAAGAATATAATTTAACCCTAAGATATAATGTTGGCACTTCCCAGTATTATGAAAGTATTGATGGAGATTTAGGTAGTAAAGTATTGCAACTGTCTATTGGAAAGAACTTTGATTAAACGATGAAACACGACCAATTTTAATATAAAAATTCAGAATAGACATATTTTTTTAAACAAAACAATATTAAACAATGAAAAAATTTATACTCTTAGTCTTAACCTTAGGATTGTTCTCTCAATTTGTGACTTTAGCTCAATCAAATTTACGTTATAAGTTTGTCAAAGGAGAGAAATATTCATTTACTCAGAAGTCTAACCAAGCTATTGATCAGCAAGTAATGGGACAGATCATGTCTATCACTCAAGTTATTGAAGCTGACTATACTATGGAAGTGCTAGAGGTATTACCAACTGGAGGTAAAGTTTCTATGACTTATGATCGTATGAAAATGTCTACAGTTTCTCAAATGGGATCTGTAGTTGTTGATAGTGAGGCAGGGGAAGAAAATTCTAACCCAATGAATAGTGTTTTTAAACTTATGATGAAAAAGCCTTTTACGATTGAATTATCAGATAGAGGTGAAATCACAAAAGTTGAAGGGCTTGAGCAAATCCATGATGCTTTACTTTCTGAGGTTGATGCATCAATGAAAATGCAAATTGAAGGAATGTTAAAGCAATCATTTGGAGAAAAAACGATAAAAGATAGTTTTAAATCTGCTTTGGTTTCATTCCCCGAGAATGCTGTAAGTGTAGGTGATACTTGGTCTGAACAAATGGATGATATTACAAATATACCAGGTATTGTTGATGTTACTTGGACTTATACATCTGCTGAACAGTTGAATGCGAAGGTTGTGTATTCACCCGCTGCTGAACCGAAGTCATTAAATGGTGCTCAGGTAAGTAAACTTGAAGGAACAGCTACTTATGAAGCTATTCTTAATAAAAATAACTGGGCTAAAAAGTTTATTAACAAGCAAGATTTATCTATGGAAATCAGTGCACAAGGTGTTACTATTCCAATGACTATTGAGTCTGAAACAACAATCACATTACTTGATTAGAGCTAGTCTACTACTCAGTTAAGTAAAAAGCCTGTATATTAAATACAGGCTTTTTTTATTTTTTAAATACTTGATGAGGGTTTCATTAAAAAAAGTCGCCATAATTCATTTATCTTTCTCGGCATAAAAAATACCAAGTAACAGATAGCCATAATAAATGTTGAAAGTGCTAGACTAAATAATGTTCCTCCATCAGATTGACCATCCCATTCTACTACAATTCCTAATGGTGTAAATAGGTGAGAAGCTAACGCTCCAAACATTAAACCTATAACCATTATTATACCGTGAAGCTTAGTCTTGGGTATAAAGATTAAGACTGATGCCACAAGTTCGAGAGTCCCCACCATTATTCGTCCAAATGGTTCTGCTCCAAGGGTAGAGAAAATATATACAGATTCTGCGTGTCCAGTAAATTTGAAGAATAAAGTTTGAAGTAGAATTATAGCAATCGCTATTCGTAAAAGAAGATCGAGAATTTTCATAAGCAATGATGGTTAATACTATTTCAATTTAGTATTTCTAGAATCATAACCAATAAATAGATTCAATTACGACTAAACTACTATGTATTAACTTATTACTTCAATAAATCTTTAATTTGATTTTCTATTACTTGTTTATTGTTTTTCCAAGTGTAATAAGGCAGGGGGAAGACATCTATTCCTGCTCTTTTCAATATTTTATAATAACTACTCGGGAAACTTTCTGAAAATGCACCCGGATAACCTATCAAATCAATACAAATACATTTTTCTTTATGAACAAATACCAAGTCTAATTCTATACCTGCGATGATGTAAGATGAGTGAATAGTCTTAATCCCTAGATTTGTCAGCATTTCTTTTGTTTCCTCCCAAAACTGATCGGTTTCATTGTTCTCAATGGAATGAGTATTTACTTCTGAGATAGACCTAAGGTATTTTGTCATTAGGTGTTTTTCATTTAATGAATTTAGATCTAAAGAATGCACAATATGTTGTTCAGCTCTAGCTCTTGTAATCGATACATTGAATACATCTTCTTTGTTTAAATGAATAAAAGCTGAAGGATGTGTTTTTTGATCTAAACAAAATGAAAGGAACATTATATCTTTTTCTTCCCCTTGAAAGGAGTGAGGTGTTCCAACAACTATTTTATGGCGTTGAATATCTTTAGACTGAAACTCTTTAAGAATTCTTTTTTGTATATAATTAATCTGTTCCCTAAAAGGAGAAAGTACTCCTATTGATTGACAAATCTCAAAAGGAAGATCAGCTTCATTTTCAATGATTTTTTCTATTTTCTCAAATATGAAATCTACCTCAACTTTATTGTATCCTGATTTTACTCTTTTACCATCTAGTGGATGTATTTGTACCGATTGTTGACCTTCATTCAGAGGTGAATTAGTCATAATCGCTAAACCATTTGAGTAGAAATTTTGGTTACTAAACTCAATTATAGAAGGTTGAGAACGGTAATGCTCATTAAGAAAAATAGTTTGATCTTGAGAGGTTAATTGGTTATTCAAAAGCTCTAAACTACTGAGATTTCGAAAATCAAAAGTAGACACTTCATGATCTTTTAACTCATAATTGTTCGCTAAATAAGATTGCTTGCTCCCCGAGAGAAAAGAAATATGCTGTAACTGGTTTGAGTCTCCACAAATAACTACCTTTTTAGCTCTTTGGAGTACGGGCAGAATACTAGCAATATCGGTTTGGCTTGCTTCATCTATAATTACAAGATCAAATAAGTCTTTACTTAATGGAAGCATTGTACTTACTTCATTAATACTAGAAATCCAGATTGGAAAAGGTTTCTGTAGTTTTGAAAAGTTGATTTGATCGAAAAATTCTTCTTTGCGAGTAAAAGTCCTTGCTATTATTCCAGAATGAAAGTTTTTAATAATCTTTCGTTGATTTTTTAATGTAGCATATTGCCACATCATAGATTTCATTCGAATAAATTTTCGGATGGTATCATTCTTCTCTTCTGATAGTTTTTCTAAACGAGAAGCCTGAGTCCAAAGGTGCTTGTTTCGGAGAAGAAAATTTAAATAAATCAGTTTGAGTTTATCGAGTAGATTTTTCTCTTCTGTGGCATCTAATTCACCTCTTTGTTCCTCACGTAGGGAATTCTTTTTAAAAAGTGTCTCGGTCTGATCTAACTTTTTGCTCAAATCTTCAAGTTGGATATAAACCGAATCAAGTTCGTGTTTTTCTACTTCATCTATTCCTACTCCTCTCAATAAGTCTCTAAGATGACTTTTCAGACTTTTTTTGGAATCACGATCAGCACCTCCACGAACAATGACATTTTCAAGTTCAAAGTCATTTGATATCTTACTTTCAATTACATCTAAAGCTTGATGATTGGAAGCAACAACTAGTACTGACTTATCATGAAGTGCATAATTAGATGCTAAAGCAGAAATTGTAAAAGATTTGCCAGTGCCAGGAGGGCCTTGAATAAGTGTTGAGGTAAATCGATCAACAGCCTTAAAAATCTGTTCTTGAGCTTTACTCAGTATCACAGGGACAAGCGAATCTACTTTATTATCATTCTCAGGATAAGGTTTACAACCTTCTAAAAATTCAATTAAAGGTTCAGAATACTCATTGGAGGAAGCTAATTCTTCTAATTCGTTTAAAACGCCAAGAGTTGAAGATGACTTTTTTAAGATACAAACCCCTACAGATGGCCATATTTTAGGATTATCGGCTTCTTCTTGTTTTTGTTTAAATTCTTTCTTGTTTAAGGTTTTAGGATAAAGAAGTAATTCCTTGGTATCTAACTCTGGGAAATATTCAGAAAGAATACTTCGAATTTGGTGTACTTGTTCAACTTCTAGTTGACTACCTTGGCATACATCTGATAACTTTTGAAGTACATCAGCTAGATCAACCTCAGTAGTTTTTAGTAATTGTAATAATGGACTATTTATGATGACTTGTTTTCCTGTAAGACTAACACCTCGCTCTTCATAGTTTATTTCAGAAGGGTATAGTAGGAGAGGGGCAGCAATTTTTTGTTTCTTATTGACGATAAGAATGTCAGCAGTTACAAATAAAGCACAGGTATATAATTCCTTTTCCTTTGAATATGTACTTAAAATGGGTAGAGATTTGTCTAACCAATTCTCAGAAATAGGATAAAATGGAAGTGCTGAATTTAGTAGCTCAGAGTCTGATAAAATTAAAGACTGTTCAGCCTTACTAGAAAAGAAGTTATATAAACTAAGAGCTCGATTATCAGTTTGATAACAAGCTCTTAGATATTTGATTATATGTTGCATTTACTAAAAAAATAGGTTTTTTACTGACTATAAATGGTATAGAATATCACACTATTGAATAATGATAAGTTAAGCTTTACCTAACTTTCTCTTATTCATCAATTCATGTAGTAGCTTAATTTCTTCATTTGATGAGATCATTACAATAGTATCATGGTCATGGATAATTTCCTCATCAGAGGGTAAGTTCATCCATCTGTCTTCAGCTCTAAGCGCTAGAAAAACAGCTCTTTCTAAACCCGATTTCTTCAAATACTCAATAGTGAAATTCCCTGCTCCAGTTGGAATATAAAATTCATCCAAATTGATTTCTCCTAAAGCTCTATTCTTTAAGTTTTCCAGAAAGAAAGAAACACTAGGGTTTACCATTTCTGAAGTCATTCTACTTCCACCTAATTTGTGAGGTAAGATTACTTTATCTGCACCAACTGATTTCAGCTTTGACTTAAAACCACTAGTTTTACACATAGTGATCACTCGAATGATGGGGTTAAGCTGTTTTGCTGAAAGGCTAATCACCAGATTGACATTATCATCATTTGTACAAATGAAGATGCCTTTAGCATTTTCTACACCAAGTTTTTTGAGAAAGTGATCATCTGTTGCATCGCCCTCAATTCCATCGTTTGCACCGTATAAACCATGCATTTTATCGATAACTTCCTCTGAAATATCTGAGAAGCAAAAGTTTTCTTTTACAATATATAATTCATCTGCAATTTGTTGACCAACACGCCCCATACCACAGATGATGTAATGATCTCTTAAATGTTCCATTCGCTTCATGATTTTTTGTTGGGAATAATGCTTTTGGAGATGACCTTCAATTATCAAGCTTGAAAAAGTAGATACCATGTACGTAAAACTTCCAATACCTGCAAAGGCAAGGAGCATTGTAAACAATCGTCCATATAGTACTTTTTCTTGGTCTATGACCTCTTCAAAACCAATTGTAGTAATTGTAACTACAGTCATATAGAGCGCATCATCCCAAGTTGTATCATCTGGCCCAAGTAGCATATATCCCACTGTTCCGATGATAACAATAGTAAAAGCAATCCCAAAAGCCTTAAAAATTCGCTCTTTTATGGTCATCATATTTATCTCTCTCTCCTAAATTATATTTACTTCTGGATTGATTTCAATATTAAATTTTTTGAATACTGATTGTTTTACTTCCTGTGCATAACTCCAAGCCTCTTCTCCTGTAGCCATACCTGTGGCATTTATTAGAACTAATGCTTGTTTTTCATAAGTTCCTACATTCCCAATCACTTTACCTTTCCATCCAGATTGATCGATTAACCAACCCGCAGGTACTTTTACTTCGCTTTCAGATAATACATAACCAGGTATGCTAGGATATTCTTCTTTCAATGATTTATAATCTTCAGTTGAGATTACGGGATTTTTAAAGAATGAACCACAGTTTCCAATATCTTCTGGATTAGGCAGTTTAGAGTTTCTAATAGCAATTACAGTTTCACTAATAGTCTTTGGGCTTAATTCTGAAATTCCTTTTTCTTGAAGCATATTCTCAATTGCACCATAACTTGTATTATAAGCATGATTCGTTTTACGAAGTTTTAAAGTAACACTAGTAATAAAATATTTCCCTTTTAGATGTCTTTTGAATACACTATCACGATATCCGAAACCACAATCGTCTTTGGTGAAAGATTTAATTGTTCCTGTTTCTAATTCAAAAGCTTCAAGGGATTCAAATGTATCTTTCACCTCTACTCCATAAGCACCAATGTTTTGGATAGGAGAGGCTCCCACTGTTCCAGGAATAAGACTAAGATTCTCAATTCCTTGCCAATTATTTTCTACAGTATAAAGAACTAGTTCATGCCAATTTTCCCCACCACCTATTTTCAGCCAAACGAATTCATCATTTTCCTTTTCAACGTCTATTCCCTTTATCTCATTTTTAAGGATGATTCCATTATAATCTTTGGTGAAAAGAACATTACTTCCTCCACCCAAAATCATTATCTGATCTAGTTCAAAGCCCTTATTATCAATAAAATTCTGAAGGCCTCCTATATCTGAGATTCTCAAAAAATAAGAAGTATTTTGTCTTGCTCCGAACGTATTAAATGGGTGAATAGATATATCTTTCTCAATCTGAATCATGATTTTATATTTCGTTTGTTCAAAGTTAATATAAAACCTAATAGAATTGACTTCTATTAGGTTTAACTATAACTAGCTTAGTTGTTACTTCACTATTCTATATAATTATTTGGCAATATCTTTTGCCAATTCTTCTAGGTCAATGTTTCCTAAGTTTCCTGAAGTCATAATCAGAAGGTTTTTGGCATTCCAATTTACTTGATTCAAATGTTCTTTTAATTCATCTGAATTTGTAATCACTTTTAAGTTCGAATGGTCAAATGCATTCGCAACATCTTCCTTTGTGATTTCTTTTAAACCTTTATTAGCGATGATATCAGGATTGAAGAAAACAACAGCTTCTTTAACATTGCCTAAAGCCCCTTTATATTCAGATAAGAAATCCTTATTCAAACTGCTGTATGTATGTAATTCTAGAAGAGCGAAAGTATCTTCTGGAAACTGATTATCGAAAGCTTCAACAGTTGCTTTTACTTTTGATGGAGCATGTGCAAAATCTCTATAAACTCGAGTACTGTCAGAAGAATGTAAATGCTGCATACGCATATGTGCACCTTCAAAACTTGCTATAGCTTCTTTGAAACGGTCTTCTTTTACACCCAATCGTTCGCACACATGACGAGCTACTTCAATATTTTTGAGGTTGTGTTCTCCAAATACTTTAATGGCTGTTTTTCCTTTTCCAAAAGTAAGTTCAGTTGTCCCATTTTTGATCTTGTGTTTAGCTTGATTGTAAGGGATTTTCTCAACATCGAAATAAACTTCTGATTTCTCGATCTGGTCACATAGTTCCTTATCTGTTTCATCATAAAGAATCACACCGCCTTTAGGTGTACTCTCAATAAATCTTTTGAACTGATGTACATAACCATCATATTCTGGATATACATTAATATGATCCCAAGCAATTCCTGTAACTACACCAATATGTTGATGATAATGAATGAACTTAGGATTAGGGTCTAGGGCAGACGACAAATATTCATCGCCTTCAACGATAAGAATAGGAGCCTCTTTGGTTAGTTTAAATGAACTTTTAAGTCCTTTTACTTTTGCACCTATCAAATAATCAGCATCTATATTCCAATAATTCAGTACATGAACAATCATTGAAGAAACTGTAGTTTTTCCATGACTTCCAGCAATGACTACTCTGTGCTTAAATTTCGAATTCTCGTAAATATATTCAGGGTAAGAATATATATTAAGACCTAACTCTTGTGCTTTTTTGAGTTCAGGATTGTCAGCTTTTGCGTGCATTCCTAAAATAATCGCATCAATGTCTTCTGTGATGATTTCAGGGTTCCAACCTTCTTTTTCGGGTAATAGCCCATTTTCTTTCAATCGACTTTTTGAAGGCTCGAATATCAGATCATCTGATCCACTCACTTCATATCCCTTTTCTTTTAGTGCAATTGCCATATTATGCATTACACTACCACCAATCGCAATCAAATGAACTCTCATAAATGTTACTTATTAAAGTGAGAATGGAAATTAAAAATTACAACAGCGAATCAAACATATAGTAAATTCACTTCATAAAGATGAACTTGAAAATAACATCATTATCATTTCAAAAAATCGTGATATAATGATTTTAAGCACCCAGAGTGTAAAATAAAACAAATTTCTAAAAAAGAGTCCTAAGGGATATCATAAAAAATGTCTTAAAGTTCATATTTTTGTACCATGAACGAAAAACTACCAGATAGTAATCAAACATTTCCTTCAAGAGCTAATAAGTCTGTCGCCAATGAGTTTGTTGGCGGATTAAAAAGACCATATGATCATGAAATGGAACAAGCTGTTATTGGAGCACTGATGCTTGATAAAGATGCTTTGACCGAAGTGATCGAGGTATTAAAAGTAGAAACATTTGATAAAGAAGCCCATCAATTAATATATAAGAGTATACAAGCCCTTTTTGGACGTTCTGAACCTGTGGATTTATTGACAGTAGTTCATGAATTAAGAAAAGGCGGAGATATAGAGAAAGTAGGAGGTCCTGCATATATTTCGCAGTTGATGAATAAGGTCAGTTCTTCTGCCAATATTATTCATCACTCAAGGATCTTAGTAGAATATGCGATTAAACGTGCACTTATAAATATTTCAAATGAAATCTCAAGAGACTCATACAGTGACTCTGAAGATGTATTTGAAATTCTAGATAAAGCTGAAGCCCGATTATTTGAGGTTTCAGAAATGAATATCCGTAAGAACTACTCAGGAATGCCCGAGGTAATGAATGAAGTTATTCAAGAACTTGAGGCTATGAAAGATCACACGGATGGTTTAACGGGTGTTCCTTCAGGTTTTACTTGGCTAGATAGAGTAACATCAGGTTGGCAGCGTTCCGATTTAATTATTATTGCAGCACGTCCTGCAATGGGTAAAACAGCATTCGTACTTTCTAACCTTAGAAATGCAGCAGTTAAGTTTAATGTTCCTGTAGCTATTTTCTCTCTAGAGATGTCTGCTGCTCAGCTTGTAAAAAGGATGATTTCAGCTGAAGCAGAGCTTGAGAGTGAGAAGTTAAAGACAGGAAAGCTTTCGGACGAAGAGTGGAAGAAATTCATTGATAAAACACCTAAGCTTACAGAGGCTCCAATATTTATTGATGATACACCAGCCTTGTCTGTCTTAGAACTTAGAGCAAAATGTCGAAGACTTAAAGCTCAGCATGATATTCAGATTATTGTAATTGACTACCTCCAGCTTATGAGTGGTGGTTCAGGAACAGCAAAAGGTAACCGTGAACAGGAAATTGCCTTTATATCACGTTCCTTAAAGCAATTAGCAAAAGAATTGAATGTACCTGTAATTGCGCTTTCTCAGCTTTCTCGTGCCGTAGAAACTAGGGGAGGAGACAAAAGACCTCAACTATCCGATCTTCGTGAATCTGGGTCTATTGAGCAGGATGCTGATATGGTATGTTTCCTTTATCGTCCTGAATATTATGATATCACAGAAGACGAAGAAGGTAACTCAGTCTTAGGACTCGGAGAAGTTATTATTGCAAAACACCGTAATGGTGGATTGGAAAATGTTAAACTCCGATTTATTGGTAAGTATACCCGATTTGAGGATTGGGATGGAGATGCCTTTGGTAGTGGTCAAGATGCCGGATTCTCACCATTTGATTCTGTAGCTCCACAAATTCCTGCGGCTAATGAGCCATTCCCTTCATCTATGAATACAATGGATGCTATGGGTATGCCTCCTGAAGCTGATTTTGGAAATGATGCACCTCCAAGTGGTGGTGAAACGATTACGCTAGGCAGTAAAATGAATAACACGGATGAAGATCCTGGCCCTCCGCCATTTTAAATAAAAGATTAGATCAAAGCATATAAAAAAAGGAGTCCATTTGGACTCCTTTTCTTTTCAATAAGAAATAAGACTACTTCTTAGAGTTTTTAATGTCTTGTACCTCAACTCTGATATCTTGAGCTAGTTTTTTAATTTCTTGCATTTTACCTCTAACGCGTGTACCTGCAGCTTGAACGTCGCTGTTGTAGAATTTGTCTGCGTCAGATTTTGTCTCTTCGATTAGTTTAACAAGTTGATCAAATTTTTCCATTACTGTATTATTTAAGCGTTTTATGTGAAACTTCTAATAAGCAAGATAGAAATTCTTGGTTAAATTCTAAACCGCGATTTTAAAAAAATGCCTTTTTTTTTGTAAAAAACAGCGATTTAATGCTTCAATCTATGCAATTATAGAAGTATTAGAAAGGTTTCTATGTAAAAAAATTGAATTTGTACAAAAAAGGAGACATTTACAATGCCTCCTAAGTATAATTATAAAATTATTTTGCCACTTGAGGTTCTGCTGATCTAGCGTATTCGCCACTCTCTAGCTTACCTTTTACTGCTTCGAAAGCAACAATTGTTTCTTCAACATCTTTCAAGCTGTGCATTGCTGTAGGGATAAGACGTAACATGATCACATCTTTAGGAACTACTGGGTATGCAACCACTGAACAGAAAATATTGAAGTTTTCACGAAGGTCCATTGTTAGGTTAGTAGCTTCATTCACTCCACCTTTCAACATTACTGGAGTAACTGGAGATTGAGTCTCACCTAAATCAAAACCTTTCGCTCTTAAGCCATCTTGAAGAGCAGTTGCTACTTCCCAAAGCTTATTCTTCAATTCTGGCATTGATTTCAACATTTCCAAACGCTTCATGTTACCAACAACTAGAGGCATTGGAAGAGTTTTCGCGAAGATTTGAGAACGAGTATTGTATCTCAAGTATTCAATTACTTGCTCATCTGATGAAACAAATGCACCAACACTTGCCATTGATTTAGCGAATGTAGAGAAGTAAATATCTACACCTTCTGTTACTCCTTGCTCTTCTGCTGCACCAGCACCTGTTTCACCAAGTGTACCGAAACCGTGAGCATCATCAATAAGAAGACGGAAGTTATATTTATCTTTAAGCGCAACGATATCTTTCAAATTACCTTGGTCACCTAGCATACCGAATACACCTTCAGTAATTACCAAGATAGCACCACCTGTTTGTGCTGCAATTTTTTCAGCTCTCTGAAGCTGCTTTTCACAGTTATCGATGTTATTGTGAGGGAAAACAAAACGCTTTCCTGGGAACATTCTCAAACCATCAATAATACAAGCGTGGCATTCAGAGTCATAAACTACTACATCTCTACGGTCAAGAAGAGCATCAATCACTGACATGATACCTTGGTAACCGAAGTTAAGGATCATAGTATCTTCTTTACCTACGAAAGCACTAAGCTGAGATTCAAATTCTTCTATCACATTTGAATTACCAGACATCATACGAGCACCCATTGGATAAGCCAATCCCCAATCTGCTGCAGCTTGAGCGTCAGCTTTTCTTACTTCAGGGTGATTCGCTAAACCTAAGTAGTTATTCAAACTCCAAGTAAGTACTTCTTTACCTCTAAATTGCATTCTTGGTGCAATCTCACCTTCTAACTTAGGGAAGGTAAAATATCCATGTGCATATTTCGAGTGACTACCTAGAGGTCCTCTGTCTTGTAAAAGCTTTTCAAATAAGTCCACCTTGTTCTATTTTTATATTAATAATGTCTTATTAAATCTAAGAAACACTCAAATTTACGATGAAACCTTTTTTAATCAAAAGATTCTAACCCATCTAAAGAGTGAAAACATAGGGTAAAACAGTGATTAAACGCTTTTTTTACATCAAAAACTGCAAATAATCATACACTTACCGCTTTCAATTAGTTTTCGTTAATAGAAGTTATTAACAATTGATAACCAACTTACTACACATAACAGCATAACACTAGTTTAGATAGTATTAGTTGGCATTTTATTAAACTTATATCCTTTATTCTTAAAGTATTGTAAAAAACGAGGAAGAACATAATAAAGGTTCTTTTCTGCCTTCAGGCTGTCATGAAAAACAACAATTGAACCCTTTTCAGTGTTTTTAATCGCTGAATCTAAGCACTTTTCTTCATCTAACTTACTTTCGTAGTCCATGGTTAACACATGCCACATAATTATTTCATATTCATCGGTAAGCTGTGTTATTTGTGGATAGGTAATCTGACCATGAGGAGGCCTAAACAGAGGTTTTCCTTTAGGTTGAACGTATTTAGTCATTTCAGATTGACATAGACTTATATTTTCAAAGTAATGATCATTAAGAGTCGTCCAACCCTTTAAGTGATTAAATGTGTGATTCCCTATTGCATGTCCATCATTTAGAACTTTCTTAAAAACATCTGGATGTTTTCTAATATTATCTCCTACACAAAAGAAAGTAGCTTTTGCATTATATTCTTTCAATGTTTTCAAAACCCATTCAGTTACTCTTGGAATAGGCCCGTCATCAAAGGTTAAATAAATTTCTTTTGAGTCAGTTTCTA
Source organism: Sediminitomix flava (assembly GCF_003149185.1). Lineage (NCBI taxonomy): Bacteria > Pseudomonadati > Bacteroidota > Cytophagia > Cytophagales > Flammeovirgaceae > Sediminitomix > Sediminitomix flava. The sequence continues at coordinate 254,934 of NZ_QGDO01000007.1, read as the reverse complement.
CTTTCCAAGTAAGCTGTGGGTATAATATTTTTCTAAAAAAGTAATTAGTCTTCTTAATCATACTCAGCCTTTATTATTAAAGACAAACTACATACATTTTATGTACTATTAAAAATCAAATAAAAAATATAAAAAATCCCTACATCTTTTTTTATAGATGCAGGGATCATTACGGTCTTTAATAGACTAATTTTGATCGATTAATTAGTAGTTCATACAAGCAAATGAGATGATATTAGCACCCATTTTAAGTGCTTGTTGTCTTATTTCTTCAGGATCTCCATGGACAACTTGATCTTCCCATCCATTCCCTAGATCAGACTCATAAGTATAAAAACAGATAAGTCTTCCCTCATATATTAACCCGAAGCCTTGAGGAGACTTTCCGTCATGTTCATGAATTTTAGGTAATCCATTTGGGAAGTCATATTTCATGTGATATATCGGATGATCGAATGGTAATTCAACAAATTCTAATTCAGGAAAGACCTTTTTCATCTCTATGCGAATGAATTTGTCCAAGCCATAATTGTCATCTATGTGCAAAAAACCACCAGATATCAGATAGTTTCTAAGGTTTTGAGCTTCTATTTCCGAAAGAACGACATTACCGTGACCAGTCATATACACATAAGGATAGGAGAAAAGCTCATTACTTCCGACTTCTACGACCTCTTCTTCTACAGCGATGTTTGTTCCCAAATATGTATTACAATAATCTATAAGATTTGGAAGAGCCGTTTTATTCGCATACCAATCACCGCCTCCATTGTATTTTAGCTTAGCAATTTTATATGCTGAGTTTTGAGCAAAAGAAATTCCTACAGCAGAGAATATAAATAAAGACAATAAAATTAGTGTGCGGATGTATTTCATAAATCTATTGGTTATAAGTTTTTCAAGTGAATAATTTGACAAGAAGCTATTCCTGCAGTTTCTGTTCTAAGTCTTGAATTACCTAAACTAACGGGTTTGACATTGTAAGATTTAGCTAATTCAATTTCTTCAGGTGTAAATCCTCCTTCAGGGCCTACAAAAATGATACTCTCCGTACTTTTTGGTAACTCTTTGAAGAAATGATGTTCAGGGTTTTCAGGAACATAAGCAATAAAACGCTCACTTTCTTGTATATTTTTCAAACATGCTTCAAATGGCTGCAGTTCTGAAATAATTGGTAAATAAGCCTTTTTTGATTGTTTAATTGCAGAAACTAGTATTCTTTCAATTCTATCTACTTTTAGTACTTTTCGTTCTGAATTCTTAGATGTAAAGAATGTGATTTGGTCAATACCAAATTCAGCAGCCTTTTCAACAAAATACTCAATTCTGTCCATATTTTTAGTAGGCGCGATAGCTATATGTACAGAATAACTTTGGTTTTTCTCTTGTTTTTCAACCTTTACAATCTCTAATAAGCATTTTTTAGGGTTAGAATCCGAAATGACAGATTCATAAAAATATCCTTTACCATCGGTAAGTAATACTTCATCTCCATTTTTTAATCTCAAAACCTTGATTGCATGCTTTGAATCATCTTGGTTTAGATGGATTGTTGTTTGCTCTGGAGATAATGATGGTTCATAAAATATTCTCATAGACAATTTTTGTTCTTTCAATTAATAGCCCAAAATTAGCCAAAGATATTTGATAAGTGATGTTTTTAGGTAAAAGGTAGGCTAGATCTCATACATTTTTAAGAAAGAATAATTATCTTTGAAGAATGAACGAAATATTTTTATAGATATTTTTTTCATTAGAAGATAGAATTAGTAAATTTGCACCCTAAATTATACAGTCGTGAAGCGTAAAAGTGATTTTACGATTGAAGTTTTTGGTCTAAAAGAAGGTAAGCATGATTACCAATTTCCTGTAGACCTAAAGCTTTTTGAGCAATATGAAGTTGACTATTTACAAGATGCTAACTGTATTGCTAAAGTTAAGCTCGACAAATCATCTACGATGATACGAGTTGATATTGAAATCTCTGGTAAAGTGATTTTGATCTGTGATCGAAGTCTTGAGCCATTTGATTATGATGTGAAAGTAAATGAGAAATACTTTTTCAAATACGGCGATCGTCATGAAGAGATTTCTGAAGAAATATGCCTGATTCCTTTCAACGAATCAGAAATTGACCTTCAACAACTGTTATATGATTTTATTCTGTTGGCTTTGCCTACTAGAAGAATTCATCCAGATTACATGGATGGAGTAGAGGATGAAGATGATACTTCAGCTTATTTCTCTACAGGAAATGTAATAGAAGAAGACGAGGAAGAAGAGGATAAACCTATTGATCCACGTTGGGAAAAATTGAAAAAACTTAAATAACGATATAAAAAAGATTAAATAATGGCACATCCTAAAAGGAAAATATCGAAACAAAGAAGAAATAAGAGAAGAACTCACCAAAAGTTAACTCTTCCAGCTGTAGCAGTATGTCCTACAACTGGTGAGCCGCACTTGATGCACAGAGCTTACTGGTCTGAAGGTAAATTATACTACAGAGGTAACGTTGTTATCGATAACAGTGAAGAAGAAATTGCTGAGTAATTCTGCAAGATATCTTATATAATGAAAGAGGTTCTCTGTACTGAGAACCTCTTTTTTTTACCAAAAAGATTAAATTACAATTTTTTCACAATGTTGTGCTAAAAATGTATTTGTTACTGATATATTTATATTTTGATGCATTTTATTTGTGGCAGTAGGCTATTCGAGTCTAAGTATTCTGAAATATTAATCAATCATAGATTATTATTTCTTAATTAAGGATACTGACTTTAGTCAAATTCTGTTACATTTGTCAAAATATTTCAAGTCAGAACATCGATTTGGAGTAAATGCTTTAAAGTTTTTTGTGTGGAGTAAACAATTTTTATAGATGACTAAACTAAGAGCAGCCATAACAGGTGTAGGAAAATTTCTACCAGATTATATTCTAGACAATAAAGAGCTGGAAGAATTAGTAGACACAAATGATGCTTGGATCATGGAAAGAACAGGTATCAAAGAGCGTCGAATACTTAAAGGTGAGAAGGGTACCTCTTATATGGGAGTTCGAGCTGTTAAAGATGTTCTTGAAAAAACCAATACTTCTCCAGAGGAAATTGATTTGATCATCTGTGCAACTGTTACTCCAGACATGCTTTTCCCTGCAACAGCAAATATCATTGCAGGACAAGTAGGAGCTGTAAATGCATTTTCTTATGATGTTTTAGCCGCTTGTTCTGGATTTGTATATGCATTATCTACAGCTTCTCAGTTTATTGAAACTGGAAAGTATAAAAAAGTAGTTGTAGTTGGAGCAGACAAGATGTCTAGTATTGTCGATTATACAGATCGTACAACTTGTGTTCTGTTTGGTGATGGAGCAGGAGCTGTATTGTTGGAGGCTACAACTGAAGAGGAAGGAATTATGGACTTTGTCTTGAAAACAGACGGAGTTAATGGTCCTGATGCATTAAAAATGCCTGCAGGAGGTAGTCTTAAGCCTGCTTCTGTGGAAACTGTAATGGCAAAAGAACATTTTGCAAAACAAGATGGTCGAACAGTATTTAAATATGCTGTGACTGCTATGGCTGATGTCGCTGCAGAAATTATGGATCGCAACAAATTGAGTAGTGATGACGTTGCTTACCTAGTTCCTCATCAAGCTAACAAACGTATCATTGATGCTACAGCTAGAAGAATGGGAGTAGGGGAAGAGAAAGTAATGATGAATATCGAAAGATATGGAAACACTACTGCAGCTACGATTCCATTGTGCTTAAATGATTACGAAAATAAGTTAAATAAAGGCGATAATATCGTTTTAGCTGCCTTTGGAGGCGGATTTACATGGGGTTCTGTCTATGTAAAGTGGGCATATTAATTTTCTTTGATATATTTGTATCTTCGATAGATTAATATTGAAAGGTAATTTTAAGAAATAAATAAGAATTACAATGGCAACAACAGCAGATATTAAAAAGGGTGTTTGCTTAGAATTTAACAATGGTCTTTACATGGTGATTGATTTTCAACATGTAAAACCAGGTAAAGGACCTGCTTTTGTTCGTACGAAGCTTAAGAATGTTTCTACTGGTAAAGTAGTAGATAACACATTCTCTTCTGGACATAAGATTACAACAGCACGTATTGAGAGACGTCCTCATCAATTTGTATACAAGGATGATTTTGGATACAACTTCATGAATATGGAAACTTTCGATCAGATCGCAGTTGAAGAGGATCTTGTTGAAAATGCAGATTTAATGAAAGATGGACAAGATGTTGAAATTCTTGTACATGCTGAACAAGAAAAAGTATTGGGTGTAGACTTGCCTCAATATGTTATTCTTTCAGTTACTTATTCTGAGCCAGGTGTTAAAGGTGATACAGCTACAAATGCTACAAAACCTGCTACGATGGAAACTGGTGCTATTATTCAAGTTCCTTTGTTTATCAACGAAGGTGACGTGATTAAGGTAAATACAGAAGATAGATCATACTCCGAAAGAGTTAAACAATAGACCAAAAGTCGTAAATGAAGGATTATTCATTTACGACTTTTCATTTATATTTTTTTTGTTAGACCAACTATTTGATGTCAGATGAACGCTTTAGAAATTAAGGATTTAATCAGCTTTATTGCTAACTCAGGTTTAAATCAAGTTAACCTTGAGACTTCAGAAATTAAATTACATATTAAAAGAGATGCGGATACAGTTGCAGCAGCATCTTCAGATAATTCTTTATTTAGAGCTGCGCCAGCTCCAGCTCCTGTAGCAGCAGCACCAGTTGCATCCGCTCCTGTAGCTGCACCAGTTGTTGAAACTGCCGCTCCAGCTCCTGCACCAGTTGTATCTACAGAATCTGACAATTCAGATAATTATATTACGATTAAGTCACCAATGATTGGTACTTTCTATACTTCACCAAATCCAGATTCACCTCAATTTAAAGAGGTTGGAGATACAGTTAAATCTGGAGAAGTAGTTTGTATCATTGAAGCTATGAAGTTATTCAACGAAATTGAGTCAGAAGTTTCTGGTAAGATTGTTAAAATCTTGGTAGATAACGCAACTCCAGTTGAATATGATCAGCCACTATTCTTAGTTGACCCTTCATAATTAAGGAAAGTGATATTTAAACTTTCCATTTTTTGAACAAACGACCATCATTGTGTTTAAGAAAATATTAGTTGCGAATAGGGGAGAGATCGCATTAAGAGTAATCCGTGCTTGTTCCGAAATGGGAATTAAGTCAGTAGCGGTTTATTCTACAGCAGATAAAAACAGTCTTCATGTGAAATTTGCAGATGAAGCTGTTTGTATAGGACCAGCCCCAAGTCCACAGTCATACTTGGATATTCAAAGAATCATTGCAGCAGCAGAAATTACAAATTCTGATGCAATCCACCCTGGATATGGATTCTTAGCTGAGAATGACAAATTCTCTAAAATTTGTGAGGAGAATAACATTAAATTTATTGGTGCAGATGCTGAAATGATCCTAGGAATGGGTGATAAAGCAACAGCTAAAGCAACAATGAAAGCAGCTGGTGTACCAACAATTCCTGGTTCTGACGGATTGCTTGACTCAGTTCAACAAGGTCTTGAAGTTGCAGAGGTAGTTGGCTATCCAGTAATTTTGAAAGCTACTGCTGGTGGTGGTGGTAGAGGTATGCGTATCGTAAACGAACCATCTGAATTCCAAAAAGCTTGGGACAGTGCTCGTCAAGAGGCTGGTGCTGCATTTGGTAATGACGGTATGTACCTTGAGAAATTCGTAGTTGAACCTCGTCACGTTGAAATTCAAGTACTTGGAGATGCTCACGGAAACGCTTTCCACTTGTCGGAACGTGATTGTTCTATCCAGCGTAGACACCAAAAGTTAGTAGAAGAAACACCTTCTCCAGCTTTGACTCCTGAAATTAGAGAAAAGATGGGTGCTGCAGCTATCGCAGGTGCTAAAGCCATCAATTACGAAGGAGCTGGTACTGTTGAATTCTTGCTTGATAAATACGGAGATTTCTATTTCATGGAGATGAATACTCGTATTCAAGTGGAACACCCTGTGACAGAAGAAGCTACTGATGTTGATTTGATTAAAGAACAAATCAAAGCAGCAGCAGGAGTGGAACTTACTGTTGGAAACCAAGAACCACAAATGTGCGTGATGGAATGTCGTATTAATGCTGAAGATCCAGCTAATGATTTCCGTCCGTCACCTGGTAAAATTGAATCATTGCATTTCCCTGGTGGATTGGGAGTTAGAGTAGATAGCCATGTATACGCAGGCTACGTAATTCCTCCAAACTATGATTCAATGATTGCAAAGCTTATTGTGAAAGCTCCAACTCGTGAAGAAGTTGTAACGCGTATGAAACGTGCTTTGAAAGAGTTTGTGATTGAAGGTATTAAAACAACGATACCATTCCATTTGAAACTAATGGATAATGAGCAATTCAAATCAGGAGATTTTACAACGAAATTCCTAGATGAAAACTCTTATGAAACTCTTTAATAGAGAGTAACATAAATTAATATAAAAAAGACCACTGGTGACGACCAGTGGTCTTTTTTTATACCCAAAAATACATGACCTAATTTACGTTCACTAAATGTTAATGCATTTGTATAAAATGTTAATACTAAATAGTAGCGATCATTCCTTAAAAAATCTAAATACCTGTCAATTTCTGTTTATAAATAGAGTCCCCAATAATTAGAATCATTTATACAATTAACCAACCTTACATATACCTTCCTCTAGGAAGTTTATAATGTAAGAATAATTAATATAATAATTAGATATGTGCGTTATCGCGTACGCGGTATAACGCATATTTGATAATGTAATATTAATCATATGTTTAATAATGTGAAATATTATTTTTTTAGAGTTTTTGTAGTTCAGATATGATATTTTTATTTGTAGATTTGATATGAATAAGCCAATTGAGAGAAAATGAACGATTCACTAACCACTTTAAATACAAATGCATTAACAAATGAACTTTCACCTTTACAGAATAGTGTCGCTTGGTATATAGAAGATGTAATAACACTTTATCACGACTATTTAGTAATTCAACTATCTGAAGGTTCAGAGGAATACACATCTGAAATTGTAAGGGTAAACAAAGACTTACTTGCCAAAGCAAAATCGAACTTAAAACACTTTCTATTATATCTAATTGAATATCAAAGGGGTTATATTCAAGATCCTGTAACGAGCTTCAATGGCTATGTGAATTATTTAGAAGTAAAAGTTGAACGAGGAGACTTTACACAGAATAGATTATACAATTTCAAGGCTTATCATTCTTCATATAGAAAATACCCTGAATTGAAGGGCTTTATACCTTGGCTTACTCAACAACAAATACAAAGGGTTAGTCAAGATCAGTCTGCCCAGCAATTGATAAAAGAAACCCCTATCCTATCTGCATTTAAAGCTTGGTTAAAGACACATTCCAAACTTACAAGAGAAACGAAGTACCCAAAGGACGCTACGGATATCGTTTCAAAATTTTTAGATTGGGTAAGAATAAAACAAAATGAGAATTTTCAAATAACCGTTCTGTTAGTTAACGAATATCTTGAGTCAAAGAATCACCTTAAAGTCAGCTCTTTAAATAAGTATCTAAAATGGATTAAAGTGTTTTGTCAGTTCTATCTAGAAAACTTAGAGGCAGAAACACCTTATAATGAGAGAGGTCAAAACTTTCATAGATCATCTGAAGAAATCAAACGGATTTTAAATCTAAAACCAAAACAAGATGATGAAGAAAGTATCGTAAGGATTGCTATACCAGAGAATTATATTTATAAAATGCTAAATGAGGCGGATGAAAAACAGACACTTATCATACAGTTGGGGCTTCAAATGGGATTAAGAGCTTCTAGCATGTTGCACCTCACTCCTTCAGATATCAACTTCGAATATAATAAGGTAGATTTGTGGCTTAAGGGAAAGAATAATAAACGGACATTACCAATGCCGCCTACCCTTTCTAACCTTTTAGAAGACTATATTAAAAAGCATTCGATAAAAAGTAATGACCGAATTTTAGGATTTAAAGGAGAAAATAGCTCTTCAATGTCTGCTCACTTTAGCAATTTTTTAAAACGAATAGAGCTGAAAGAAGTATGGAAACATGGTAAACATTACCCTATTTCATTACATAGCCTAAGGCATACTTTTGCATATAATACAATAGACAAATATGGATTACTCATGACTAGTAAATTACTGTGTCATGAATCTGTTGATGTAACTGAAAAATATTACTTAGCAGACAAACTATCTGACACCATGCAAAGAGTGTATGAAATGTCAGAAGATGAAATAAAGAAGATGAAAGAAACATGGTAACATAAAAAAGGCTTGTAATTTAATTACAAGCCTTACTATTACATTATATTTTAACACCAACCACGATAATGTCATCTGTTTGAGATTGACTTCCCTTCCAGCTATTGTAGGTTTGTTCCAATCTTCGTCTTTGAACATTCATAGACATACCTTCATAAGAATGAAGTAGTTCTCTGAACTTCTTTTTCATAAACTTACGATCTTTATCTCCTCCAAATTGGTCTTGGAAGCCATCTGAAGCTAAATAATATGTATCCTCAGTTCTGAGATCAATATTTATAGTTTCATATTTCTTATCTAACTGACGCGCGTCACCTATTGGGTAAACACTCCCTTTAATTTCTTGGATATTACCATCTCGAACTTGATATAATGGAACTTTAGCACCGCTATAGACCAATTTTTCTTTCTTTAGGTCAAAAACAGCAATTCCCATGTCCATCCCTTCATTTCTTTCTTCATTAAATTCATCCAGTATCAATCTGTTCATTTGTTGGAGTATTAAAGAAGGGTCAGTGATTTGTTGTTCATCTATAATTTTCTTCAAATACGACGAGGCTAATAATGTCAAGAAAGCACTCGGTACTCCATGTCCTGTACAATCCGTAACTACTAAAATATGCTTATCATCAATGGATTGAAACCAATAGAAATCACCACTTACAATATTTCTTGGTCTTTGGTATACAAATGAGTCTTTAAAAACACTCTTCAATTCTTTGGTATAATTGAATACAGATGTTTGTATTTTACGTCCATAGTTTAGGCTAGAATACATCAACTTTTGGAAGTTAGCTAAGTGCTCATTTTGAGATGAAATTTCCTCTTTTTGTTGATTTAATTCTTCATTCTGAGTGAGAATTTCATCCGTCAGATCTTTTAAGCTATTCTGAGCATCGACATTCCATTTTTGATAAGTATAAAGTACATAAATTAAGCAGGCTAAAAAACCGATATAAGTCGGATAGGTGATCACCTCAACATAATTAGGATTCAAGTGATTTGGAATTTGAACACCTGAAAATTCTAGAATGGAAATAAAAATAAGTGCAACGATGGCAAATCCACTTGAAATACGACCTTTTTTTAATCCTCCGTAAAAAAATGACTCGGTAAATACACCTCCGTACCAAACTGTACCTGGTGATTTAACCCCTCCACTTGTACATATTATACCTAAAATAAGGGAATGAAGTAATATTGGATAAATTGTATGTAGGGTTTCTTCTTTAAGAATATTTCTCTTGTTTAGAAAGATCAAGCCAATCATCGCTGTACCTATCGTAGACGCTATAATAGCGCCACTGAAATATTCCACAAAATACATGAGTACAACATAAAGAACACATGAGATAGCGATTACTATCATCGAGCCTTTAAAGAGTTCTCTTTTCTTATTTTCTTGGCTTTTAATAAAGTTACTTATACTGTTTAATCCAGTATAGTTGTTTGTTATTTCTTGGTTCATGTTCTAGCTGGTATTGATAAAAAGTAAGCGATGATATACACGTTATTAAATAACGAAGCTGTCCTTCAAAAAGATATATGCTTATATAAAAAAAAAGCCAAATCTTTAATTTAAGATTTGGCTATTTTCTCTAAATGAATTTATGATTAATGCGATTCGTAAACAATTTCTGGCTCTTTAACCTCAACAGTCAAATCATCATTTATCGCTACTAACTCTACTTCCTTCAACTCATTTACAAGCATAGGATCATATTTAGCACGAACTTTCACATAGTTTTCCGTAAAGCCATACATAAATCCATCTTTAATTTCATCTTCAAATAGAGCTACTTGCTTGCTTCCTAGCTGAGTTTCATAGAATGCTCTTTTCTTTTTATCTGAAAGAATACGAAGCATTTTAGAACGTCTGTGTCTTTCACCAGTATCTACAACACCTTCCATGTCTATAGCAGGTGTATTTGGTCTTTCAGAATATGAGAATACGTGGAAGTATGATACATTTAACTCATTCAAGAAATTGTATGTATCCAAGAAATCCTCTTCTGTTTCACCAGGGAAACCAACGATAACATCAACCCCAATACAAGCATTAGGATCTCTGTCTTTGATCTGATCAACTCTTTGTTTGTAAAGGTCTCTCAAATATCGTCTTCTCATCAGACGTAAAATCTTATCTGAACCAGACTGTAACGGAATATGGTAATGAGGTACAAACTTTTCAGAATCTTGACAGAAATCTAAAATTTCCTCAGTAAGAAGGTTAGGTTCGATAGATGAAATACGGTAACGCTCTACTCCTTCTACTTTGTCAAGTTCTTTGATCAGATCGTAAAAACGGACTTCACGCTTACCATCTATGATACCAAAGTCTCCAATATTTACACCTGTAAGTACAACCTCTTTTACGTCTGATACGCCTACTTTTTGAGCATCTTCTAATACAGAATCAATTGTACCACTTCGACTTTTACCTCTTGCCATTGGTATTGTACAGAACGTACAATTGTAGTTACAGCCATCTTGGACTTTAAGGAAAGTACGTGTTCGGTCGTTCATTGAGAAACCACTTACGAAAGAGCGAGTTTCTTTAATTTCTTGAGCGAAAACTTTAGTTGTATCTTCCTTCTTGAAAGTGTCAATCAGCTCAAGCAGTCTGAATTTTTCTGCAGCACCCAATACAGCATCAACACCTTCTATATTCGCGATTTCGGTAGGCTTTAACTGTGCATAGCAGCCAATAATTGCAATATAAGCATCAGGAGATATCTTCTTTGCCTCCTTTACAATCTTACGACACTTCTTGTCTGCATTGTCAGTTACCGAACAGGTATTAATTATGAAAATATCTGGTGTATCTGAAAATTCAACTCTCTTATATCCTTTCTCTTCGAACTGACGTCCAATTGTAGAAGATTCAGAGAAATTCAATTTACATCCTAATGTATAAAATGCTACTTTTTTCATATCCTACGACTTCAGATCCTTCAACGATCTGAATTAATTCATTGTTCTTTTTGAAAAATCCGTGCAAAGGTACGGAAAAACATTTTACATGAAAACACTTTAATGATCTCATAAGTCTATCACAATCGAATTATTGCAAATAGTCTTAAAAGTTATTCTTTTTCTATATAGTTTTTTAGCGTTTCCAAAGCCAATTGATACTTCTCTCCTATTTGACTTTCAGCATCAACTAAACCTATCAAAATCTTATTTACAGGATTCCATCCAAGATCGCTTATCTCATTCCAAGTCACTTTAGTTTTCCCATTTACATCCTTAACTATAAAAGTTGTAGTTGCTAAATATCCAGCTGAAGTTTTTGTCGTCATTTCAATCAATGAATCACCTTCTGTTTTCGTAATTTCCATTTGGTTTTGAACACCGTCTTCTAAATACCAAGAATATGTAGCACCAGTTCCTTCTATATTCCCTTCAAATTGTCCTTGTACCTGTTTTATTTCATCTTCTGATAAAGCCCAATGTGTCCAATTTCTGAGAATTGCTATTTCTTGGTATACTTCTGCTTTTGTTGCATTAATTGTGATTTCTCTTTGAACTACCAAATCAGATGGAAAGAAAGATGATACGATAAATAATAGTAGCATCATTGAGCCACTCCCTAATAAAAGGTTTCTAAAGAATTTCATTGGTCATTAGTTTAATCTTCAAAAAAAGGTCTTAAAGTTTCCTCTAAGACCTAAACTCAATATTTTGTAACTTTCTATTTACCGAGAATTTCTTTTCGGTCTTGAATCTCTTTTTCAAGCTTAGCATACCATTCTGCCCCGTATTTATCGGTCAATGGCTGCTTCAAGAATTTATATACTTCCACTTTTAAACTCTCACCAAGGGTACAAGCATCTGCACAAATGTCCCATCTGTCGTAGTTCAAAGCATCATAATTATCATACTTAGTGATTCTGATTGGATATAAATAACAAGAGATTGGTTTTCTATAATCAATCTTTCCATCTCTGTAAGCCTTCTCAATCCCGCAAGAAAGTGTCCCATCTTCTAAATAGATAGCATATGCACATTCTCTATCATCAATAGTTGGAGTTGAGTAATCGCCTTCAAAATCTTTGATATATTTTCCTTGTTTCTCAATCTCTTCAACCCCTCTTTCCATCAGATAAGGTTTTACGTCATCGTAGACCTCTTCTAATTTTTGGAGTTCGTCCTCATTCAAAGGAGCGCCTAAATCACCTTCAATACAACAAGCTCCTTTACACTTGGTGAGATCGCATACAAATTGCTTTTCTGCAATATCGTCGCTGAGTATTACGTTGTCTATTACTATCATTCTGAAATACAGGTATTTTCTCTCAAAAAGAAAACACAAAAATAGCCTAAAATAAATCTATTAGGCTGTTAATAATTACCATTAGAGGTCATATGCTTTAAGGAAAAGCGTACGCCATGCTCTTGGGCTATTGTAAGTTCTCCCTTCTAATTCTTTTACGATCTTTACTCCTGCAATATTTGTAGAAAGAATCACATCAGCATAAGTAAGATCATATTTTCGGGCAAGTACTTTCTTTACCTTATAACCGTGGTTTTCTAGTACTTTAATAATGTTTTTACGACTAATTCCAGCAACACATCCAGTTTCTAATTTGGGAGTGTAGACTTTATCATCTTTTATCCAGAAAATATTACTACTGATAAATTCAGCAACATACCCTTCTGTATTACAAATAATCAGATCATCGACCTCTTTCTCTTTTTTCTCAATTCCGGCCAAAACGTATGACATTGAAGACAAAGTTTTACAGAAAGAGACAGCTGAATAGGCTACAGTTGAAGTTTCGCAAAAGTCAGTTTTGATAAAATAATTTTCATCAGTCTGTTGCTGAACAGGCTTTACTGTAATCATGACATTTGCTTCATTTGAAATTGGAGTATACAAACCTCCCTCCTTTCGCCAAGTGGTTAACTTTACGCGAATATGATCACCAAGTCCATCAGCTTCAGCCAAAGAACGAACTTCAGAAATAATTGTCTCTTTGTTCAATGACTTTGGTGGGGTAATACGTAAAGCTTTTAATCCTTTACGAAGACGTTCCAAATGATCTTCTAAAAATAAAATCTGTCCATTTTCACAGATCATGGTTTCAAATAAGCCGTCTCCATATTGAAACCCACGATCTAAATTCAACGCTCCTATCTTTTTCTCTGGAATCAGTTCAAAATTATAGCTGACCATGATCTTGTTTGTTAGTCGTAAAAATTGAATTAGTATTTGCCCATTTCCCTCTTCTGATCTTTAGCTTTTAAATCTTGACGCTTATCGTAAAGTTTTTTACCCTTAGATACCGCGATTTCGATTTTAGCCCAACCTCTAGAAGTAATGTACATAAATGTAGGAACTATCGTAACCCCTTGATCTTTGAGCGCTTCTTTAATTTTTCTCAGCTCTCTTTTATTCAATAGAAGTTTACGATCTGCTTTAGCCTCATGATTGACCATAGTGGACATTTCATAAGGTGCAATGTGCATATTTCGTACAAAAAGTTCCTCTCCTACAAAAAGACAGAAAGCATCTTGCATGTTTACTTTCGACTGTCTGATTGATTTGATTTCGGTACCTGTCAATACCATACCTGCCGTAAATTTCTCAACAAAATGATATTCATGAGAAGCTTTACGGTTTTTTATACTTACATTTTTCTTGAATTCTGCCTTTTCCTTCTTAGCCATATTCTCCTAAATTATTGCTCAGGCACTACGATAGCTGTATTTTCCAATACAGGGACAATATCAAATATATCTTCCTTTAAGCAATATTCAATGTCGTCAATAACTCCTAATTTACCGAGTCTCTGAACGTGTGATGAGGTTTTCATAAATCCGAAAATATCATCTTTGACCGCATTGTACATAGTCAAAGCAGCCAAACCTGCATCACATCCAATTGTAAAATCTGATTTTAGTCTTTCTAAAAGTGCTCCAGCGAACAAAGAATCTTCTAAGCTGTATTTGCCTTTCCAACCTGCACAATGAATAATCACATCGTGGTCATACTTTTTTAGGTATTCTGCTACTGCAGAAACATTTAGCATTGCACCTATAATGACATGAGGAGCATAAGCCGATTTGTCGATTGCTAATGTACCATTCGTAGTCGTTTGGACAATTTTAGCATTTGACTTACCCATTTCCATGTGCTCAAAAGGCGAATTTCCGATTTGGAATCCTTCTACCTTTACTCCGTTGCGCTCACCAGCAGTGATGTAGCCCTCTTTTGCAATCTCCCAAGCTGCATCAACTGACGCTACAGGTCTCACTTCTTTCACACCATTGGCCAAACCTGCAACCATGCAAGATGTCGCTCTTAAGACATCTACAACCACTACAACCTTATCTTCTAAAGGATAAAGCTGGATAAGCTCAGGCGTATAACAAACTTCTATTTTTCTCATTTTCTAAAAATTCGCTGAATCTTAACGGACAAATTTAGGATAAATCGATGCTTATGCCAACCCAAAAGCTATTTTGAATTCAAAATAGATGTATCTATCTGAAGATAAAGAAGGAATTCAGGTTTATTTATTGAACTGAAAAACAAAGCTTTCGTCTAAAATTTATTCAGAATATCACTGAAGACTCGAATCTAAACTTCTTATCCTTCGTTTTTTTGTTAATTTTGTCAATTCAAATAGAAACAGCAAAATTGCTTCATAAAAGGCATTTGCCTTCACTAATTATAAATCAATATCATTCGATGAATCTCGAACAACTGATTTGCCAAGGTATTTCCGAGGCGTTTAAAGGACTCTATGATGCAGACGTAGCATCGACAGATATATCTCTTCAACCAACAAAAAAGGAATTTGAAGGTGCTCTTACTTTTGTAACCTTCCCTTATGGTAGAATCAGCAAACAAAAACCTGAAGAAACAGCCAATGCGATTGGTGCATATTTGAAAGAAAATAATGCAGCTGTTGCAGACTTCAACGTGGTTAAAGGATTTTTGAACCTTGTAATTTCTGATAAGGTTTGGATTGAAGCTCTTGATGCCATGTTGAAAGATAGTTCTTTTGCCCAATTGGAAAGCAAAGGACAAAATGTAATGGTTGAATATTCTTCGCCAAACACAAACAAACCACTTCACTTAGGGCACCTAAGAAATAACTTTTTAGGTTATTCTTTGTCAAATATTCTTTCAGCAAACGGTTATGACGTAATCAAAGCCAATTTGGTAAATGACCGTGGAGTTCACATTTGTAAGTCTATGTTGGCTTACCAAAGGTTTGGAAATGATGAACAACCATCAGCTGAATTGAAAGGTGATCACCTTGCAGGAAAATATTATGTAGAATTCGATAAGCACTGCAAAAAGCAAATTGCAGAGTTGGCTATTGAAAAGAAATCAGAATATACTTCTCTAGCAAATGTAGAAGACCCTAAATCTTACAAAGCTGAGCTGGAGAAAAAAGGGAAAGACGGAGAGCTTACTGACGAAGAGAAAGTTCAGATCAAAGACTTGAAAGAGTTGATGACTTTCGCTGAAAAGAATGCCCCTCTCCTTTTAGAAGCTCAAGAAATGCTTCGTAAGTGGGAAGCTGGTGATGAAGAAGTAGTAACCCTTTGGACTAAAATGAACAACTGGGTATACGAAGGATTCGATCAGACATATAAACTGATGGGTGTTTCTTTTGACAAAATGTATAAAGAGTCGAACACCTACCTATTGGGTAAAGAAGTTGTTGAAGAAGGATTAGAAAAAGGAGTTTTCTTCAAAAAAGAAGATGGATCTGTTTGGATTGACCTTTCTGAAGATGGATTAGATGAGAAACTAGTTCTTCGTGGCGATGGTACAGCAGTTTATATGACGCAAGATATGGGTACTGCTGATCTTAAATACGAAGATTACAAAATCTCTAAATCAGTTTATGTAGTAGGTAATGAGCAAGATTATCACTTCAAAGTGTTGAAGTTGATCATGCAAAAACTTGGTCGCTCTTATGCTGATGGTATCTATCATATGTCATATGGTATGGTAGAACTTCCATCTGGTAAGATGAAATCTCGTGAAGGAACAGTTGTAGACGCTGACGATTTGATCTATGGAATGATCGATATCGCAGAAGAAAGAACAAAAGAGTCAGGAAAGATTGACAATTTCACTGAGGAAGAAGCAAAAACACTTTATAGAACCCTTGCATTGGGTGCTTTGAAGTACTACCTACTAAAAGTAGACCCTCGTAGAAAAATGATGTTTAACCCAGAAGAATCTATTGATTTCCAAGGAGACACTGGTGTTTACATCCAATATAACCATGCTAAAATTTCGGCTTTATTGCGTAGAGCTGAGTTGGAAGGTATTGCTCCTTCAGGATTTGAATCATTGGAAACACTTTCTCAAGTAGAGGCTGATCTGATTCAATTCTTAGGCAAATTCAAAGATAAAATTGCGGAAGCAGGTAGAGATTATTCTCCTTCTGTGATTGCCAACTATGTTTATGATCTTTCGAAATTGTACTCGAAATTCTATGCTGAAATGCCAATATTCAATGAAGAAGATTCAGCTAAAAAATCTTTCAGAATTGGTTTATCTGCAATGACACAAAAAACAATTAAAGCTGCATTGGCTATGCTTGGTGTTGAATCACCGGAGCGTATGTAAGATAGCTTTTTAGGAATAAAAAATTTAAGACGAGTAAAGTATCAATCACTTTACTCGTCTTTTTTTATGAAATACTTTCTTGAAGTCTCCAAGGTGGATTTAACCTATTTTCGCCAGCATAAAATAGGATGATCTGGTTTCCGTCAGTATCTTTTAAACGGGCTTCTCTCCAAAGCCAAGTTTTATCATTTGGGAGCTCTTCAAATGTTAACCCTTCCTCTAGCAATTCAGCTACTTTTTCATCGAGATTTTCACATTCAAAATAAACGTATACTCCCTCTCCTTTTGGTAATTCTTCAACCAAATGAATTGAAAACGTAGATTGTCCATCTGGACATTCAAACCTGGCATAATGAGGGGCAGAATGTACAATAAGTTTCAAACCTAATGTTTGATAGAAAGGAATTGATTTACCCAAATCTAATGATGGGACTGTTACTTGATTTAAGTTCATGGTAAAAAGCGTAATTGCAATATAAAATCAGCTCTAGTTGAATAATTTATCAATGTTAATTTATGAAAATATCCTTGTTGGATTTATTGACTTGAAAATTAACATTCACAAATCAGATACATTTTTTGTACCTTCGGGATTAACCTTACTCTTTTGGAGAGAGAAAACCACGATTTTACTAGTATTAACATCTACAACAACTAACAAAACATGAAGAGGATACAAAGTTATTACCCTTATGTTGCTGACTGGCAGAACAAATTAAAAATTTCAATGATTGCATTTGCAATCATGTCTTTCATTATACTATTCCTTGAACCTTTCAAGACTGATGAAAGTACAAAATTGATGGTTTGGGGGTATTGTATTTGTTTCTTGGTTTCCTATCTTTTTGTATTAGTTATCGAGTCTTACATTTTTAATAGATTAAAAATATGGTACACCAAGACCGAAGCTTTTATTCTTTTCACCTTATTCTTGATTTGTGGTTTACTTGTCTATTGGTATGATATTACCGTAATAAAACAGTTAACGTATTATTGGCAAGATTTCTTTTCTTTTACCCTACGAATAACACTTCCCTTTAGTGTTATCATGATTCCGATATTGATTAAACTCAGACAGCTTTATGGTTCAAATTATGAATTGCCAAATGAGCACAAAGCTTTAATAAAAGGAACTACAAAATCGGACATCATTCAGTTAGATCAGCGTCAAATTTTATACTTGAAATCGGCAAATAATTATGTCGAAGTCATCTACAAAAATGAAAATGGAGAAGTTCAAACAAAGTTGATCAGAAATACACTCTCCAAAATCTCTGAACAACTTCCCAACTTTATCAGATGCCATAGAAGTTATTTTGTCAACCCTGAAATGATTTCTGAAGTGAAAGGAAATGCCAAAAAAGGCCAGATTTTTCTTAAAAATTTGAATGATGAAGTTCCACTTTCAAAGACTTACTATTCCAATTTCGATAAGTATATGATTGCTTAAGCTTCTTTAATCAGGGAATTTCACCACAAAGCCCTTCCATTTGACCACAAATAGCCTCTAGAGCTGTTTAAGTAGTATTTTTTTGATCGTAAGTCATCTAAATTTGAAATATTACGACCAATTAACAACGCTACAACTATGAACGTCTATGCTTTCGTAACACCCATTGTGGTATTACTTTTAGTCTTAGAAATTATCTATTCTGCTAAAACCAAAAACGGTAAATATCCTTTTCAGGATACAGTCACGAACTTAGGAACAGGAATAGGTAATCAATGTATTAATTTGGCTGTTGCCTTTTTTGTATACAAATGGTACGGATGGTTATATGAGCTTGCGCCAATACAAATTCCTATCACTTGGTATACATTAATTCTGTTACTGTTACTACAAGATTTTGTATTCTATTGGTTTCACAGAATTGGGCATTCAGTAAATATTTTCTGGGCAGCACATATGGCTCATCACTCTTCAGAAGAGATGAATCTTTCTGTAGGGATTAGAGCTAGTTTTACCCAACGATTATTCCAATTTCTATTCTTCGATTGGATTTTGGTTGTTGTAGGATTTAGTCCAGAATCGGTATATGCCATGGCAGCTATTCATTTATTGTTGGCTTACTGGCATCATACGGCTGTAATTAATAAAATGGGATGGTTTGAGAAGTTTTTTGTTACTCCTTCTCATCATAGAGTACATCATGGGGTAAATCCTCAGTATATCGACAAAAACTACTCCGAGTTCCTGATCATTTGGGATAAATGGTTTGGTTCTTATGAGGAAGAAATTGAAGAGGTATGTTACGGTGTTACCCATCCTCCTAGAACATGGAACCCGATACATATCAATTTCCAGTTTTGGGCTCAATTGTGGAATGATGCAAAGGCTACCGATTATTGGTGGGATAAAATAAGAATATGGTTTATGCCTGTTGGCTGGAGGCCTCGTGATTTAGAGGCATATCCAAATAATGGTAGAATCGGTTATAATAAAGAGGAACAAGTGAAATATGAGAGCAATCCGATGGCTAATTCAAAGAATTACCTTATTAGTCAAGTTGCAGTAGGAGTTGCATTCCTTTATTTCACTATAAATCTTCAATTGCCACTGTTGTATTGGCATAGAATACTGTTATCAGTGGGGATATTTGGGATGATTATCAGTTGGGGAGGCATTTTAGAATCTAAATCATGGGCTTCTCCTATCGAGATACTTCGCCTTTTATTTATGGCGATTTCCGCAATTTTTGTACTGGACTTCACTGGTATATCTAGCTATGAAAATTGGTCAACCATTATCATTTTAATTACTGCTGGGCTTAGTATCGTATACTATTCGGTGGCTGTGGGAAAGAAATCTGAGAAAAAATATATACGTCAAACAAGTAAACAAACTAAACCTTAGTACTTTATGAAGCAATAAGTCAGACAATCAATAAGTTCATCCATCTAACAAATATTGGAGATGTCCAATAGAAATACACCCTCATCATTTCACAATTAGTAAAATGTATGAGGGTGTTTTCTTTATATATATTCATGATAACCAAGCTCCTAGCACTCCAACACTTTCTGCTTCAAATATTACAAGTAATAGTATTGATTTAGCTTGGACTACTGCTGTAGATGATATTGGTGTCACTTCCTACAACTTGTATAGAGATGGTATTTTACTAGAATCTTCACTAACTACTTCATATCAAGCACAAAACCTTACAGAAGGTACGACTTATGTATTTACCGTAAGTGCTTCAGACGCCGCGGGTAATGAATCAAATATTAGCAACTCACTTATAGTTATAACATCTACTTCTACCATAGATACTTGTACGGATGGAATACAAAATGGAGATGAAACAGGAATCGACTGTGGAGGATCAACTTGTCAACCCTGTAATGATAACTCAGGTGTAGTTTATGTCGACATTGAAGATATTACTACTGATGCATCTAATACTTGGAACTATTTCAGAATTGATATTGGAGATGATCCAGCTTTTGGAGGGTGGTACAGTGGAGGAAATCTAAGGTTCGAAACCTATGGTAAAGACTTAGTGGCTGTTGGAAACTCTTCAAATACTGCTGTATTAGGTGAAAACGTTGCAATTGATGCCCAAAGTAATTTCTATGATTCACCAAGCCAATATTTTGTCAGTTCAGTTGATTTTAATGAATGGAATGGTAAAGACGGATACATAGGATTCCAAGTCACACAAAATGGTAGTATTTACTATGGTTGGTTTCACATTAATGTAGCCTCAGATGGTAGCTCATTTACAATAACAGACTACGCCTATCAAACCAATGCTGGAGCTACTATTTACACTGGAGGTCAATACCCTGTAGGTCCTACTGGTAGAGCAGAATAGAATACTTCTAAAGTTGAATTTACTCGATCTTTTGAATCAATTATATATCCGAATCCTTTTATAGATGAATTCAAAATCAATCTTGAAAGTATAAAAGACGAACAAGTTCGTGTGGAAATTTATGATGCTATTGGCAAAAAAGTATTAGAAAGACATTATGTCCGCCCAAATCAACTTCTAGTTTTAGGTCAGGAAATCAAACTTAGTGGAACATATTATATCCGACTTACAACTGAAAATCACAATGGAGTTTATAAGCTAATTAAGCGATAATCTATTTGAAAAAAAGTAGGTTAACAATTCAAGCCATCTCTAGTTAATAAATTAGGGATGGCTTTTTATCTTTTATTAAGAAGTATTCTAAGGTCTATCATCTTTAAAAATCTATTTTCACATATCCTTATTAACTTACAAATACCTCTAAGCTGTAACAAAACCATTTAATCCCATTCATCCATTTATGCGAAATTTAATTCTGATCACTCTATGCATCATGTTTGTTGCTTGTGAATCCAATCAAACTCCAGAGGAAAAATTAGCAGAGGCAAGAATTGATGCAAAAATCATTGATAGATATGTCCATTTAAATGAATCATTCAAGAGAAATAAGGAAGATATAGATTCAACTTATTTTGATGTAAAGTATCCAATCTTAAAACTTGAGAATTATAACTCTGACTCTGTTATAAATGCTCAAGTATTTCATGATTTAAAGGAAAGTATTGCTGGAAAAGGACAAAGTACAATTCAGAAACAAATGAAAGATTTTGTTTCTGACTACAAACGATTTATCAAGAGACATGAAGATTATAAGCATAATTGGACTTCACAGTTTCGTGTAGATGTCAGTACATACATTCCTCCTCTCGTTGTCTTTAAACGAGAAATGATCATGTATACAGGCGGAGCTCACCCAAATTATGGCTATGCTTACCAAAATTTTGATGCAGATACTGGAAAAGAAATTAAACTAGAAGATATATTTGTAGAAAACTATGAACATATACTAGAAAAAATTGGAGAAACTGCGTTTAAACAAGAGCATAAAATAGTAGGTTCTTTACTAGATGCTAACTTTACTTTTCCAAGAAATAAATTCTATGTACCTGAAGAATTTACACTCTTACATAAAAGTATAATGTTCATGTATCCTCTTTATGCTGTAGCCCCTTATTCTAAAGGTTCTATTCATTTCGAGATACCTTATACTGAGTTAAAATCAATCATAAAACCAAATTCAATCATTCAAAAAATTACTAGAAAGTAAAATGCTAAAAGACTCTTTAAACTTACTAAACAAACTAACATTCAAGAAAGTATTTAATGCGGCATTGGTTTATAGCTCATTTTATAAAGCTAAATACACAAAGAAAATACATCATAAAGGATTACCGATTAGTCTTTCCTATGAGCCAACTACTTCTTGTAATTTAAGGTGTCCTGAATGCCCTAGTGGTCTTCGTTCTTTTACGAGGCCAACTGGAATGCTTGAAAATACTACATTTTTCAAAACGATTGATGAACTAAAAGAAACACTGATCTATCTGACTTTATACTTTCAAGGAGAACCTTACCTCAATAAAAACTTATTTGAGATGATAAGGTATGCCTCTTCAGAAGGAATTTATGTCAATACATCTACAAATGGACATTATTTGAATGACGAAAATGCGAAAAGAACTGTTGAATCAGGTTTAGATCGTTTGATTATCTCTATAGATGGAACAAGTCAAGACACATACGAATCTTACCGCATAGGTGGAAATTTAGAGAAAGTATTGGAAGGGACTTCTAATATCATAAAGTGGAAAAAAGAGCTGAAATCTGCTACGCCTCATGTTGTATTCCAATTTTTGGTAGTGAAACCCAATGAACATCAGATTGAAGAAGTAAAAGAGTTAGGAAAAAAATACGGAGTTGATGAAGTGAAGTTCAAAACTGCTCAGATTTATGATTATGAAGATGGTTCAGATTTGATTCCTAGTAACTTAAAATATAGTCGATACATTCCTACAACAAATGGTAAGTGGAAATTAAAAAATAAGCTTGATAATGAATGCTGGAGACTTTGGGCTTCTTGTGTGATTACTTGGGATCAGAAAATAGTACCTTGCTGCTTTGATAAAGATGCTCAATTTATCATTGGTAATCATAAAGATTCAAGTTTTAAAGCTATTTGGCGTTCAGAAAAATATAATAGTTTTAGAAAAAAAGTTTTTACTGATCGTTCTCAAATAGAAATCTGTAAAAATTGTACAGAAGGAACAGAAGTATGGGTAGATGCGAGTATTTAAAACCCTATAACTTTATTAGGTTATCATTTACTACACGAACATTTAACTGTTGCAAGTAAGCATCTTTAAATGAAAACATATTTGGATTGAAACATAGAACAATTCTCTGTGTTTTAATCCTTATTTTTCAAGTTTATAATACGCGATACTTGATGAATAGTGAACTCAATTGCTTTTCTTTCTGCTGATTCTCTGTCATCTGCTTGCTTTATATTCATTGGGAAAACTGCATCTATTCCTAAATAATCCGCAACTTCTACATTTTCTCCCAAAGCAATTACAGGAATATTATTTTCTTGGGCATATTTAATAACCACAGACATAAAACCTTCTAAAGAATTAGGGTATATATGTTTATCTAAAGTGATAATTAAGTTCGTATTTTTTACATGTTCTTGAAAGTTCAAATACTCAAAAAATACTTCTGTACCATTCGAGACTTTACAATCAAGATAAGCCCACAAACCTGCGACACTACCTCCTGCGCCTGCTCCATATTTTAAGGATTTCATATCATTTTGAGTAACTGATTGTGTAAAGTCTGCAAATGATAGAATGTTTTGTTCTAGTAATTGAAGTGACATTTTTGATACTCCGTATCCTTTTACAAAACCATAAATGAGACCATTTACTCCTGTCAAATAATTGGCTTTATCACAGGCTAGGATTATTTCTGTTTGAGCAAGTCTTTTATCTTTATTCTTAAAGTCAACCTTTTTTATGCGGTCTAGAAATCCCCCTCCCTTGTGAGCAATATTTCCTTTGGCATCTAAAAATTCAATTCCTAAAGCCATCAATAATCCCATTCCTACATCAGATGGAGACCCCTCTCCCATTCCAAGGATAATTTTACGATAACCTTTGTCTAAAGCATCTTTAATCAATAAACCTGCACCAAAAGTGGAGGCACAGAGAATATCACTATCATTTTTATTGAGAAGATGTATACCTGAAACATCAGAAATATCGATGATAGCGGTACCATCTAAAGCTCCATAATGTGCACTAATCGGAAATCCTAGAGGGTCTACGGATTGACAATGAATAATTTCTCCTCCCAATAAATTGATCATTAACTCTGAAAAACCACTACCACCATCACTAGCTGGAAATTTTACAATTTCATCATTGGGATTATGCTGAAGGTATTTCTTGGTCATAATTTCTACAATATCTTCAGCAGATAAGGCATCGCTTAAATTATTAGGAATAAGGAGTACTTTCATTTTTTAACGAAAAAAGGTGAAGTCTTTTGTTTACCTAAAACATTAAGACTTCACCTTCTGTTCTTTAGCGTCTAGCTTTACGCAAGATCATAATCAGAATTATATTTTATCTGGGTCTTGTTCTTCTAACTCTTCCAAAGTCATTAACCAAGTTTCCCACTCTTCATTCTTTTGATCGAGAGTTTCTTTTGCTTTAGCATAAGCTGTATTTACTTCTGCTAGTTTAGTTTGGTCAGTAAACACCGCTTCATCAGCTAATTGCCCTTCTAAAGCTTCGATTTCTTCCTCTAGTTGCATAATAGCAGCCTCAGATTCTTCGACCATTTTTTTAGCCTTTCTCAAGTCCTTCTGCCACTGTTTTTTCTCCGAAGGAATCATCTGTTTCTTTTCCTTCTTTTTGGGCTTTTCACTTTTTGTACCGTCTTGCTCTAGTTTCTCTTCAATATTTCGTTTTGAAACCCACTCCATATATTCAGCATATGTACCAGGGTATTCTTTCACTTGATGATCTTCGATATACCATATTTTAGTCGCAACATTTGAGATAAAATAACGGTCGTGAGAAACGATCAAAAATGTTCCCTCATAGCGTTGGAGCGCTTGAATTAGGATATTTACAGATACAATATCCAAGTGGTTGGTAGGTTCATCAAGTAGATGGAAATTTGCTTCAGAAATCAAGGTCTTCGCCAATGCTACTCTTGACTTTTCCCCTCCAGAAAGTACTTTTATCTTCTTGAATACATCTTCGCCTGTAAATAGAAAAGCACCAAGAATAGTACGAAGTTCTAACTCTGTCTTATCAGAACCTGCTTGTGACAATTCTTGTAGAATCTCATTTTCAAGAGTTAAAGATTCCAATTGGTGTTGAGCATAGAAAGACGGAATTACATTATGTCCTAGCTTACAATCGCCTTTATCAGGTCCTTCAGTACCACCAACCATACGTAGAAGAGTTGATTTACCTTTACCGTTGGCTCCAATAAGTGCGATTTTATCTCCTCTTTCAATAGCTATTTGAGCATCTTCAAAAATCTTTTTAGGTCCATAAGCTTTATCAACATCTTTCATATCGAAGATGATTTTACCCGGGCGAGTACTGAACCTAAAATCGAAATCAATAGCCGCACTATCCTCTCTCACATCTTCAATTCGTTCCATACGGTCAAGCATTTTCACCTTAGACTGTACTTGCCTTGCTTTGGTAGCCTGTGCTCTAAAACGATTGATAAACTGTTCTGTCTGTTTAATTTTTTGTTGCTGATTGGCAAATGCGTTTTTTTGGACCTCATTTCGCATTGCTTTCTCTTCAAGATAGAAAGAATAGTTACCTGAATATGTGGTAAGCTGTCCTCCAGAAACTTCCACAGTAACATTAACAGCTCTATTAAGAAATTCTCTATCGTGAGAAACAATCAGAACAGCTCCTTCAAAAGAGGATATATAGTTTTCTAACCATTCAATTGAAGGTAAATCCAAGTGGTTGGTAGGCTCATCAAGCATCAAAACATCTGGGCGTTGAAGGAGCAGTTTGGCCAACATCACACGCATTCGCCATCCTCCAGAAAATTCAACTAGAGGTTGTTGCAATTCGTCGTTGGTAAACCCTAGCCCAGCTAAAATTTCTTCAGCTTTAGCTTGAACGGTATAACCTTCCATTCGTTCAAACTCTTCTTGTAACTTGGAAAGCTTATTGACTAAATCATCAGAGTAATTTGTTTCTAATTCTTTGATGACAACATCCATTTTATCTTGGACTTCCAAAACAGGACCAAATGCTTGCATAGCCACATGCAAAATACTCTCTTGAGTTTGGTACGAAAGCATATCCTGATTCAAGAATCCTATAGAAAGGTCTTTGGGTTTAGAAACTTGTCCTTCATCAACAAGAATATCTCCATTAATTACTTTTAGTAATGTTGTTTTTCCTGCTCCGTTGGCTCCAATTACACCTATACGTTGCTTTGGTTTAATGTGTAAGTTAGCATCTCTGTACATGGTACGAGAGCCAAAGTATAATGATATATTTTGTAGTGTCAACATGCTGTCTTCCCTTCTTTATCCTTATTCATACGGGCTGGAAACCCAAAATTACTTAACTTCAAAATCGAGCATTTTTTGCTCTCCAATAAAACCTTCTAGTCGGTCTCCAATATTTACTTTATCTACGCCTTTTGGCGTTCCTGTAAAGATATAATCTCCTTTTTTCAGAGTAAAAAACTGAGAAACATAGGCTATTATTTCATCAATTTGCCAAAGCATAGCCGCAGTATTTCCCGCTTGTCTAACTTCTCCATTTACCTTCAATGAGAAATCAATATCCTGAAGGTTTGAGAAATTTTCTACAGGTAAAAATTCTGAGATTGGAGAAGAATCATTAAAGCCTTTGGCAATATCCCAAGGCAATCCTTTTTGTTTTAGTTTAGATTGTAAATCTCTTGCTGTAAAATCAATTCCTAGACCAATTGCATCATAATAGTTTTTAGCAAACTTTTTCTGAATGTATTTACCCATTTTATTGATTCGAACTACGATTTCAATCTCATGATGAATATTTTCAGAAAACTCAGGATGATAAAATGGTAATCCATCCTTTAGTAATGCCGTTTCTGGCTTTGTAAAAATAACTGGTTCTTCTGGTCTTTCATTTTCAAGTTCTGCGATATGTTCCGCATAATTTCGACCTATAGCTATGATTTTCATACAGACAATTTTGATTTAACATCCAAAGATAATGCTTTTTAAATTTAGATGTGAGAGTATGAAGTGAAGATAAGTGAAATCTGTAGGTTGTAAACTCTATAAATATGATTGACGGACAGGAAATAACTACTTTCAATTACTAGGTTTAGATAAAAAAATAGACTATCTCGATTAAGATAGTCTACTAAGTTCTCATAAGTTTTCGACGTATAAGGAATCGAATACAGATTCAGTAAACAGCCTGTAATTGAGCCATTTATTATACGGGGTTTTATTTAATTCTTTCTGTAATTTTTTCTATCCATACATCTCGTTCATTGACGATGAAGTCGAAATAATCATCATTTTCAAGTACAATTCGTAAACCGTTATCTACCACTTTTGCAGTTTTTCTGCCTGTTACTTCTTTGATTTTCAGAAAAGGTATTTCTAATTCTTTTTTCTGAATATTAAACTTATGAGGTATAAATATCATCTTATTATTAGTCAAGAAAATCTTACCACCAACGGCTTCTTTTCCTTGAAATAGACTAGCTCCTCCTTCTATTTCAATTTTCTCTGAAGCATCTAAATTAGGTGAGATAGAATTACTTAATTTTTTAGCAAGAACTTCTAGTCCAAAAGGAAAAATAAAAGCCATACATAAACCAAAGATCAAACCTTCTAATAATATTTTTTCAATTGACTCAATCTTGTTATCAACAGCTAATTCAAATAAAATCAGAGGTATAGAGTAAAAAGAAAATAAAGCTAAAATTAGGAATATCCTCTTTTTCCAATTGAGATTTAATTTATTTGTTCCTATTTCCATGAGTAAATTGTTTTTGTTTAATAATAAAAAATCAAAAGCAGACAACAATAAGCTACCTTAACTAGATTGATGAATTTCATTTAGTAATTGAAGTAAATTAGCTCTATTTACCAAGAGATATACATAGGAGATCAATGATACTACAGTTAAAAGTATTTTGAACTTTTTTGAAATTGAAACCGACCATATAGCATTGAGAAATCCCAAAATGATTAGAACGGTTAATAAAGAATCAAGGGCGAAAAACCACCATGAAAACATATATTGATTTTCACCATTATTGATTAGATATGATCTGATTTCTCCTTCTAAGAATTGGAGTAGGTAAGTACATATGAGGGCAATGATGACTACAATAGCAATAATCAGTTTGTTTTTATTCTTGTCTGACATTAGATGAAAAATTTTAATAAAAATAAATACCCATGAATGTGGGGATTGAAACTTGTTTGCTATTCTGAGTGAGCTTAGTTTTACTATCCTTTTCAAACAATACCTTGAAAAATCATCGGTCTTCTTAATAGCTATCAATAGTAGATTGATTCAAAACTATAATTCTGCGTATTTATTTACTATTCTTATAAGCTAGTAGGTGTATCACTGCATGCTATGATACAAGTTTTCGGTACTTTTAGAAAAAAAATAGACTACCTCAAAGAGGTAGCCTATTAAGTAAAGGTTACTATTTATACTACTGAAGTGAAATTTTATGACTAGATATGATTTCACCGTTTATTTTCAAATTCAGATAATACATACCTGAGCTAAGTTGAGGGAGACTCAACCTATGGATGTGGTGTCCACTTGATACTTCACCTAGATCTTCTATTAATTGTCTTTTCCCTGTCACATCAAAGAATTCCATATGAACATTGGCTTCTTGCTCTAAATGGAATGCAATATTTACATCACTATCAGTTACAGGGTTTGGAAAGGCTACACTCTGTCCAGGTGTATTTTCCAAAATTTCTTTTGCAGCTACACTGCTTGGTGTTCCGTCTATCGCATTCGGATCATTGATTACAACAACGAAAATGACA
Source organism: Sediminitomix flava (assembly GCF_003149185.1). Taxonomy (NCBI): domain Bacteria; kingdom Pseudomonadati; phylum Bacteroidota; class Cytophagia; order Cytophagales; family Flammeovirgaceae; genus Sediminitomix; species Sediminitomix flava. The sequence goes on along the minus strand of NZ_QGDO01000007.1, from coordinate 226,076 downwards.
ACTAGTGTATAACCATCTTCGAGTGTATCATCAGCAGCAAAGACTAGCGCCGCCGTACCTTCAGAGACAGCATGAAGTCCCATTAAGCTTTGACCAAATGTCAGATCTACAATCTCAGGATTATAATTTCCAGCATAAACAAAGAATTCATCTCCATCAGGGTCTTCAAACAATGAATTAGGATCTAATGTCATGGATGAATTTCCTGCTAAATTAAGATAGATCACTTCATATTCAGGATTCAGCATTGGAGCTCTATTCTTATGAGATACTTTCAATACCAAACTATCTATGCTCATATTTCCTTCTTCGTCTTCCACTTTTACAGGGATTGCATACTTGCCTTCACTTTCATAGTGCGTCACGACTTTTAGCTTAGCCGTGGTATTTGAAGTCTGCTCATATGTGATTTTCAGACTATCTGTACTCACCGAATCAGCGATAGAGAATACCATATTTTCTCCTTCAGGGTCTTCGAATAAGTAGCTAAATACTTGCTCTTCTGTTTCTTGCAAACGAACTGTATCTTGATATAAATTCGGATGGAATACAAATTTTGGTGCTCCATTGACTGTAGCATTCAAACTTATTTCATCATAAGGCGTATTTACATCGTTGGTTAGTACCTGAAGTATACCCTTATTTTCGCCAGAAGGAATTTTAGAACCATCAATTTTTGTAGTGATCATTACACTTTCACCAGCTTCAACTGATCCAGTTTCTTGATCGACACTAAACCAAGGCTCTCCACCAGAACCCGTCACTCCACGAATTTTATATACAGTATTCATAGACCTTAAACCAGCGACTGAACCCCAATAGAAAATTCCATTCTCATCGGCATTTACTCCACTCCAAACATCTTCCAAAACTTCTTGATCTGTATTAATTTCAAAACTTACAAATCGTCTAGCGCCTGGTTGCGTAGTGATTAGAGAGAATACTTGTCCTTCAGGTACAAAGATTGGTTCTTGCAATGGGAAATTCACCCAACCTTGTTCTACTACTTGATCAATGACATACTTTTGATCATACATTTTCACCCCTGTTTGTGGATTGTGATCTTCCAATATTTCATTCTCATTGAAGTAGATCATGATATTCACAAACTGTTCTAAGGCAGACAAGTGTGTATGTACACGAACATGTGTAAGCGTAATTCCTCCTTCTGGTGCTGTAAGTCGTGTAGAGAATGCAAGACGACCTACAATAATGAAAGGAGTAAATATTCCGTCTGGCTGTTCTTTTGTATCAAGACCAATAGAGTTAGCAATAATCGGCTCTTCCACAAAATAATGACCAACTTCATCTATAATCTGAGGTTCAGCTTCACCTGCTTCTACGTTAAATACTGCAGGTTTTAGTTCATAGTTTAGGGTAGTCTTTCCAGTATTCTCTATAGTGAATTCATAGGTAGCAGAATCACTATTCGTCATTTGAAAATACTGATCTTCTGCATCCCAACTAAATACAGGTGGCTCTACAATATTTGCACTTACTTTTACAATGTTTTCTCCAGTATTTCCACTGAAAGAAATTTCACCTTCCAACATACCAATCGCATCTACAGGAATCTCTACTCTTAAGACTAAAGTATTCCAAGGTGCAATTGTTAGAGGATTGGCTAATTGTCCGTTCAAACGTACTAATTTAAGACCATTGTTTTGGTTATAAATATCAAATTTGCCGAAGCCTGTGTTATCAATAACATCTATAGTTACATCATCACTACCCGTATTTACAAGCTCAATTTCTTTTGAAATTACAAGATTAGGTAATAGTGTTTCCTCTTCCCAAACAATTTCTGTTGGAGTTTTCAACTCAGCCTTGCCTACGTAATCAAACGAAACAGGAATCAATTGACTTGGTTTAGCATAGCTATTTGTATATAAAGCTACTGTGTCTTTGTAAGTACCTGTATAGTATGCGTTCTTAGCACTAATTGTCAATTCCAGTGCAGATGATAAACCCTTTTCTACCTCTGATCTTGCCGGGGCTTTTAGCGCTATAGACGAACCATTAGTGATTCCTGCATATCTAACAATTAACGCATTAGGATCATGAACTAGATCGAATTCTTTTGGGCTTTCAATACCAATTTTTAAATCGCCTCCCCAAGTTTCAACCTCTTTGTAATGGAAATAAATATCGCCGTTAGCGTTGATCTCAACTTGGCAAGTAACTAGACCTATAAAACCTAATAAACTTGGATCAGCTGTAAAACCTTCCCATTGGAATATAACTTTATCTTCTTCATGGTAAACATATACACCATCTTTGTCAGCTTCTCCAGGAATGATTCCAGTCCAGAATGGTGCTATAATACCACTGATTCCATCTTCAGCTTCAAATCTCCAGTAAATTTCTTCTTCTGTTTCATTTACAGCTACATAACCTTTTGAAGATACCCAAACTGAATCATAGCTACCTTCATAGAATGGTAAACTGAATGGCAATACTGAAGTAGTAATTGTTTCGCCTTCTTCAAATTGAATCATCTCCCCTTTTTCTGAAATATCATCCCATCTGTGGAAATTATTTGAAGAATCACTAACGATATAAGTGTAACCATAGCTATCATAATATGTAGCATAGCTAGTATCTTCCATTGCTCTTGTATCAGAAGAAACTTGTGCATGAAGACTATTTACAAATACATAATCAAGTGCAACATTCTCACTTTCATTGTTCAAGTCAAAAGTGATTGTTTCAGAAGTATTATCATGACTTAAAGATACGTGTATATCATCTGCTAACGACAATGAATATGAAGCATCATATTGTGCTTTAGCTTTTACAGCAACATACTCAATGCTTGTCTCTATACCATTATCAAAATTGAAGCTTAATGTTCCATTCAATTCTTGATCATCTGTTGCATCATACAAAACAGGAACCATGATATTACTTAATGGAGTAATAGTTAAACCTGTAACTTCATCAAATTCTTCAAGTGCAATAAAAACATTCTCCAAACCAGAATTAAATCCAGTTAGCGTTATATCATCTGAACCAGCATTTGTGATTTTAACATAAGCAGTATTCGTACTTCCTACATACACATCTTCAAAGATGACACTATCTTGAATACTCACAGCTCCCTCTCCTTCTACAGTTACTGTGATAGGAAGAATTGTTTCACCTTCTACTGTATTTGAGCGAACGATGATATTTTCTTGGTAAGTACCTGCAGTCATATTTCTTGACGCTGGGTCTAGTGTTACAGAAGCGACTCCATCTGCTCCAACTCTCACTGTTCCTGTTTTAGGATCTGACATGGAAACCATAGACATACCAGCATCAGGTGTAAATGTAACTACGGTACCATTCATAATGGTATTTACAGAGTCTTCTTCATCTCTATAATAGAATACATCTTCATAAGAAAGACCCGTTAGGCTTACTGTATAATCAAAATCAGCCATACCTTCTTCTACATCGATGTATCTGTACTCAATCGTACCATCCTTGAAAAGAATGATTTGATACTCTACTTCAGAAATGATGCGGATACCATTCTCTTGTAGTCTCTTTACATTACAATTAAAATGGAAGACAGAATGATCGCCAAATGTATGTTGATATACATCTCTAGTTTCAACCCAAGCATCTTCTAACCTTAAAGCTCTCAATTCACCGTTAATGTAATTAACCAATTCACCTCGATTAGAAAACTTAATTCCTTCTAAAACTTGATCGAAGAATGGTACTTGCATGTCAAGTTTAATCGGATGAAATGTGCTATCATAGTTAAAATGTTTTCCAAAATTCTTTACAACTTTCCAATCTTCTATTTCACTGGCTCTTTCTTCAACTGAAACCGAATAATCAAATTTTTGGACTAAAATACCAGATTGGTGATCAATGGTATTGTAATGGCTCAAATCATAGACTAAGTCTGAACCTCCATCAGGATTTGAAATGTTTAGTTCTACTTCCTTAGTTTCTCCATAGATCACATTAATGGTGGGAGACGGTGTACTTACAAAAATTGAAGGCGCTTCTTGACTGAATAATCTTGTTCTTAAGTTAAAAGTATAGCCTTCTAATGTCTGTAATACAATATCTCTTTCTAAGACACCAAGTTCTGTTGTTGAGAAAGACATTTGTAAATCTTCTTTTGCATTAGGAGCAATGGTCAGTGTATCACCTTCCCAAAGTTTAGTGATTGTACCAGAACCCGAAGCTAAACCAACAGAAGTAATATTCAAGTCTGCAAGACCTGTATTTGTCACAGGTAGTATAAGCTCATTTTCTACATCTGCATGAATATTAAATTCATAAACATGTTCTTCATCAAGAGCAGGTTCTTGACCTGTAACTTCAACCTTTACTTCTATATTGACAACTGGTTTATGAATATCATTGGTGTAAATCCCTAAAGAAGCCAAGTGATCACCATTTGTCAAATAAGAGGCATCAATCGTAGTCTCAATTTCTCTTTCCTCTCCTTTTTGTAATTCTCCAAAATTAGGATTTAGAAATACATATGAACCATCGTTACCTGTACTTAATACATTTAGCATAGGAACAGTTGGTCTACTCGCTAATACAAGACTGTTTTCATATGATCTACCATTTGTTCTAGAGAACAAGAAATGATTCCAAGAATACCAATCCCCATATTGAAGAACCATCGGCCATTGCATTTCTTTAGGGTAATGCATTACGACCCAAAATACTTCATCCTCATTAATCAGTTGAGGTTTATATAAAGGAATACGGTAATACTTCAATACGTTTGTCGTATCTGGATAGTATGGTTGCTCGTATACCGTTTCTGCATCAAAGTAACTATCACGTCCACCTTTCTTAATCTCAACAATAATTGGTTTATCATTGATTTCAGGGTAAAGAACAGCTTCAATGTGAGTCAGATTAAAGGTATAATCATAAGGAACTTCAAAACGAGTGGCAAAGATAAGTCCTGCATTCGGATCACCAGTTGATGCAAAAATTGCTGGAGGTGTACCGTTGTCATAACTTAAACCAGCAATATATTCAGTAGCATCATTGTCCCAATGTGATTTATTATCTAAATCACCAGACTCTACATCTGCTAGCGTAACTTCTTTTGTAGTAGCTGTTTCTAACTTAGAAAATACAGCAGTATTTGTCTCAATTTCAGCATTGAAATCAACGGTGATACTTTCATCTACTTCCTCTTCAGGTTCTGGAGTCCAGAAATAATCTTCATTTAAGATAGATGCTTGCCAATAAACAATTCCATCACCAATGTTAGAGAATTGCATATTTTGAGATTGTACCGCATTATCTTTTACATCTACTGTAAAACTCAGATGACGATCAGACTCCATAAAATGAGGTTCCTTTGTTGTTGTTACCTTCAATATGTTTGAGATATCAGACAAGTTTTGGAAATAATCCTCTGACTTAAGGGCAAACCAATACTCTTTCTCTTTTAAGAATCCACCAATTTGAAGAACAAACTTCTCACCTTCATCAAGGTTATTTTCTACTAAATAAAGTCCTTGACTTTCAAAGTTATCAGCTGTGATCTCGTTTTCACCTACTGCCAAATAGTAATAAGCAGGTGTATTTCCATCTTCATCAGAAGGAACTGTCCATTGTAAACGAACTTCGTTATGGAATACTTCTTTAGCTGCTAAATCCGTAATAGCATTTGGCGGAATACGGTTATCATCTTGAAGAGCTCTTTCAGCATTTAGCGCACCTTTTCCGAATTTACCTTCAGAATCAAAGTCAAAACGTTTAACAGAGTTCAGAAGAATTCTTTTCAAGTCTTCGTTGGTGAAATCCTCATTACCAAATTTAGATACGATCAATGCTGCTACCCCAGAAACATGAGGACAAGCCATTGATGTACCTTCCATTGGTCCATAATTGTCATAAGCTAAAGTAGAAATGATACCTCCATCATTTCCAAAGTTTACCATATCACCACCAGGAGCAGCAATATCTACCCAAGTTCCATAGTTTGTATAACGAGCAGGCAAACCTGTTGGTCCTGTAGCTGCTACCGCAATTACTTCATCAAAAGCTCCAGGATAACGTATATCTTCACTTCCTTCATTACCAGCAGCAAAGATTACAATACCGCCTTTCATAGGGCTTCCTGCATACTGACCTGCTTCTGCAATAAAATAGTTAATGGCATCTAGTACTTCTGGTTCGTAATAATTAGGCATGTTATATCCCCATGAATTTTGAGAGATAACGGCACCGTTATCCGCACCATAAACGATTGCTTCTGCAAAGTTAGCTCCGCCTGGTGCTCTAGAATCAAACACTTGCGTAGACATCATTTTCACTCCATTTCCAGAGCCATCTCCACCAGCTACACCAGCTACACCAATACCGTTGTTACTTACAGCACCAACCGTACCAGCTACGTGCGTACCATGATCTTCTGGGAAAATACTAGAACCTTCAATTCTGAAGTTTACCCCATAAATATCATCCACATAACCATTGCCATCATCATCTACACCTTCTTCACCATAAAGCTCAGCTTCATTCACCCAGATGTTTTGTCTTAAATCTTCGTGGTTTACGTCAACTCCTTGATCAACAATCGCTACAATTACGTCAGAATTACCTGTAGTTGTAGACCAAGCATGCGCCAAATCAATATCATAATCAGCTAAACCTCCAATAGAACCATCATTTTCATAATGCCATTGTGAAGGTAATAATGGGTCATTGAAACTTACCGAATCTTCAGTAGCAGCCAATGCTTCAGTCTTAAAAGCTTTTGTTGCAGCATCAGCACCCAAATTAATTTTCTTAAATACTGGTTTTACAAGTTCTATTTCACCAATACCTTCATATGCTTTTACAATATTTTCTGGATTTTCATCTTCGTTAAAATCCAATTCATACCATAAGTGTAAACCATATTTACGGTGCTTAGCTTCATGTTTTGATGAAAAAGGGAAAACCCTTTTCATTTTAGAAACTCGAACACGATCTGTAACGGCATCAACACTTTGTAATCCAATATGAGGATCATTATCAGATTGTCCACTTACTCTCATATTAGATTGCTGAGGTAAGCTTCCTTCTTTAAACTTTATACGTACTTTACCTGCTACGTAATTGTCTACAGGTATATTATTTTGACCAAAAACTGTAGCAGATACAGTCATTAGCCAAAACAATAAAAATATTTTTAATCTTTTCATGAGTCGATATTTAAGTGTAATCAACTAATTCATTTTGGCTTATGGCTGTGCCTCTCTTACATACCTTACAGAACCTACAAAAAATGTATAAGGTAGAACGGCCATACCTGCTATAGTACTTTCATCACCAATAAAGAATGAAACTGCCAATCCCCTAGATGGATTGTGATCAGCCGTCCAGAAATAACCAAATTGGTCTAAGCCTTTAAAGACATTCCTAAAAGCAGGATCTCCACTACTATTAATTTCTAAGTAACCAGGGAAGTTGTAATCTAGTCCAGACTTGCCACCTTCTACCATTTGTTGCTTCGCAAATGAATCACCTCCTAGAGAGTTCATTAACTGCTCTAGTTCCGCTACAGTTGGTAATCTCCACCCCTCAGGTGCAAAAGCATGAGCCGCATAATAAGAATATAGTCTTCCATACTTCTTACGATCTTCCTCAGTTTCTAAAGGATGACCATCTTCTACAATTGCTCTATAAGCATGACCATAATACCAAGATTCCTCACCTGGTAATCCTGCATAATTATAGTTTTCAGTCATCCACTCAAGCCCATTAATTTCTGTAAAGCGATAAGTCTGTTCATCTCTCTCATCCGTCCAAACTCCCCAAAGACCTCTAAATCTTAATTGAAGTGTATCTGTAGAACTGTAAGTATCCAAGTTAACAGTATAACTCAAGGTATAAAGTGTATCTGGAATCCCTTGGAAAATAGAAGATGGATCATTCTTATCAAGAACTGTCCCTCCTTCACCTTCTAAAATGTTCCATTCTGCTGTAGCTCCAGCAGGTAAAAATGCTTGTAAGGTAAAATATTTTTCTTCGAACTCTCTATTTGTTTTGATGTCAAGTTCATCTTCTCCAGCATATGCCTTCAATTGATCTGTTGTAAAAGAGAATTCAGTAGATGCTTCTTTAGAACCGTATGAAAGTACCCATTCTAAGGTATATTCAGTTTCTGGTTGACCTACAAAACCTGCAATCGCGTTATCTTCATCAATTAGACGGCCACCATTTCCACTCACAATTCTCCATTGTCCTGTTTCTCCATTATCAGGCATTTCAGCCTCTAAATGAAGGGAAATATTGTTTTTACTAGTGTCTTCTACTGCCATTAAAATTATTGGCTCCAATGACTTAAAAGAAACCGTAATCACATCGGCCTTGTAACGGTCACCTTCAGAAGCTTCCCAACCTAATTGGTAGTTTTCACCTGGTTCTCCATAAAACTTAGATTTTGGATCATTGATATCGTCAAATGTTCCATGCTCTCCTACGTAGATACGCCAAGTACCCTCTACCCCGGAGGGTAAAGGGATGGCATCCAATTCAACGGCATAGTTTTTACTAACTATATCTATAAAACTCTTTCCTGCATTAGGCTTGAGTTCAATTACTTCTTCACTTTTTTGACAGCTTTGAATAGAAAGTATCACAAAACCCATCAAAAAAATAGATAAATACAAACGTCTTATCAGCATAGATTTGTTGTTTGAATAAATACTAAAAATAAGCTATTAATAGCCAGGGTTTTGATCACTCCCACTCAGTGTGTTATTGGCATCAATTTCTGATTGAGGTATTGGAAAAGTCAATCGGTAGTAGTCATCATCTTGAGCCGAGAAATCAAATTTTACCCAATGGTCTCCTTTTCTAGTGAAAGGCAATTGGCGTCTTTTGATATCGTTCCATCTGAATCCTTCACCAAAGAGTTCTTTGCGTCTTTCCAATAGAATCTCATCAATCAAGGCTTGACCTTCAGCATTAGACTGTTGTAAAGTAAGGTCAGCACGGTTTTGAACTTTAAATAATGCTTCTTGAGCATTCGCATAATTGCCTAGTTCAGCTTCACATTCAGCAATGATCAAATACATCTCTGCACCTCTGATCACAATACGTTCTGCATTACCAACAATCTGATTATGGCCAAACTTCAATAGCATCGTGCGGTCTGGATCAATCAAATTATCTTTATAAAAATGACCCGATCTTACATCTTGAGAAGAGAATAACTTCACGAATTCATCATTGGCACGCATAGAACTATATCCTGCTACAGGCCAATAGAAAGATGGAATTGTTAGGTAAATATTATTATCATTTTGAGTGTAAGCTATACTAAAAATAGTTTCAGCATTTCTTGTCATAAATCCAGACATCAGCTCAGACTGAGACATTAAAGAAATACCTTCTACAGCTAGAGTAGCCATTTCCAAGGCTTCTTCCCACATACCCATATTCAGGTATGCTCTTGCTAAAATGGCTCTTGCTGCTCTTTTATCGTAAAAACCTTTGTCATCACTTTCGTCTAAAAGATCAATAGCTTGTTCAAGGTCATCTACAATTAAATCATATACTAAATCAAGTGACGCTCTTGGTAAATCCTCCTCTTCAATTTCACGAATATCTTCAACCAACAATACAGATGGAGCTTGAGGATTTTGAGCATAAGCAGGTGCATAAACTTCAACCAACTTCAAATAAGTATATGCTCTTAATGCTCTTGCCTGTCCAATCAAATCATCAATCTGGTCTGGTGTTGCATCGGGAATATTAGATGCATTTCTTATGATCATATTTGTATCATAAATCAGCTTATAAGCTACCCACCATGGAGAATCTGCAAATGTATAATTAGGTAATACCTCCATTTGATAGACCGCAACAAACCAGTTCCAGTTGTTCACTGAATTGATCATCATATCTTCACCAATAATATCCGACATGATTGGTAGAAATAAACCTTCAAATGAATAAACACTCATCTGATCGTAAGCCCCTACTAATGCAGCTCTTGCAGTTACATAAGAATCAAATACTTTATCGTCAGGTAATGAATCCGAAGGTTGACGTTCTAAAAACTCATCAGAGCATGATAGCAGACCGACTAGCAGTAAACTGCTTAGGATATATTTTAATTTTTTCATCGTTCTTACTTTTAAATATCTAGTTTGACACCCATTGTAACTGACTTCACACCTGGAATTTGACTGTTTGTCGTACCATTGATCGCTGGTTCTGGATCGAAACCTTTATATCCAGTAATTGTCCATAAATTCTCTGCTGAGATAAATGTTCTTAACCCTTGAATACCAATGCGCTGACATAATGTTGATGGTAGGTTGTATGCTAAAGAGATATTTTTTAGACGTAAGTAAGATGCATCTTCCAAGTATCTACTAGACATTTCGTTACCTCTGTCTGTGTTGTTGACAACATATCTTGGTACGTCTGTAAATCTATTATCAGGAGTCCAAGCATTTAAAGCTTCTTTAGCTAAGTTGTTACCAGGTTGTGTACCATCATGCATATTTGTTGCATAATCTACATTGTAAACTTTTCCTCCAACGCTGTAATAGAAATACAAGCCTAATTCAAAGTTTTTGTAAGCAAGAGAGTAGTTCATACCTCCAAAGAAATCGGGTAATGAAGTTCCTAATCTTGTACGTTCTGCTTCAGCATAATCACTAGTTACTTGTCTACCGCTACCAAGTGGATCTTCGTATGCTCCAACAGGAAGGTTACTTCCTTCAATATCATCTTCTTGCTCATTAACAAACCACATTGGACGTCCATTGTCTGGGTTTACTCCAGCCCACTCTCTCATATAGAATTGATAGATACTTGCGTTTGGCTCCAATAGTTTAGTTCCAGAAACTAATCGATCTGTATTTAGCTCCAATATCTTGTTATAGTTCGTAGAAATATTGAATGAAACAGAACTGTTGAAATTACGAGATTGTACGATATCATAGTTAATTGTAGCTTCAATACCTCTGTTTTCCATAGCAGCTAGGTTGGTTACAATACTACCGAAACCTGTTCCTGCAGAAAGCGGTAAAGAATACAATAATCCATCAGATTTACGGTGATAATATTCTACTTCAGCACTTAATTTAGTGAAAAGCACAGCTTCTAATCCTACGTTAAAACCTGTATTTTTTTCCCACTGTAAATTTGCATTTCCTAACTGTACAGGTGTAATACCAGGCTGTCCTCCATAGTTAGCTCCACTACTATAAAGAGCCATACTCGCGAAGTTTCCGATATTATTACTACCCGATGTACCGTAACTAGATCTCAATTTCAAATTGCTTAACCATTCAGTTTGTGGCATCCACTCTTCATCTGTGATATTCCAACCTGCACCAACAGAATAGAATAAACCATATTTATGATTTTCACCAAAACGAGAACTACCGTCACTTCTTAAACTCGCACTTAAATAATAACGACCCAAGTAATCATATTTGGCCTGTCCTAAATAAGAGACTAGCGTAGATGAAGAATTGAAACTTGATGGTTGCTCTGGATTAGCTCCCCATACTAGATCAGGTTGTTGAGGTACAGAGAAATCTGTAACTTCTGCGTATAGGTAATTGTAATCTGTACCTTGAGCTTCTTGACCTAATAATATTTCTAATACACCATCATCACCCTTTTCAGTATAGGTAAAGATGTTTGAGATATTCCAAGCTAAGTTGTCGGCTGCATATTTACTAGAACGGCCATTTACACCTGCTCCATTTCCATTAAATGGGTTGTAATATGTAAGACCTTGATCAATGCTATTGTCAATACCTAGTGTAGTTCTGAAATTAAATTTAGTACCTATTCTAGCATTCAAATATGAATTGATAACTGCTCTTTTAGTTTCGTAAGTATATTCATCAAGTTCCGCTAGTCCAACTGGGTTGAAGTCAAAAATTGCTTTGTTATCCCAGTTATAAGAACCATCAGCGTTATAAACAGGAGATGCTGCATTAATCACTTCTGCTGCTCTTACAGGGTTTGACCCGCCTGTTCCACCTGGAGGCGCTTGAGTTTTTGCATAAGAAAGTAATGAGTTAATTCCTGCATCCAAGAAGTTATTGATCTTGTGAGAAACACTAATCTTATTTGTAAAACGATTAAAGTTAGAGCTTAATACAGTACCGTTATCACTGTATTGACCTAGAGAGAAAAATACTTTAGTAGCATCATTTCCTCCAGAAATATTGATATTGTGATTTTGAATAACTCCCGTTTTATAAATCTCATCTCTCCAATTGGTATTTGTGATCACTTGAGTACCATCAATCAATTTACCATTTGCATCTAACGGATTGTCTACACCAAAAGGATTAAATCCAACAATATCCTGAACATTCTCGTGAGCATAGCTAGAAGCATCATCTACGTTTAGTCCATCTTTAATAATTGCTTGGTTATACAAACCTCTCCAAGAGTGTTCATAAATATCAGTAGAGTTCATTAAAGCATAACCATCTGAAATTCGCTGAGAAAAACCTACTTGGCTATTGATTGAGATTCTAGTAGTGCCTGCTTTTCCTTTTTTTGTTGTAATCAAGATTACACCATTTGCTGCTCTAGAACCATACAATGAAGATGCGGCTGCATCTTTCAATACAGTTACATTTTCAATATCATTTGGGTTAATATCACTGATTGAGCCATTCATTGGTACACCGTCTAAAACATATAGTGGTGCTCCTCCTGAAAAAGAACCAATACCTCTGATTCTAACAGTAGATGCCGCTCCAGGTTGTCCTGAACTGCTTGTCACCATAAGACCGGCTGTAGTTCCTTGTAATGCTTTCTCAAAAGATGTTACTGGTCTGTTTTCTAAGACCTCATTATCTACTACTTGTGCAGCACCTGTATAGGCTTCTTTTGTTGATGTACCATAGGCTACAACCATTACATCGGCTAGCTCTTGCACATCAAATTGCATTGTTACATTGATTGTTGACCGACCACTTACCTGCTCTTTAGCTGTCTTCATTCCTACGAATGAATATACCAAAGTAGCACTTTCATTTTGAATGGTTATTTGGTAATTACCATCCAAATTTGTGATGGTTCCTGTTGTTGTTCCTTCTACAGAAACATTGACACCTGGTATACCTTCACCATCTTCGTCTATCACTTTTCCTTTCACCTGTAAACTTTGTGCGATAATTGTGTTTATACAGAAGAGACTAAAAAAAAGTGATCCAATTATTTTTTTCATTGGATAATTTTTGGTCTAGTTTATAATTAATTAAGTGTGTAATCTAAGTGCGGAAAGCTCTCCCCTTCTACCTCTCTAATTATGTATCAAAAATTAAAAAAGGTTGGGATGAAGTTTTTATCACCCCAACACTAAAAACCAATTCAACTATTCTGCTGCCGTATCACATGCAGCAATTTTTTCTTGGGCAAAGGCTACCTCATCCTCTACTACCAATCTTACATATAAACCAGGGTTATTAGGAGATTCACCCTTGTATGCAATTGAAATATTAGATCCATCTGAATTAGAAACCATATCAAACAAACCACCTAGTGAACATGAGTATAAATCCGAATCCATAGGCAGAGTAAGTGTTAGATATGTGCTCCAGTGGAAAGTATTTAATGATGTCAAACTAGAGAAAGCACTTACCTCAGTAACTTCCATTGCATATAGATTCAATGTTTTTGCTGATTGTAGATTATTAAATGCATTTAATTTAGCAGTCTCATAATCAACGCCCTCTAAATACACTAGACCATCTTCCCCAGCTCCTATATCGTATTTAGGTTGAATTGGATTTAAGGTCATGTAAATATCAGTATTTTGAGCATTTACTAGATTATTAAAACCAACAAACCAATTGGCATCAACAGATACATTAATAATACCACCCCATTGTGCTAACTCCTCTAATGCATTAAATACATTTACAGATTCTAGATTAGCATTTTTTAATTGGAAATTATTATTGTAACCTCCTAAATAAAGGACTTTATTAAAAGCATCTACAGTAGTAAGCTGATCAAAACCTTGACCACTAATATTCAACTCTCCACCTATGTATTCTAGAGATGAAAAAGTAGGGAATTCCATCATTCCATTTTCTAACTCTTCAGAAAAGACAGAAGTAGATGCTTGAGTGCCCCAAGTACCAAAACCACCATCTGGATCGATGAATTCATAATGTGCTTGTTCAATTCTCAAGTTATTAACAATTTCCTCCAAATTTTCAAATGATAAAGTTGAAGTCCCTTGATTGTACAAATTTAGACCTGATAGACTCTGAGTAGTTGAAGTTATTTCACTAAACAATGCATGTTCTACACTCAAGTCACCATCAATTGTCCCCAAGTTTAGCATACCGCCAAATACATACATTACACTAACAGAACCATTAACATTTGGCATACCAATATTAAAGGATCTTAATGGCCCCATTATATCTTCATCAGAGCCTGGTTCACCTTCAATATTCAATCCACCCACTTGAGCAAGTTTCTCAAAAGAAATTGAAGACATCATTGGGTTTTCAGTAATCATTAGATCCGAACTAACCAAAACTAGTTCGTCAGCTGAGATAGACTTCAAACCTTCGTTGGCATTAACATAAACAGCACCACCAACAGAGTTTAGCATTGGAAAGCTAACGCTTGATTCGTCTGTACTACCTGATAAATCTAAATGCTGACCTACAGTTTCTAAGTTTTCAAAAGTAACATCAGAGAAAACAGTAAGGTCAAGATTGCCTCCAACAACTCTTACATTTGCTAGAGCTGATACATGTTCTGCAGTACTTGCAGTTACTTTACCTGTTACGATCGTAGCACCTTGAGCCGTGAAAGTAGCATAATCAGCATCTGTTAAAAGGCTACCGTAGTAAACTGCATTTTTGTTTTGTGCTACTTCTTCTTGAATAGCCTCATAGCTTGCTAATAGCGTAGCATACTGCTCAGCATTTGTAGATGATAGTGCTTGGATAGTAGCTTCCATCTGTGCAATGGCAGCTAAAAGTGCTTGTTCTTGTGAAGCCTCTAGGTCTACAACTTTTTCGTTTAGTTCGTCAATTTGATTCTGTAGATTTTCTAGATCCTCATTTACACAGCTAGTGAAGCTTAGAGACGCTACTAGAGCTGTACAAAGAATAATTTTTTTCTTCATAGTATTAAAGAATTAGTAATAAAAAATTAGAATTGGTTTAAACATTTGTCTAACACTTTCTACAAAGCTAATTCTCAGCTGATGAAATACTGTCTTTCTAACCGAATTGCTGTATCACTGCATTCAGTGATACAGTTTGTAAAGATTTACAATTTAAAGAAGTAATAGTATAATATTGGTTTACAGTGCGATATGTGAGACACTTCTTTTTTAAACATTTTTTAATTTTTATTAATCATAAATTCATAGAAATCGCTTAGTGACACGATGACACTATGTTGCGTGCTATAAATACAATAAAAAAGAGAGACCAAATGATGGACTCTCCTTCCTTTATTTATAAAAAACTCAATCAATAAATACTATTAACATTAAACTACAAGTCCTCATTCAGACTCTAAAGATTGTATGTATTGTGTTGGTGTTTTTCCTTTGTACTTTTTAAAGATTCTATTAAAAGTAGCCTTAGAATTAAAGCCTGCCATTTCAGCTAAATGCGGAAGTGTATACTGAAGGTGATAGTTCTCATGGATTAATCTTACAGCTTCTTCCAAACGATATTCGTTGATCGTTTCATAGAACGATTTATCGAGATATACATTAAAGGTCTCTGATATCTTTTTATAAGAAATATCTGTCGCATCCACTAAATCTTGCATTTTTAAATCATTTTTAAGATAAGGTTTTTCCTTCTCAATAAATGCAATCAGTTTCTGATAATCTTCAATGTTAGCAGTGGATTGAGCTTTAACTTCGCTTTCTTCTAAGCGGTCTTCTTCTTGCTTTTCTTCCTGTTTTACTTCAATTAAATCATTAGCATCGCTTTCAACTATCTCTCTCTTTCGAATATCAATTTCAGAAAACAACTCAGGTCTTTTTATAGTAAAAGCACTTAAGAAGATGGTTAAACCCGTAAGACCTGCATAGAATATATTGAATAAATCTGTAGGTGGAGTGATCCCTATTATTTCTAGAAATGCACCCGATGCACCTATCATCCATAAAGAAATATTTACAATGACAAAAAATCTTAACCACTTCAGAGCAGTCTGCTGATAAGAAGTCAGTACATTTTCATGAACATGCTGATAATAATATAATGCTCTCAAACAGTGAATAGAATAAAATACTCCCTGCCCAATGATTACCAAGTTAAAAATACCCTGCCATTGTATAAACCATTCTGGCATTCCATTTATCAATAAATCCTTTTTTTCAGCCCCAGATAATAAATAAAAAGGGCTAAAAGCTATCAATGATAAAATAGCAGGTATAAAATGTTTAATTTCTTTAGTGCCAGCTCTCTGTTCTCGATGTACAAAATACTTAATGTAGAGATACATTAAAGGGAAGAAAAGTAGTGTAAATACATCAAATGAGGCAAAAGCATGAGGATAATTCAAGAAAAAAGAAAGGTCTTGAACAATAAAACCTGTTACTGTTATTGACCATGTTAGTACTAAGCCACCTAGAATTCTATTCGGAAAGAATTTCCCTGGATAAAATACTAGATACATTGCTAACAGGAAGGCTAGTACTGCCCCCATCAATAAACTTAACTTAAAGTAACTCTCTAAGATCATATATGTTGTTTGTTATCGTCTTTTGATATAGTCCTTTATTACCTTCACACATTTACTAATTTCTAACCTTTGCTTAAACTTAATTTTGGCGTGGTGGAGCAAGCAAAGTCAAAGATTTTTACTCAAAACTTGAAGGTTTAGCATTCTAAGTTAACGAGATATTATGGAAGAATACACCTAAAAATTCAAATGATTTTTAAAATAATTAAAATTTAAAGCTTTTTTGACATTTTTAATTTATTCTAAAAAATAATTATTAGTGCTATTAATAAATAAATCCTAATCTGAAATAATGAATAAAAGGTGCATACTTTTTATCGTATACACCTAAAGTGTTAAGAGAATCAATAAGGAATATTCTTTTCAGAAAGCATTAATTAGGTCAATCAAATAAACCTGAAGTTGCAAGTGGACGAAGGAAGTGTTTAATAGAATCGTCAGGTCCGTTTACAGAAAAGTGAACAATCACTAAATCCCGTTTTGGAGATACATAAAGTCCTTGTTGTTGGAAACCAGATTTAAATAAATCACCATCGGTCCAAACGGAATCCCATTGTCTGCTACTTCCAATCATAGTATCATCATTGAGCTGAGATACCCTTAATGGTCCTGAACCTTTCATGAAAAAATCAAGGTTTCTTGTACCTGTCTGAATTCGTTTTAGAATGTTATCACTAACAATTTTTTCATCTGTAACCTTATTCCAACTTGGTGTATATAACATCCCAAAACGAGCAAAGTCAGTCAATCGACTAGAAAGCATCCCATGTCCCATCGCAATACCATCAGGAGTAGTATGTACTAAAAGTGGCGCCTCTACACCCATTTTGGACCAAATCCTTTTGTCAACAGTTTGTGCCCAACGTTCACCAGTCACAGACTCAGCTAAAAGTACAAGTACCTGTGTAGCCACTGATGAGTAATCATATTGTTCACCTGCTTCACGAACTTTCTTAGCATCTTTTAGTACTTCCGTAAAATCTTCAACTTTACCTTCGTATGGTAAACCAAATTCGGCAGATAACATTCTTTGAGCAATAGAACCAGGGGCATACCAAGTGCCATTTTGTAATTCTTCAATGTTTAGACCAGTGGTCATATCTAATACATCAAGTACACTTATATTTTCCCATGCTGTATCCTTAAAAACAGGCAAATATTCTCCGACTGTTTTAGACTCATCCATTTTTCCTTCTGCGATAAGAAGATCAATAATTAAACTTGGAAGAACTTTAGCAGTAGACATCCAAATATGACTATCTGTAGGTTGCATAGCAGGATAGTTTTCATAAACAATTTTCCCTTTATGAATAACCATAAAAGCTTGTGCCCTACTATCAGGATGAACCATGAAATCATCTAATGAAATTTCTCCCAAATTATTAGTCTCTGTGACAAGTTTTCCTATCTCTGGATTGATTTCTTTAGGTAATTCTTTCACAGCTTTTCTATTAGGAACATATGCTGTAGAAGGAAACGCTTCTGTTGCTTTCAGGTTTACCCAAACGGAGGCATCTCCCCCCCCAAGCCAAGAAGATAGCTCACGATTATTTCTAAACTGCTTAGACTGCTCTAAAGTGAATCCATTTTTAAATTCAGCTATGGGAAGTTGTTCTGATTTATTATTTGAGTTATTCATTTGTATAAGGGTATTTAAATTAGTTCTCCATTTTTTTAAGGATTAATCAATAGATTGAGTGTTTTATTCTTGTGTCCTTTTTTGCGTTTTCACCATGGTATTTTCTTGTAGTTTCGTTTGTAATTGATACTACAAATGTGGGTCTTTTAGGCTAATGTCATTTGCACAAAATGATCAACGAAATGCATAAAATCGTCAAGTCACGTTTCTTAAAAACTGAATCCTATTTAATATTTAACTCAGTACTTAAAGCTTAGAAAATAAACTTGTATTTTGCTTACAAAATATAGAAGTAAGTAAATGGAATTATATCAGATAAATATTCTCAAAACGATCTCTGTTTTTATATTATATCTTCTCGTCAAGAATATATGCTATAAATTGATCAATCAAACCTTAAACAATAAACAGCTTCTCAAATTCAGAGGGGAATTGATTAAAAGAGTTGTAAACATAATTTTCATCTCAATAAGCCTCATCATGATTTCAGTGATTTGGGGAGTAGATCAATCTGAATTAGTGGTGTTTTTAGGTTCTGTACTCACTATTATTGGAGTTGCCTTTTTTGCACAATGGTCCTTACTTTCCAATATCACCTCTAGCATTATTTTATTCTTCAGCCATCCTATCAGATTAAATGATTCCATCACAATTCTTGAGGGAAAAGAATATGAATTGGAAGGAAAAGTAATTGACATCGGGCTATTCTTTGTCACAGTCTTGACTGATGAAGGAGATGAAATTATTTTACCAAACAATATTTTTATACAGAAAAGTATCAAAAAGAGAAAAGTCTAATTAACAGAATACGAATTACATAAATGTAAAAGAGCTACATAAAGGTTTAGATGAATACCTTTTGTAGCTCTTTTATTTTGTAAGTATTTAAAGCCTATTAGGCTTGATAAACACTTTGGAATGTTGAGAATATAGATTCTCCTTCAACTCAGCTTAGTTGAATCATTTACCAGCACATATTTTTGCTGCTTCTCTCATAAATCCAGGTGTATAATCATCTCGATCATTCGGACAAGTAGCAAAAGCCATTGCAACAAAATCTCTAGCAGGGTCTACATATATACCTTGGTGCATATTTCCATGCTTAAACATTGCTCCATCCGCAAATACAGCATCCCATTGCGCTGAATTACGTTCAGCTTTTTCTCCAAACCATATTTCTGAATAAGATTCTTCGTTTGTTCCTTTATAAGCCTCAGGCTGTCCTAAAGTTTGAATTTTATGAAGTAATTCATCAGAAATAACTTTTTCATCAGCTACTTTATTCCAACTAGACGTATATAACATGGCATATCTGATCATATCTTCAGGAGTTGTCAAATTAGCACCTCCTGCAACTGCGCCTCCATCTGTCGCTAAGCCTATCATAAATGGATTTTGAGCACCGATTTTAGAATAAATCTTTTCATTAAACAGATCAACCCAAGATTTGTCCGTAACATCTTGACAGGCAAGCATCAATGCTTGAGTAATAGCTGTCGAATATTGAAATTTTTCACCAGGAGCAATACCATCAATAGGTTTAGCTTGACGTAACATTTCTATCCAACCAACTTTTTGATCTTCCATAAGTGCTGCAAAAAACTGTTCAATCCAACTATTTGGATCAGAGAAAGCCTCAGTGGTTTCTTCAATATCCAAACCAGATGCCATATTCAATGCATTTCTTACAGATACCTTATCCCATGCAGTACCTTTTAGTTGTTTTGCATAATCTGTAATAGACTTATCTAAATCTAAAATACCATCTTCCTCAAGCATAAGACATACTGTTCCAACTGCAGTTTTAGAAGTAGACATCCAAATATGAAAATTATTAGGATTCATACCAGGATATGCCTCATAGACGATCTTTCCTTTATGCGCCATAACTAGTGCTTGCACACGCCCATAATCTCCGTTAACATACTCATCAACTGTTTGAGAATCTGAACCATCTTTCATATTAAATCTGAAATGCTTCAAATCTGCGGAAATATTTCGCTCAATTTCCTTTACAGGACATGAAGGCATTACAATATCCGTATTATTGAAAGAAGGATAATGAAGGTTAATATATACACCATCATCCCCTGCCGATTGCCAATTGGGTACACTATATCTATCACGTATTTCTTGAATTCGGGATTGAGACAATGGATTTTTAGCTTTTGAAATAGGCGTAGTAGACTCAGTGATTCCGCTCAAGAAAATTTTATTAGATTGTTCGTTTTGAGTTTTCATAATATTGGGTGGTGTTTAATTTATTTTTATTAAATAAATCTCTCTTATGGAGCTGATTATTTGAGTGAAATATGTTTAAAATATTTTATTAGTCTTGTTTATTTTCTTTGGAAAGAGCTTTTACAATTGCTCTCGCCATAGCTTCTTCTTGACCTTCGCCATTATTCGTACAAAACCAAGCAACTACCGTATCATTTTTAGGGGAAATGTATAAACCTTGTCCTCCAACTCCTGCTTTAAACATATCACCATCGGATAAGACTCCGTCCCATTGATAACGGTTAGATATTTTTCCTGCATCGTCATAGAAAGAAACCGTATTTTTCTTACCAATCCATCCTTTATCATACATATCTTGGTAAGTACGATCATAAATTTTTTCCATAATCGCATCTGGAATTAACTTTTCACCTGCTATTTTTTCTGCACTTGGTGTAAATACCATTCCAAATCTTGCTAAATCTCTGAGCGTAGAATTTACACCCAAGAATCCAAGTGTATTTCCAGAAGGACTCACTAAATAATAAGCATCATGCTCTGCTCCTATTTTACTCCAAATACGTTCACTGAACTGTTCATAAAGAGGCTTCTCTCCTATTCTTTCAACAATTCTATTTACTACGAAAGTATTAATCGAATTATATTCAAATTTCTGATGGCCTGGTGTTTTTCGTTCCATTGAGCGTAAAACATCAACCCATGATTCATTTCTATTTAGAGGATCAATTAAGATACCAACCTCAGAAGTTACAGCCCATCTATACCAAATTTCGTGAGGGTCAGTTCTTGAAGTTTGCTCTTGTTCATCATGCTCTGTACCGTTCAAGCCTGTTGCCATATCTAAGGCTTCTTCCACTTTAACCGTATCCCAAACGGAACCACTAAGTTCTGGCAAATAATACGCGACAGATTTTTGAACATCAACCTTGCCTTCATGTTCAAGGAACGCTAACATAGTTGACCCTGTAACTTTTGAAATGGAATACCAAATATGCTTATCATTTTCACGCATTGTTTTATAGCGTTCATAAAGAATCTTCCCATTCTTAACGACTACCATTGAATCTATTGGCTTTTGATCAAAATGTTGATCGACACTGACAAACTGATCATTTTTATCTTTGTATGTAACGTCTCCTATAGCTGCATTTATAGCATATGGTAATTCACTAACTTGTCCTTCTCTCATCACTTGAGCCGTAGGATAGAATTTTGATTGTTCTATCCAAGCATATGCAGACATATCATCGGGGAACTGCATTTTTACTTTGTTTTCTGGCTGACTGAAATACTCACTTACTTTTAGAACTTGTTCAAGTGAAATATTACTTTTCAAGCTTTCAGATTTTGCCTCAATAATATTGGCAGTCGATTTTTCTGGGGAATTCATTTTCTTTACCATGATATGAGTTGTTTGAATATTTAATTGATTGAAATTATCAGAATCATTGATGAATAATTCCTTTGGTTATTTTTGATATTACAAATGACGCCCTTTATCACGATAAAAATTTATATCGTCTGCTCAAGAATTTATACAAAAACGTCAAGTAGTATACAGTCTTTTTAAAAGTTTGCACATTATCGTCAAATTGCTCTAAGCTTGTCAATAAACATTAAAACGCTGAATTTTTCTAGCACTAAAAAAAGCCGTTATCGAAATGAATCAATAACGATTGTATAGAATGCTCTTTTGGTCTTTATTTAAAAAGTATAGCTGCTTGATTATGACCTATTATGTTTTTTATGCTTAAAAGGAATTGATTTAATCAAGAATGTAGTGTGTTGCTCAGTAAATGATAAATGGGAAAAACTAATTAGAACCAAAAAAAGTCGTTATCGAAATGAATCGATAACGACTTTATAGAATGCTCTTTTGGTCTTTATTTAAAAAGTATAGCTACTTGATTATGACCTTTTGTGCTTTTTATGCTTAAAAGGAATTGATTTAATCAAGAATGTAGTGTGTTGCTCAGTGTTTGATTGAAAGGCATCATTACTACTAGGTCCGTAAAATTGATGTGCTTGTTCCACTTTTTTTCTTTGTGGTATTGGCTGAACCGCTACAACTTCTTGATTAACTTCTTGATTAACTTCTATGATTTCCTTTTTCTTTCCTTTGAAAATGATAAATGGGAAAAAACTAATTTCTTCGTATTCATCAGCTGGCAGATTGACAATATCTAGTAAATGTAGATTATAATAACCGCCATATACTTCACTTAAGTGAAAGTTTAAGTTGTCAATCTGTTCCTGAATATCTTTTGAGTGATCAATGATGAAGCTATTTTCTTCAATTTCAGAATGAACTACTTCAGACACTTTGGGTGCCTCATTACTCAATTTGTGATAATTTTCTTGACCTTTTGATTTCTTTGGAAATAACATTCCGAGTAATAACCCGATGTCGATGATTAAAAACTGACTAAGTTTCATTGTGTGTGTATATAGAAAATTTAAAGATTGATTTATTTCAACTAGGCAGGGCTTTACTACCTCGTTTTTATGATGGTTCAAATTTCATGATTTTTGCAATCAATGATTTACATATTCTTGCCAAGCATTTACATGTTTTAGTCATTTCCTTTTTATATAAAAAAGATGTGAGAATTGATAGAAATGTTTCTACCAACTCCCACAACTTTTTGATCAGGAATAATATTACTTATATTCCAGAGTTACATTATTTATTTCTAAAGAGCTTCCTACAACACCATTCATGTTATCTCCATCGTAACTAGATGAGAAAACTACAATAGCATGGGTTGGAACAGCTGTCGGATCATCCCAATACCCTTCTTCAGGACTAAATTCATTATCAGGATTTGGCTCCATATATTTTGGGAAATCAGAAATTAACTCCCCATATTCTACAGGAATTTTAAGATGCGTCCAATCATCAACAGATTCCGTTGAGCGATACCAAGCTGTACCTAATCGATATCTTTTTTCATTATCGCCTTCTCCTTCTCTTACTTGAAGAAGGATATAGATATCATAGCCATCTTGATAACCATCTTTTTCTAACATTTCTGCTCTATAGTCTAATTCAAAGCTTAACGGACGCTCTGTAAATGGCATTCCAAAGTTTGTTTTAGGAATTAGTCCATCAGCTTCCATCGTACCTGTAAACAGTGAACCTGCCGCTAGTACTCCGAGAACAGATTTTGATTCCAAATGAGCATATGTTGTTCCGTTATCTTCAAGAGCTGAAATGGTATTTGCTGCAACAGTATTCATAGCTGCCCCAATATCGCCACTTCCCCAAACAGAGCTTTCGTCATTACCTGGTAAATAATACTGACCTTTTACATTACCAAATAAATTCTTTACATCCGTAGAAAACCAATCATCAAACATAGAAAATTCGACTTGTCGTGCTTCTTGGGCTCTAATTATCCAATCCTGTGTATTTCCTTGAGCAGAAGTAATCTTAACCGTTTGTGGTGTAGATAAGTCTGAAATTGTACCTAAATCTGGTGATGCAGTTGCTCCTTCTTGAAGCTCAAAATCAGAAACTGTGAGCTTTGAAAGATCTGTACCTACTGGCATAGTCACTTCTATAATGTTGTGAGATACATAAATAGAATCATTTAATGCATTTTCTATCGTGAAAGATTTTAAGACAGGCTCATATTTTACTTCAATGTGCCAAACACTTTCTTCTCCATAAGCAGAAACTATGGTGATTTCTACAGGTTCAGAGAAGTTGGTCAATTCCATTGGGTTTGGTGATGCAGTTGCTCCTTCTGACACTTCAAATGTTGTCAGTCTGATATCCTCAAGGTCAGAACTTCCCTCTTCTACAAAAAGGGTGATGTTCTGTGCATGATTATCGATCAGAGGTTCTCCTACTTGATTCTCAATTTCGATAGCTGTGACAAATGCTTTTCCATATCTGACTTCAATTGTCCAATCATAATCTTGATAAGTAGAGATTACATAATTTTTGGCTTCTGAGAAATCGTCAATTTCTACCATTTCTGGCTGAATGGATGCGTCTTCTGTAATACTGTATTCTAAAATCTTCACCGAGGATAGCTCTACCTCATCTTCGACTTCAACGGTCACAGTTCTCGTTTCTAGATCAATGACAGCAGGTTTTGTTTGTCCTTCTACACTGAAACTTAAAAACTCTCCATTGATAATTGGGTAATCCGTATCGTCTTCAATACAAGAGGCTAAAACGAATAAGAGGCAATAGAGTATATATGTTGTGTTGTTTATTTTCATGACTAAACTTTATGGGCTAAACTTATGCGTTGATAGTTATCGATTAGAAATAAAAAGCAATTCCTAGGTTTAGGCTCAGTAGATCGAGTTTAAAATCTGCATTACTGACAGTTCTTTTAGATTCCTCTACTCTATTTTCTACTCTATTTTCCCATTCGGTACTAAAACCTAAAACATCTAAGGATACCTCAAGCGCTACTACATCATTTATAAAAGCAACTAGACCAGGCGTAACGCCAATACTCAGTTTATGTGTTCTTGAAAATATTCCATTGGTTTCACCATCTACTGTTGTGATTGACTTTCCTTCTCCATAAGTATAACCTAATCTCGTTTCATTGAAGAGAGCAAAACGGTTAGACTTCCCTAATCTCAAATAATTTCTGATAAATAACTTTGCACTTACCTCTTGAGAAAGCTCATCATATTCATAAGGTGTATCAGACAGAAGGTCACTACTCCCTAATAATTTATCACGTTGATAGGCAAAACGTCCACCAATCGCAAAATCATCTTTAAGAAAATATGCGAAAAAAGGACTTACCTTAAATCTATATTTATCGGAGTTCGTATCTCCTAAAATTCCTCCTAATACATCGAAATCTTCCTTTGTATTCGTTCTGTATGAAAAGTTACCCCCAACTAGCCACATTCCTTTATGAATAAAAGCCTTAGGCATTTCTACAGTCCTTTCTTCGGGTTCGGGATTTGATTCTTGTTTCTGTGCTAATGCATTTTGTTGGAATGCAAATAGCACAGTAAACAAGATCAGTGAATGTATATATTGCATTTGTTAATTTTGGATTATGAGTTTTGAGAAATATTCTTTGTTAGTTTAATCGTCATTAGTAACGATCTCGATGACCTCTTCTTCAATGATGATAATTTCTTCTTCCCCTTCATCATCATTTACGCCAAGGTAATCTCTGAGCCAAACAATGAAATCTTCTGTTTCATTTTCTGTCAGCTCTTTTTCCTGATAAAATAAAACTTCGCCTTCTTTACTAATGACCGATACTGCAAACTGATCATTCACATCTCCAAAATTCCAAGCATTTTTGAGCAGATGATCTGGGTCTGTGTAAATCTTAACGTTGTGTTTAGCATTCTTTTTTTCTTCACGTCTGATCATAAAACGAACAAGACCATTTGGAAAAAAAGGGGCATCTTTTAGGTTGACAACTCCAAAACCGTAAAAGTCATCACCATTTAATTCTTCTTGCTTTAATCGTTCGGCAAGGTATTCATTTCGATTAGGTCTATCAGGGTCTGAATAGAAGATCATAATAGTTTTTTCTCCAAAATATGGGAGCATTACAGGGTTATTCTTAGAGTCCCTAACTTCCGTATTCTGAACATAATCTCCTACTTGAATTCTCTCTTGTGCAAAGGCTGTCGAAACCCAAAGCATAAGAAGAATGATATATAAAAACTTTTTGTCGTGCGATGTCATGAGTTTGTTTATTTAGGTAATTGATGTAGTAAGAATTATTCGTTTCGATAATCCCATTGGTCGAGTGCAAAACCCCAATGTTTATCTACTTTTTCAATTGTATCTTGTTTGTATTGGTAATTATTTTTTTTGTATCCTTTTTTCTCTCCAATATATTTTTGGAAATCAGGACGAGCTTCTTGAAAACCATCTAAACCAAGAGAATCATAAATGCTTTCAAGCATTCCAAGTTGGTCTTTTTCAAAATCTTCAAATCGTAGTTCCACTAGATTTCCTTCTGGAATAAGATGCTTTTCAGCTTCATATTTTTGGTGAATACCTTTATAGATTTCTAAGATATTCTCTTCAAGTTTCTCATCCGATATTTCTTGCAGACTAATGCCTTCCAAGGTTCCTTTAAAGAACTTTCGAGTAGATTCGAATACAGTGTAGGGATTTCGAGATAAGAAGACAAATTTAGCATTTGGATAAATATCTAAAAGCTCTTTTACTCGACTTGTATGAGGGGGATTCTTTGAAATAAATCGTTCACCTCCAGTATTCAGAATAGCCTTTTTTACAAGCTTCTGATAGGTCTCTTTCCACTCTTCATATTCTTCTTCTTTGATATCATTGAACATTAAATATTTCTGATAATACTCTAATGCATCATTTGGGAAATACCAAAAATTATAGAAGCTATGAGGGCTCATATTACCAATAGCAAATTCTTCCTCTTGTGGAAAATTAACACCTAATTCTACATTATCTGTTGCCCTTTTTTTAGGCATAGCGGCTTTCATAAAAGGCTTGAAAACCTTTGAACCCGAAAACATAATGTTTGGAAAAACACCTTGATAAGTATCTACATAAGCAAACTGTTTATCTTGACACATAATATTATGTAAGTGAGTGGTGCCACTTCTCCAATGTCCAAGTAAAAACACAGGCTCCTTTTCCAGTTCTAGGTTCGATATTTTATTTTTATATAACTGTTCTTCAATAAGGGCAAATGGCTGAGCAACCATACTGACCATTTTAGTTTTGGGTAATCTATTTCTTAGAGAAGGACTGATGTCTCTCCCTCTAATAACACGTTTTAGGTTTGGGTAATGACTTCCAGCTAGAGAAGTCATAGCAGGTAATTTGAAGTCTTTTTTGCTCATAATGAATACTAAATTATGTTGTTTGTTTGTATTTTGTGACTATCTAATAACGGAATATTTACTTGAATACCTATGTCATAGAAATTGCAGTTTATATCGTTTTATAAATCATTCTACATTTGTCATGCATCTTAAGTCAGATCTATCCGTTAGGTGTCTGTAAGTGTATCCCGTTTCCGTATTTCACTAACTTACTAAACCTAAAATTGGACAAGTCTAGGCATTAACTCACTTTTATGACATCAACTAACGGAATAGATACTGCTCATATTTTGCATTCCTCTCACAAAAAGAGAAAGCAGACTCATCACGACATAACAAACAAATATCTTTTTGCCTATGCTTCTGATAGGCTATCTTATCTATATCTTTTCGAGAATTAATCTCTATCTATTTATCATATTACAAAGATCCAACATTCTAATTTTAAAGCTTTACATATTCTGTTTAGCTTGTTGCATCATATCGTCAAAATATATTTTTTAATGAAATCTATAACAGTACCTTCCATTAGCGATAAACTTCTTTCATTGTACATCTTTTAACCGAGCAAATATTTTATTTGAAAGGTATTTGAATAAAGGCCTCCCCCTTTATTTTTATTCATCAACTAACGGAAATGGTACTGCTAATATTTTTAGATCATCATTACTAATTGTCTGTATTATTTATATTACAAATATCGGAATTGTAAATTCGAGTTTGTTACACAATTTAATCAAGCAGTTACATGATTTAGTTAATTCGATTTTCTTGATTCCTATTTAACCTAATACTTACTTGTTTTGCATTTCGATCACCAATTTTCTGTATATCTTCTGTAGAGACGGCAATAATCAAGGTTATTAGCACTAAGAAAAACTGAATATATACTTTAGAGAAATTCATAGCTGAACTAGATTATTATTTGTTTCAAGTAAAGCATCTTGAGGTAAAATGTATTTTTTAGAAACTTTCGTCTTTTCTAAGATTATTGGAGCAGAAATCGTAACGGTACAATCCTCACCACTTTGTTCTACAAACTTAAAAACGCATAGCGTTTCAGCAGAATCGTCTAAAACGACTTTTTCTTTTTCAAAGGAAGTAATATACATAGCGGTCTTAAATGTAATATCATTAATTATGTAAATGTGTATATAAAGATATTTGTTGTTCTCTTTGCAAATATCTTGACACAAAGATGGTAGGTAGCCGTAAAAAAGTATTACACATTTCATTCATGTGTTTACACATTCTCGTCAAAGGAGAAAAAATAGTAGAGCAGTTATGTTTTTCTAAATATCTACTCAATCAAAAAATGACCAATTAAGCTATTATATTATAAATTAACCTAAGCCTGCAGATTGCTGTAACGGACTTCTGAGTTGTGACGGAGCGTAGCCAAAATGACTTTTAAAAGTTCTACTCATATGCCCAACATGACTAAAACCTAAATCAATCGCGATTTCAGTCATACTCTTATCTGTATAACGAATATGACGATGTACCTCTTCTATTTTATGCTTATTGAAAAATTGAATGACAGGTAACTTATATACAGATTTAAAGAGCCTATTCAATTTTGATACACTCATGCCTAGCTCCAAACTTAATTCTTGTAAGTTTGGTAATACTGAAAAATCTGAAAGGATTTGATCTTTCAACAGAACCATTGTCTTCAAATCTTCAGGATGAATGTTTGTATGCGGAATATGAAGTATGTCTTCTTCCATTTTTTCAATAAGAGCACCCAGAATATCCATGGTACGTCCTAGAAAAGCCATTCTTCTTCTTGATTTTTTGTGAGAAAAAGAAACCATTTCTTTGACATATCGCTCTAATTCGGGATCAAGGGAATAATACTGAAACCATGGAGCGTCATCCTCAAATAAAGCTTTGAGTTTTGTAGCCTCTTCCCCTACCATCTTTTTAAAAACATCATATGGAAATCGGATAATCACCCATTCACTATGAACTTGGAATGGATATTCCATGCTAAACACTTGGTTTGAATTATAGATAAACACACCGTCATGATTAAACCTTCTTGATGCATCTTTCTTAGAAAAAGAACCAGTATACCCAATTCGAATGACAATGTAATGCTTCTCATCATCGCCAGGCTCATTATTTAAAACAAAGACTCGATCTGTTTTCAATTGGCAAGAAGCGATATACATTTCATGAAAGTAACAAAAAGAGATGATCTCAAATTTTAGCCAATCAATATCCACTTGGAGAACTTCCCCATCCCACTTTCCATTGTGTTCCGCTGCTATTCTTTCATAAGCTTCATGTGGATTACTTTCACTTCCTGTTATGGTGTACTTTTGTTCTTCTGCCATTAGATGAATTAGCTGGTTGTAATCAGATAAAAGATAGCTGAAAGAAAAGGTTCAATAGGTGTCACTTAGGATGATTTTTATTGAAAAAAAGCCTAAGAAGAAAAACTCCTTAGGCTAAAATTAATTAAGTCTGTCTGATGAATTATTTCTTAATAAGCTTTTCAGAATAATATTGGTGATCACCTGTTTCTATGAGAATAAAATACACTCCTGAAGATAAATTACTTACATCAACACGAGTAACCTTATTTGCTTGTCGAATGATTCCAGTTTTTAAAACTTTAGCATCAAGATTAACTATTTTAAAACGTGCATCTGAAGTTAGTAAGCCATTAGAATTGATATTCATAAAATCAGCTATAGGATTCGGGTAAACAACTAAAATATCTGATAAATCGACTGAATTAGGAGTTAGACTTTCAGTCGTATTAGAAACTCTCATCGCTGAGGAGTTGCTGATTACAATTCCATAGTCTTCTGTTTCACTGATGTACGAACTAGCCCCACACGGTGATGCGAAACCATACCCTTTATAATTTGTTCGAATACGTAGAACAGTTGTGCCTAATACAGCATTTGCAGGGACTGTAAAATTGATACTATATACCGCTGGATTTGATGGATCAAACTGAGCAACAACTTCATTTGCATCAAAAACACTATTAAGATTCCAATCAATCCATGCAATTACATTTAAGAATTCATAATTATCTTGGACTGTTACTGAAAGATCATAAGTGTTATTTGGGATAAGAGTTGTAGAAATTCCTGTATAATCACCATATCCTAATGAAGAATGACTTGTTGTATTATTAATATCTCCTAGACTAACATTTGTAATCGGATAATATATTTCAAAACTAGCGGGGCTTGTAGCATCTTTACAATGATCAGATGCTATTCTACTTTCTACAACAATATAAGCTGTCTTTACTTCTGTTGAACTTCCAGAAGCGTTTGATGCCGTAAGGCTCACTTCATAAATCCCTTCTTCGTTATATGTTACTACAGGATTCTGAGCAGAAGAAACCGCAGGAGTTCCACCTTCAAAAGTCCAGCTCCAATTTGTTGTATTTGTACTTAAATCATAAAAGTTTACCGTGTCACCTACTGTAATTTCTGTATTATCAGAATTGAAATTAGCAAAAGGAGCAGGTAAGCCAGTAATATTTATAAAGTCAGTTTTTGTAAGCGTTTTATGAAGTCCATTAGCAGTAGTTACTTTCAATGAAACTTGATAAAGACCTGATGTAGTAAAACGAACTTTTGGTTGTTCCGAATATGAAGTAAATTCTTGAGGACCCGAGAACTTCCATTCATAAGCTGTAATACTACCTATATTCGAAGTAGATAAATCACTAAAGGTTATCTCTTCATTTATTCCTGCTTCTAGAATATCTGCATCAAAGTCTACAACCAGATCATCATTAGAATAGATTTGTACAAAATTATTTCTCGTTAATTCATCTTCTCCAAATTGACTAAATGCTGTTAGTCTAACCATATAACTACCCGGTTGAGAATAGATGATTTTAGGATTTTCAAGTACACTTTCTTCATACAATGATGCTTCAGTAGTGTATGCTCCAGGTATAAACCACTTTTGAGAACTAGCATCTATACTTTGACTTTGAAGCGTAATCGTATCACCCACAAAAGCTACCAAAGAATTTGCTGTAAAAGCTGCTGTTGGGAAATCTACTACATTTATATATTCTGTTCTTGTACGAGTATCAGTTCCTTGTATATTTCCGACAACTAAATTAACTGAATATTTACCTTTCTGATTATAAGTTACAGAAGGCATTTCTTCAGTACTATTACTTATATCACCTCCTGTAAATGTCCAATTATAACTTTCACCATA
Organism: Sediminitomix flava; assembly: GCF_003149185.1. Lineage (NCBI taxonomy): Bacteria > Pseudomonadati > Bacteroidota > Cytophagia > Cytophagales > Flammeovirgaceae > Sediminitomix > Sediminitomix flava. Next base: position 194,485 of record NZ_QGDO01000007.1, on the reverse strand, counting down.
AAGTGAAGTATTATCAAAAGTAACTGTAGTACCCACTGAAATAACTTGCTCTGAAGAAGAGAAAGCTGCAATTGGTGTATTTGTAGAGGCGTTGACTGTGATATAATCTGATTTTTCTACTATATCATTTCCTGCATTATTACGAGCTATTAACTTGACACTATAAGCACCAGGCTCTGAATAAGTCACTACAGGATTTTCTGTATAACTAATACTTGGACTTCCGCCTTCAAACTCCCAATAATAAGTATCTGCATTCCTTTCTGTTACATTTGTAAAAGTAACGTCATCATTTAAAGCAATACTTGTGTTATCTGCTATAAATTCCGCTATCGGTGGCAATAATACAGTTGATCCATTGCTTACAACAATTGAATAGTCTTCTGTTTCACTAATATAGGAACTACTACCACACGGAGAGGCATAACCATAAGTATTATAATTTGTGCGTACTCTCATCACTGTAGTTCCAATCGTAGCTGATTGTGGTACAGTGAAATTAAGATTATATTCTGCCGGATTTGATGGGTCGAATTGAGCCACAACTTCGTCTGTATCAAAGATATTATTTTGATTCCAATCAATCCAAGCAGTTACATTCATATACTCATAAGAATCTTGAATGCTTACTGATAAATCATAAGAGTTGTTTGGTATGAGTGTTGTTGAGAGGTTCGTATAATCGCTATATCCTTCCGTTGAATGACTAGATGAATTATTAATATCTCCTAAAGAAACATTAGTAATTGGGTAATATATCTCAAAGCTTGAAGCACTTTTTGCATCTTGACAATACTCAGAAACCAAATCATTAACAACAGTAATATGAGCTGTTTTAACCTCCGTTGTACTACCTAATGCATTGGTTACGGTAAGGCTCACATCAAAATCTCCTTCCTCGTTATAAATGATTCTAGGGTATTGTTCGGTTGATGTCTCGGGAGTACCACCTTCAAATGTCCAATTCCAACTTGTTGCATTTGGAGCACTTAAATCATTAAAATCAATTACATCTCCTAAGGAAATTTTTAGATTACTAGCCTCAAAATCTGCAATTGGTAAAGCCAATTCAGAAATAGTTATAAAATCAGTCTTCACAACGGTGTTTGAGCCTGTAGTGTTACTTACGGTCAGTTTAACCTCATAAGTCCCAGGATTGGTATAACTTATCACTGGGTTTACTTCTGTAGAAGTAGACGGAGTTCCACCTTCAAATTCCCAATAATATGATGAAGGTGAATTCTTAGAAATATCAGTGAAGTTAACAGATTCATTCACTGTTGTTTTGAGAGTAGAGCTAATAAAGTCAGCAAATGGAGCTGCAGGGGTACAACTTGCTCTAGCTTTCCAACCCGAACGCACAATTCCTTCTTTATCAGAAACAAATTTGAAGGTTAAAGCACCCTCTGCATTTGTAGCTGTAACTACTCCCGGATTGTTACTTCCATAGTATTGACCTATTAAGCCTGCATCAATGCTTGTTCCGTCGTATATACTCAAATAATCATAAATATCACCTTCTGCCCCGATATCTTCTACTAAGAAATCTAAAAACTCTACAGATAACATTTGACCAGTTTCAGGGTAAAGGGTTAAAACATACGCTCCATCTAAGGCATAATCATTTTTCCAACCCGGATCGTAAAAGAAAGCATCGCATACTGTTTCTGATCCATTATGCATGACCACATCATTTGCTGTCACATTAATTGCATTCGTGAGCAGCTTTGAAGCAGTATTTCCTAAATTATCAGTAACGCTTAGTGTAGCTGAGAAAATACCTTCCTCGGCATATAAAATTTCTGGAGGGTTCTGACCTGAAAAGTTTTCAGGAATTCCACCTTCAAACTTCCATTCCCAACTTGTAATTGAATTACCTGTACTTGGATCTGAATTATCGGTATAAGTTACTTTATTTCCTGTTTTAAGGAATTCTTTATTAATACTAATATCAGCTACTAAATATTCACCATTACACCACTCATCCATTTTAGCGTGCCATTCAGCTTCAAGCGTTGCTATCGTGTATCCATAAGGTTGAATGTAACTTTCAAACTGTTCTGTTTGATAACTACCAAACTTACCTGAATCTCTGAACTTTTTTAGAATATCAAGCAACATATCTTTATGTTCATTGACCATAAAGTACATAAAGCTATATCCTCCTTCATAATCCCAATAACCACTAAAATCATCGTAACCTACTTTTCTATTGATCAAATCAGCTAAAGAGTTTCGTGTATTACAATAATATGTTTTATACATTCCTTCTCTCGGATAGCTTTCATATACATTCTGATGACCTGTTTCCAATCCAGCCATAAATTCAGCAAGTCCTTCATCTGCCCAACCTTTTTGTTCGGTATGAAAGCCCATATCTACACCATCATAAGCACCCCAATCATTCCACAATCCTTTAAATATGTACTTATTATTTAGATAATGACCAAACTCATGTTTAATTAACTCTTCAACTGATAGTCCTGCCGTAACAGCATCTCTTTGGTAAGTATAAAGTGTACTATTCTGCTCAATATACAAACCTCCGTTATTAGCTCCAGAGCCGATATAGCTAGACATGTAGAAATTATAAGTTTCTTGATTTGGGAACAGATACAAAGCAATCTCATTTGTTTCTCCAGCATCTGCAGGTGTTTGGAATTCGCTGCCCATAAACTCTGAATAGAACTCATTCAGTTCAATCATGATATCAGCAAAATGCTCTAATTGATCATATGGAAGACCAGCGTAAATTTTCACAAAGTCTTTCTCATAATAAGTCGTAAGATAGGTGTTAACAAAAGTATTTTTATATTCATTCCAATAGTTAGAGCCATCAAATACATCTAAAGCCCATGCTGAATAAGCGACTACATCTCGATTAGAATCAGTATTATACTTATCTAATAAAATTGGTCTTAGAGTGTCAAAAAGTGCATTATTGATTAAATCTTTCGATTGTTCCAATGACGCGATGTTGTAGGCTGCTTGAGCTCGAACCCATTCATCTTCATGAACTAATGCATCTGCGAGCCAATCCATATCTTGCGCTGTTAGTTCAGTATCTTTTTCAATTTTATACTGATACCATCTTTGCATCACCCTAAACCTAAAGCGTGATGAAAAGTCCGCACGAAAAGCTAGCTCTTCAATACGAGTCTCAATGCTGTCCTCAAAATTCATATAAGAATCAACCACCCATAACGCATAATCAATCGGATTTTCTTTTGTGTCATCCATGATTACAGTATTAACAGTATTCAAGACCAAAGAATAATTATTCTTAACCAAGAGATGAGCTGATTCTGTGGACTCTAAACCATAAAAAGTACCTAGAGCCCAAACTGCATTGGCACGTGCAGTATCTGCAGATGCAAAATTAGATGCCATAGTAAGCAGATCATTGAGTAGACTTACTTCATTGGTTCTATTTGTATACAGGTCTACAATGATTTTTGAAGCACAATTGTAATCAGCAGTTTTAAATTCAGTGATTATTGTATTGTAATCTAAAGTTGATAAATCATCATCACATATATCAGCTTTAGCTGAATTAATAAGTAATAATGACAGCATTAATAGTAAAAAATGTTTCATATAAGACATTTTAGTTTTTGGAGGTATGAATACGAGGTAATAATTGAATTGCAGTGAATAAATAGTTTTAGTGAAATTCCATTGTAGAAAAAATTAAAAGTTAAAGAGTTTCGAATTCACACATAGTATAGAGCGTAAACCATAATAACATAAATCAATCTGATCTTAACTTTTTAATTATTCGTGTTTGTGGAGTGTATTCTTCGCTAATAAGTAAATAGATGTATTAAAAAAGACTCTTTCCTTTATTCATATTTCATTTTACAGATTCTTAAAAGAGTTAGTTTTCGCAGTGTATATCATTAATAAATACATTTTTTTCCATATTTCATACTCTACTACCCTTATAAGTTTCGTTGGGGTAATAACCCATACCAATACGTTAAAATAGTATCACTCATTTCTAAAATTACTTTTTGGACGATGTTATGAGTAATAAGTAACTAGCTCCAAATAATAATGTCTCTTACCTCTAATTCTCTATTGATTCTAATTTATTCTGAATGATTAGTGAGTATTGAGTCTTCTAAATCAAATTCTGATTGAGCTAATATTTTTGAATGTTTGAAAAAAAGAAGGGCAGATATTTTCATACCTGCCCTTTGAAGACCTTTTCTGCCTTAAGTAATTTTAAAATTACAATCTAAAAATGCTATTCCACTTTATTTCGAATAGCTTGACCAGGGTAAAGCCCGTCCAAAACTTTCGAATCTTTTACAACCAACACTCCATTTACAATTACATAAGGAATACCTGTTGAGGGCAAGCCATTTTTACCAAGATCAAATGTGGCGTTATCAGTAACAGTAGAAGGATCAAAAATGGTAATATCAGCATCCATTCCTGTCTGAATCCTACCTTTTCTAGCCATTTGTTCAACTCCGTTTTCTTGCATAAACTTGGCTGGCATATAAGACATCTTAGATATTGCCAACATAAGTGGCACTAGATTATCTTCTCTAACCATTTTAAGAACACGAGCATGTGTACCTGATGCACGTGGGTGTCCTTGTGCTTTTTCATATGGAAAATCAAAATCTTCAGCTAGAGCTCCTGTTTCTGAATGCACAAGTGGAAATGCATCACTACCAACAAAAGTTGAAGGAAAAGCTAGAGATCTATTTAAACCTTCATCATCTATTCCGAGAAATATGACCCCTGCCTTAGGATTTGTTTTCATCAATTCTTCATAACGCTCCTTTGTTAGAGGTTTCATGTTGGCTTGTTCAATGATATCTGAATAATCATGTCCCATATTTGGCCCATAATTTTCTGGTACTAAATAATCTGCAGCTACAATGGTCGCTCCTTTATTGTAAGGATAGATCTCAACTTGTACTTTGAGACCATTTTTTCTAGCATCATCTACAAATTCTAAGGCTTCATCGGTATTCGCTAAAGTTTGTTGATGCATATGCTGTATAAGTAAACCTCCTCCGTAAACACCGACATTCGCAATAGCTTCCTGTACACTCAAAATTCCAGATTCGGGCGGATTATTACTAGAAAATCGTCCGTGTAAGAAAGTCGCTAACCCATATTTTGCCGCGATTTTCTGTGCTGCAATCATTTCAAGAGAAGTTTGCCCTTTCGTCTGATAGCCTACAGGATTACCTATACCTATCGCCCCTTCTTTTAAACCTTTTTCAAGCAATTCGGATATTTTTTCTCTTTGTTCTTTATTCGGTTTGGTTCCAACATTAACCAGTTTAAGAAACATGCTTTCATCTTGTATTTGCATGTCTAGAGGAATCGTAAAATAATCACTTTTGTATTTTGGGTTTAACACTTCTTCTCTAATAGAAGGAAGACTAATAGTTGCACCATAATTGGTAATGGATTTCCCTTCGAGTTTATCATAGAATGATGATAATGGGTAAGCCCCTAATTCACATTCTAATGGAGTTGTTACTCCATCTCGTAAAGCGAGTTTTTGTCCAAAGGGTATACTTCCAATGTGCTGATGTAAATCAATAAATCCAGGACAGACGACATGTCCTTTCGCATCTATTGATTCTTTACCTTCAATTTCATCATCAGTAATTACACTAATTTTTCCATCCTTAATACCGATATTTTTTGTTGCATCTAGATTTGTTTCAGGATCCATGACACGTCCATTTAAAATCACAATGTCATAATCTTGAGCAAAAACATTAGGATAAATAAAACAAGCTAAAATGAATACTAGAATTATAATTCTGAGTTTTCTCATTGCGTTAAATTTAATGTTTACCATGAAATATCGTGAAGTATATTTTTTATTCCCACACGAATCAATAGATGCCACATAACTTATATTTGATATTTTTAACAAGCAAGACACCTCTAAAAAGAACAACATCAAAAGCTATAAATGATTCAACGCAAAGTCACGATATTAAATGGCTAAAAAATAAAAAGTATAGCTTCAGGTTTTAGATGAACATATAACATCTTTAGCTATACTTTTGAAGTGAGATCAAAAATTTAATTAAGCTTTAGTATCTAAACCTTTTTAATCTATTCTCTAAGTCTTCAATTTTATCCAACAGCTGCAACGCAAGAGACAATCCTGAAAAGTTTAGTTCTAGATCTCTTTTAAGGCGGTTTGCCTTCATAATTCTTTCAGAAGTTTCATATGAAAATCTCATGCTCTTAGTTGATGTAGGTTCAAAATCTATGATTCCCTCATTGATATATTCTAACACATCTGTTTCGCTCAGACGGCTATGCTTACATAAATCAAGCAAGGTTAAAAGCTTATTTTCATCGTTCTCAACTTGAGCTTCAACTATTTTTACAATTTCATATTTCATAATTAGAATGCTTTATAGTTTTCACGTGGATTAAAATCTAGCGACTTCATATCTTCATACACCTTTTTAACTTTATCATCATCAGCAGATGGTATTATGACTTTCAAAATCACATAAAGATCACCTGGTGTTTGAGATGGAATACCTTTCCCTTTTAGTCTCAATTTTTTGCCACTTTGAGTTCCATTAGGAATTTTCAGTTTAATATTGCTACCATCTGGAATTGAGATAGAAACAGATTCACCAAGCGCAGCCTCCCATGGAGCGATAGGAAAACTCATGTAAACATCACCGTCCTCTACATGATAATTTTCCGTTTCTTGATAATTTACTTTTAAATATAGATCTCCTGAATCACCCCCATTATAACCCGGCTCTCCTTTTCCTTTAAGTCTAATCTTTTTCCCATTGTGTAAACCTGTAGGTATTTTCACATTGAGCGTAGTAGGTCTATTTGATATACGTCCTTTATTGTCTACAAACGATGATTGAAAAGTAATTTGCCTTGTAGAACTTTTGTAAGCATCTGATAAAGGAATTGTAATAGAAGCATTTATATCTTCTCCTTTATGACTTCTTCTTTGGGAGTGCGCATTAGCTCTACCACCAAATAGATTTTCAAAGATATCATTGAAATCACCACTTCCTCCAAAATCAAAGCCCCCTTGTGAAAACCCGCCAAAGTCATGGTTTTGGTGATATTGTTGTTGATACTGTTCTTGCTCTTTTGCAGTTTCCCAATTTTCACCATATTGGTCGTATGCTTTCCTTTTTTCGGGATCTTTCAGTACTTCATATGCTTCTCCGACTTCTTTGAATTTATGTTCAGCATCTTTATCCTTACTTACATCAGGATGATATTTACTTGCCAGTTTTCTGTATTTCTTTTTAATCTGGTCTGAGGTAGCATCTTTACTTACACCAAGTATTTGATAATAGTCTTTATTTTCCAAAATGTATGATCGTTTAATTATTAGAAATAAAAACTAGAAGTACAATCAGGCAAAACTGTACTTCTAGCTATTCAAAGCCCTAATAGTTTTCCTCAAATCCAGCATCAAATACATTTCTTCTGAAGCATTGTTTTGAAGTTCATCTAAACGTAAAAAACATTCTTCACTTGTCAGATCTAGTGCTTTGAAATTGTGTATAGTTTTTATAACGTTGAGACTTGTACACGGGCGGGTCTTATTAATCGTCCATGAAGCATATAGCCTTTTTGGTAAACCATAATCACTTTATTTGGAGAGACACCATCAACTTTCCTTACAGTCATAGCCTCATGCATTTCTGGGTCAAAGAATTCTCCTATTGGGTTTATTTCTTGAATCCCAGCTTGCTCAAATGCATTATTTAGTACTCTGAGAGTCGTTGTCATTCCTTTGAATAAATCTTCAGCTTTTATATTCTCATCTTCCATATAAGTAATATCAATGCCTTTCTCCATACTGTCTTTCACAGGAAGGATACTAGAAATAAAACTAAAAGCAGCCATTTCTTTAACTCTTTCTTTTTCCTTTTCTAGCCTTTTCTTTTGGTTTTCCATTTCAGCTCTTAATCGCAATATTTTTTGTTGCGACTCATAAAGTTCAATAGCTAAGTCAGCCAACTCCTTTTCCACTAGCTTAGGCTCATTCATCTGAAAAGTTGAACCTTCATTATTGAATTTATTTTGATTATCGATCATCATCTGATTTTTGTTTTCTTAATTTATACCCTAATGCCATATTTAAAATACCTGATGAAATGAGTGCACAAGCCATCAATACAGTTATGGCTATCGTCCCTGCCAATAAATCATTGGTGATGATGAATCCCAGAAAAATGGAAATGATACCACTTAATAAATTCAACCACCATGGATTACCATTTTCTTTTTTACTTTGAAAGGCCTCTACTATAGCCAAGATACCAGACACAATAATCCAAATCCCGACTACAAAAGGCAATACCGATGCTGTAATAAAAGGACTGGTTAGAATAACATAACCAAATACAATATCTAAAAGACCGGCAAGAAGAAACCACCAATTCGGTGAGTTTTTGACACCAGAAAGGAACCCCATAATATACACAGCTCCCATAAATGTAGTACTAAGTCCTATATATAGCCCTAAAGCTAATAAGGCATCAAGAGGGTGTTGGAATACGAAAATTGAAAGAAGAATTAGAATAAGCCCTTTGAGAAAAAAGGCCCACCAATATTTAGTTGCTTTATTCATCATTTAAAATGTTTAATTATTTGTCTGCAACCTTTTTAGCTACGGCTCTCATAAAGCCAGGAGCTTTATCTGAACGCTCATTCGGGCATGTTGAAAATACAAATGCACAGAAATCACGATCAGCATCTACATAAATTCCTTGATGCATATTACCATGTTTAAACATAGCACCATCAGCCCATACATGATCCCATTGTGCTGAGTTTCTTTCAGCTCTTTCACCTGTCCATTCTATGCTGTAAGCCTCTTCTTCACAGGCTACATAAGCTCTAGGATCTCCAAGAGTTCTAATTCTTTCAAGAATCTCTGGAGTAATCACTTGATTGGTTGAAACCTTGTCCCAACTTGGTGTATACATCATTGCGTACTTTAAGGCATCTTCTATGGTTGTATATACGGTTCCTCCAGCTACTGCAAAACCATCCGCTGTCTGTCCCACCATAAATGGATTACTTACACCTAACTGAGACCATACTTTCTGATTAAATACATCTTTGTAAGATTCTCCCGTCGCCCCTTGAATAGCTAAAGTAAGTGCTTGAGTGATCGCTGTAGAATATCTAAATCGTTCTCCTGCTTGTTCACCTTCTATAGGTTGAACTTCTTTCAAAATATCTAACCATTTGTTTCCAGCATCTTTTGAAAATAGAGTCGCAAAGAATTGCTCAATCCAACTATTAGGGTCTGAAAAAGCTGCTGTAGTTTCTTCTAGATCAAGACCTGTGGCCATATTAAGGGCATTTTTAACAGAAACTTTATCCCAAGCTGTGCCTTTAAGCGCTGTAGCATAAAATGGAAGTGGTTTTTCAAGATCCATTTTACCTTCCTTCTCTAAAAGAATACAAAGCGTGCCTACAGTAGTTTTTGACGCAGACATCCAAATGTGATAATCCGTTGGATTCATTCCAGGATATGATTCAAAGATGACCTTACCTTTGTGAGCCATAATAATACCTTGCACTCGGTTATAATCGTCTGCTAGGTATTCGTTTAAGGTTGGAGTCTCTGTACCATCCTGCAATTTGAATTTGATATTACCTAGTTCAGATTTGATGTTGCGTTTCAGCTGTTTTTCCTGATGTGTAGGCATGGCGATATCGACATTTAGAAATTCATTTAAATGTGAATTTATATATACACCATCATCGCCTGCTGATTGCCAATTCGTGGTATTGTAACGATCTTTGATTGTTTTAATTTCTTGCCAAGATAAGTTCTTTTTAGTTTTAGATAAAGGTGTGGTTTGTTCAGTTATACCACTCGTAAAAACTTGGGTTGTTTCTTTTTTTTCTTTCATTTCTGGCTCTCCCGTTTCATTCATTTTATTTACTCGTGTATTGTTACATGACATAACTAGAGCAAATAATGCACTATAAAGAAATATTTTTTTAGTTTGTTTATCAGAGTTCATCTTCCTATTCTATTATTAGCTCATACTTCTATAGTTCATAAGCGACATTTCTCAAAATCACCTAACGTATCTATACACTTTCACATAAGCGTTCTGATACTATTTTTTGTTTTAAAACAGCTTTATACAAATATCGGCTTTGAGTCCTAGATTTACTTGCATAAGAAAGGCAAGCTGTTACACAAAAGAATCAAACTAGGACTTATCTTAAATGAAAAAATTCTTTGGTTGAGACAATACTTATCATCAACCAAAGAATTAGAATATTTTAGGCCAAGAAACTAAAAGGCTCTGATTTACTAAACATTCCAGAAACATCTCCTGCAAGTTCCTCTGAAGTTGCCGTTTCCAATTTCATCACATCGGCTCCTTCTGAGAGATCAACCTTAGATAGGTCTACCCAAAAAATGTATGGTCTCTGTGCAGATTCATAGTACATAATATTGTTCTCATGATCATAAATTGTTCTCCACAATGTTGCAGAGATATTTGGATGATCTGGATCTGCCATTCCTAGAGGAACGCCAATAGAACGCATTTGAGAGAATACTGATGAAATTGCCATTTGGGTATCTTCATATTTTGGAGAACTCTCTAGGAAATAACTTGCTCTGACAAAACGATCAGCAGCATTAATTGTCCCAGGAAGCATTCTGTTTCCCCCAATTAGTTTCCAATATCTTTCAATCGCCAATTGATCATCATACAAAGGTGAGTTTGTCATCACTAAATGATCTTTACTGTGGTGTATTGTTAATTCTCCCTCTACATATTCGAAGATTGCCGAATCTCCACTAGGGTCTGAGATAGATAAGTGAACGGAAGCTGGTCTACCATTTGGTAATAGAGGAGCCACTACGGTAAAAGGATCATCTTGCATATCCTCTACAGCTTCTGCTACTGTGGCATAATTATCAATAAAATACTGTGCCCAAGCACCAATAGATAAGGTAGGTTTTCCTCGTTCGGCAACATCCCCATATTCTGCCTCTGCTAGATAAAGTGCATTAACAACAAAACCTTTTTCATTTATACCATCTGAATTAGCTACATCGTAGAAACTTACCCCAACTGAGCCATATTTAGAAGTCCAAGTTATTGCATTTTCACCTGTTCCACCATCACGTTTTAAACCTTTAGGAAACACCCATAAATTAGATACCAAATTTGGATCGTTCCAATCCATTCCGCGTCCAGTTACAAATTGCTCTCTACCTGTTTTATATAAAATTCTTGTACACATATTTTCTGAAAATTATTATGTTGTATGGCCTATTAGCCGAATTGTTTAAAGTTATATTTTGTACTAGCCTTTCATTAAGACTTAATTTTTATATCCTGATTCTGATGCATTTCTGCTATAGTACACTAATGCATTTCCTTAATTTCTTAATACAAAGTTCGTTATTACATCAACAAATTATTTATACAAGCGATTCAAGATTTTATACCATCTGATCAAATCACGCTTTAATATTAAGTATCTTATTTATGCTAGTGTAATCATGATCATTTACCCCAATTAATACGTAGAGAATGCCTCTATTTAGATTCTTTTTTTCCGATTCTGAGAAATTCACCAGGAGGTCCCATTTGTATATCATATACAACTGCTAGAGTACGGAGCGATAAAGCTAAAAGGAGCGCAATGATTTCTGCATGAATTTCTGTCAGTTCAAAATACATAAGTGTCGCATATGATAAAGATCCTAATAGCGCAGCACTTGCATACAATTGACCTCTCATAATCATTGGCGTTTGATTGGTTATCACATCCCTAATCACACCACCTCCTGTTGCCGTGACCATCCCCATAAAGACAGCGATGATAAATGGTGCTCCAAATGCTAATGCAATATGACAACCGACTACTGAAAAAGCTGCTAATCCTAAGGTGTCTGACCAAATCATTGCTTTTTTACGAGTAATGTCAGTCGTTATCCAAAAATATGTAATCAGAGAAAATACGATACATAAAATAAGCTCTAAGGGGTCTTGAGTCCACCAAACTGTTCTCCCTAATAATAAATCTCGTGTTGTTCCTCCACCTATTCCGGTTATGGTACCGATTAAAACAAATCCTAAAAAGTCCATTTTATAACGAGCTGCAGTTAAAGCACCACTAATTGCAAAAACTACATCTCCAAAATACATTATGGCCAATATACTTGTCGTAAGTTGAGTTTCCATTCCAGTTCTTTTTTACAATTTGTAACTAATTAATTCTTTGGGGAAAGAAGAGACTTGCATTGAGCCAATTTGCAAGTCTCAACAAAATTCACACTATATAATTAAACACGTTTAGTCAGTTGACCTATAAACGATATGATTAATTATGATTTAAGGCTCTATATTAAGTGGTTCTGATATTTACTTTTTTTCATCCATTTCTTTAAAGATTATCTCCTTAAACTCTGAGCTACTTCCATGTTTTCGGTCAACGTCAGGCAAAGTCACTGGCTCTTTTATGAAATCTGGCAGAGGAGATTTATATTCAAATCCTTCTGTGCGTTTCATAAAGTCTTCCTTCGTCTGCTTTCTAAACTCAGGGTCAGTCAAGATATCCCAACCTACCAAAGCAAGAACTTTAGATGTTGTTACTGCAGCCTTCTTCCCAATTGATGTACCATGACTTGCAGTTGCCATCCAAGTATGTAAACCAATGTTTTGAGGAATACTCGATATTGAAAGTCCCATGGTAGGAACAATCCAGCTAATATCACCAACATCAGTACTACCTCCTGCAGTAGGTTCATTTAGAAGCGGTAAAACACAATCAGTCATACCTGTAGGCTCAACTTCAGCAGATTCCTGTAAATCAGTCGCAAATTTTTGTTCTTCATCTGTAAACTCAGGAGCGCCTACCAACTCTAGATATTTTTGCATTCTATCGGCTAGTGGTGTGTTAGGTAACAAATCATACATTCCAAAATATGGCATAAAATACGACTTTGTTTGCGTCATAAGGGCTGCTCCTTCTGCTATTTCTTCCAACCATGCTACACCAGCTTCAACATCAGCTCTATTTTCCTCACGGAAGGTAAGTTGAACTGTAGCTTCATCTGGGACAATGTTTGGAGACTGTCCTCCGTTTCTAATTACATAGTGAATGCGTGCTGTAGGTTTTACATGCTCCCTCATGTAATTCACTCCACTAAGGAATAATTCTGCGGCATCTAAAGCACTACGTCCTAACCAAGGAGAATCTCCAGCATGAGCTGTTTTCCCTTTGAAATCAATATAAATTTGCTGTTGAGCTGATGAACGCACGTTAATCACTGCATTATATTCTGTAGGGTGCCAATGGAGCATTGCATCTAGATCATCAAACTTCCCTTCACGTGCCATATAAACTTTGGCTCCTTCAGTTTCTTCTGAAGCTCCACCATAAACTCGTAAAGTACCTGGAGTTCCATTTTCGACCATCATTTCTTTTAAGGCTAGCGCCGCTCCCATTGCTCCAGCTCCAATTAGGTTATGACCGCAACCATGTCCCGCTGTAACTCCATCTTCTCTTGATTCCTTTTCTGGCACAGCTTTATTTCCAAGCCCAGGAAGTGCATCATATTCTAGCATAATTCCTAGTTTTGGTTCTCCAGAACCATATTCTGCGATAAAAGCAGTAGGCACTCCTGCTACTCCAGATTCTACAATCTTAAAACCGTTATCAGATAAAACTTCCATCAGATATTCTGAGGACTGCTTTTCATGAAGTGAAATCTCTGAAAGGTCCCAAAGTGTTTGAGAAACCTCTTCAATTGTCTCTGTTTGAATTGAGACCGCATTTAATACCTTCTCCTCTGAGTCTTGTGCAGATGCAAGGCCAAAAAGCCCCATGAGGAATGGTGCCAATATAAATTTTTTCATTGTTGTTTTTGGAAAATGTCTTCTGTTGACCATTCATATGAATCAACAGAAGACGAATGGTTGATCTAGTCTGAATGCGTACTAGATTATAAATACTTGTATACTAAAAGTAAAATTGTGAGTTGACCTGAGAGAGAAGGAATTATTTCCAAAGTTCGTTAAGATCAATTTCTGTCCATTCAATAAAATATTCTGGTACAGGAATTTTCAACCATATTTTTCGATTTGCTACATCAGTAACGATCTGGTGGTTCGTTAAATCAGCATCTTGTTTTGTTGGTTTAGTACAACCAACTGAGAAACTTCCATCTTCATTGAAGAGTCTCAAATCCATCAAATCTCTTGTCAGTGAGGCATTTATTTTACCTTCATTTTCAGCAAGTCGGTCAGTCATGTTACTATATCTTCTTAGTGAATTACTAACTGTTTCTCTTTGACCAAGTCCCCAACTTTTTTCAAGGAATGAGTTTACAACCACATAACTTTCCCCTTGTGCTGATCTTAATCTATTACCGCCTAACGACGAACACTCTACTGACTCAACCGAAGTCTCATCTCCAACCGTAAGGATTAATGATAAGCTATTATTCATACCATTTAGGCGAGAAACCAATGAATCTTTTGTAGGAGCATCATTCATAATATCTTGTAGAAGGTTCATTAAAGATGGACGATCTTTATAAACCAATGAACCACCCATACTTGTACCATCATGGACATCAAGGTAAACACCTTTCTCATTTAGAGAAGAAACCGCACATGAAATACCCGGCCATGACAAACTTGCAGACTTATAAGAACCATCTGTAGGTTTACGAACCGTAAGAACCTGTGCAAATTTATTGAAATCTGGTCCCCAGTCTAGGTTACGACCAATATATACATTACCATCTTCTGAATTCTTACCCCAAGCTGCAATGGAAGTACATCCTGCAAATGAATGTAATTTCATTTGATAAATAAGGTATTCAAATATATGATCGAGCATACAAACGTTCTCAATACGCCAACCTGCCCCTGCTGCTACACCATCAAACCAAAGACGTGTTCTTGTTGAACAAGTATCATATGCACGTTTATGCCACATTTCAATTCCTTCCGCATCTAATGCTCCAGAATTTATATTCGGCTGAACAATAACATCCCAAATTCTTTGCATATGTTCTACCATAAGAGCACCATACTGATAGCCCATTTCGTAAGATGTTCCTTCAAGTACTACTACTGGAAAACCATTTGCATCGAATAATTTCCCTAATCCTGATTCGTTTACTAGTTTCATATCTTTAAAGTGTTTTTTAATTTTTGCTCATCAATTAAATTCTTTCTTCATTGAATAAATTGATGAATATATCTTGTAAATTTTATAGATCATTTTTGGCTGACAACACATTATGCTATGAATGATCATCTATAATGATGATGTTACAACCTCAAGCTGAAATGTGTAGTCAAAAACTATTTTGTATTACCAACTAACGTAAGCCATAACGCAAAACATTTCAATTTCTTTAAGAGTCAACTATTTAAAACGTTTGTCGACTAGCATACTTAATTAGCTTGATACAAAGGTCGACAATTGCTACTAGAATTATTTATATGCCCTGTTCAAGTGTTTATACAAAAAAATCAATTTGATTTTTAAGAATTAGACGTTGAAAGTTCTATACTATTTAGTCCCTTTCACTTTCTCTATAATCAATGGATTGGAAATTGTGATCAGGGCTTTCTCACCCATCTCTTTCACATACTTAAATACAAATAGCGTCTCTTGACTTTTATCTAAAACTAAAGTGTCATTATTGATAGAAATCATATTTACATCATTTTTGAATGAAAGTCTGAAGTAATTGATTACGCTTTCATTTGTTAGCATCCATTACTTCGTTTTGATGATACAAATATGGATGATCTAAAAAGAAAAGCTTTATACGTTTTTGCTAAAGAATTATACCATTCCTTCAAATCAATTATTTTTACTGTTTCAGTAGAAATACTTTTTAAAAGCTTTACGGTTAACATCACATCCTTTCATATCTAACTTATTTTCATTTAATTCAATTGTTTTTTAATACCTAAAACTTTGTCTACTATAAAAAGAAGGTATAATTCTTTTTAACAATATCATGAAAGCCTTATTAGTAATATTTTTTTGTATTCTTTTTCATCAATCTTTTGCTCAACAGACTTATTCTATTTCAATTGGTAAAAAAACAAAGTCTGAACTACTACAAAAGATTAAACCTAATTGGCTTGTTCAAGAGGGTCAGATGAGTCTTGAGAAATATTATTCATATTTTAATCCCTATTATTTTAACTCCGACACTTTAGTTGACTTTATTTATGAAGGACCTGGAGGTGGAGAAAGCGATATTGTAAGTATTTGGATAAATACGGGCTTAGGCTTCGAAAATATTATTAGCAGTGCTGGGTGTATCGAGAAAATTGAAAAGAAATTCCCTTATTCTCCTACAGAGATCCATTTTATTCAATATGGATGCTGCGCTGATCCACACAACTTCTATCAGATATGGACTTATATAAACTATGAGATCATAGAAGGAATAGAATATAATTTCCTTGATGCAACAGAAATACCTAAAGATTTCAATTATAAATTTAGCATACGAGTAAAAAACACTCCTTACAAACTGAGAGCGACCCCAGAAATTATTAACGATAACCTCCACAGTGATTATGACCAAGGAAATGTAATTGCGGAATATTCGCAAGGAGATATTGGACATGTACTTGATTCTAAAAAAGATGATACTGGAAGACAATGGTATTTTGTTCTTATGGAAAACCCACTTTCTGAGGAAGGTTATCATAGTTATAATTCACTAAGAAATAGAAAGTGGCTTGGGTGGATGAGTGGAAGGTATGTTGAAATAATAAACAACTCTCGCTAAATTATTTTATACACTAACTTAAACAATTGCTAACTGAGATTATGAAATTTTTAAACTATTTATTGCTCCCTCTATCATTAATTGCTTTTCACCTTACTAGTTGTAGCAATACTAAAGACAAAGAAGAGAAAGTACTAGAAGCTAATGCAGAATTGAGCGAACAACAAGAAGCTATTATTGAAAAATATGTCGTAAATGGAGCTAATAAACATCCATTATATTCTCAAGAAAGGCAAGCGATATTAGACAAAGGATTAGCAGAAGATTCCACTATTGCATACTTATGGCAACAAAAAGCCATGCCATTATTCAAGCAAGGAAAATATGAAATAGGTATGGATTATATAGATAAGGCGGTAAAGTATGACAGAAAACGTTGGCAAGACTATCGTGCTTTTATTAAATGCATTTTTGCCAAAACTTATAGAGATGCTATTTCTGATTTTCAAGACTATAAACAACGCTATGGCGATGGTTACGTCATGGATCATACCTATGATTTTTACATTGGTGTATCGTATCTACAACTTGATGAATTTCAGAAAGCCGAAGAAGTCTTCGAAGCTGACTACCAAAAACAAATTTCAGCACATGATTCGACTTGGCTACATCCCGTTGACCTTTTTTATTATGGGATAAGCAAATATGAATTAGGTAAGTATCAAGAAGCCAACGAAATCTTTGATTCAGCCTTAAAAATCTACCCTGAATTTTCTGATGTTCAATATTACAAAGCCTTTTGTTTAGTTAAACTAGAAAGATTGGATAATGCTAAACAAGTATATCAAGAAGCACAGACTAATGGCTCAAATGGATATACTTTAAATGAAGACAATGCTATTTATGAAAGATATCCTTATCAAGTAAGGTGGTAGTATCAACTACTCTATTTCATCAATATCTCACATAACTTTACTACTAAAATGGAATTAGAAATTGTAGGGAGTGGTGAAGAACTGCTCTATCATGGAAATTTTATAACATAAGAAATCTTAATCGAAACTTAAGAATAGCCTTTCAATTATCTCTCAAAATCATTACAATTCGATTAAAATATGGAATACAAATTTCTAAATCAGGTGTCTATCGAAACTGTCCAACAGTGTATGCAAGATTCATTTGCTGATTATGAGCTGGATATGAGTTATATGACAGTTGATGTGATGAAACACCGAAATACAATTTGTCGAAATGCTCCTGAATGTTCAGTTGGGGCATTTGATAATGGTAAAATGGTAGGCTTCTTAAATGTTGGAATAGATTATCTTAATGATGAATTGGTTGCTTTTGATGGAGGTACTGGTGTCGTAAAGGCATTCAGAGGAAAAGGCATAGCTGGAAAAATGTTTGAGAAGTCACTTTTGAGTATTAAAGAAAAGGGAATTCATTCATTTTACTTAGAAGTTCTGCAGTCTAATGAAGCGGCGATCAAAGCCTATGAAAAAGAAGGGTTTCGTATTGTTCAAAATTTTAAATGTTACAATATTTCTGTCTCCGACTTCAAGGGAAAAATCAATGAGTTAGACAACCTTGCTATAAAGTCTATTCCACTCGAAGAAATAGGTAAATATTGGCATTTTATAACTAAGCCTGTAAGTTGGGAACATATGTTTTCTGGATTACAAGCTGTTGAAAAAGATTTAAATATCTATGCCGCTTTTCATAATCATGATTGTATCGGTTTTATCGTATACTCAAAAGTTCTTTGCTGGATTACCGCTATTGGCATTCATCCCAACTATACAAATCAAAAAGTATTAGTTGAACAATTGCTTGGAAAATTATTCAGTACAATTCAACCTTCTAGACCTAAAATTAGTCTTAATAATCTTGAAGAAGCTGATCAACTAAATGATATAATTGTAAGCTTAGGATTTGAAAATACAGTCGATCAGTATGAAATGATGACTTCAATTTAATAGAGTTTAAAGCCATCATTTCAATTAAATATCAATTCCCTAAACCTATGTTTTTAGGCGGATACTTTTTAAAGGTCGCAGCATGTTCTTTTAATTTTTGTCCCATAGTAGCGAGCCATGCATTTCTCCGATGACCAACAGGTATCTCTTCTTTAGGGTCGATGTATAAATTAAACAACCAAGGAGCTAAACCCACATCTTGAATGATTGCTTTATCAATATACATATGTGTAGATTGTTCTTGAGTTTGACTACTGTATTCTATATTATTAACATCAAACTTTTCGTTCCAAATAAGCCCAAGTAAAATTTGGATGATGACCATTTGCTCGAACCATTTTTACCCAAAGCAGTGTCATGTGCTCTAAATGTAAAGACATGGATAAATCTCCGACATCTAAAGTTTCAAAGCCTAAATCTGTATTTAGTTTTTCAACTTGTTTTTTTGCTTTTTCATCATTCCCAGCTATCATCATTACTGGCTTTTCCTTATAATTTGGAAAACTAGCATTTTCTAAGTTTTCAAAACCATAGATGGTATAAGACTTTACAACATTTGCATTTTTAGCCCATTCCTGTACTTTTTCAGCCCCCGAAATCTTACTTTCTAAACCATGAGAAATACCTGCTCCTACTGGGTTTGTACAATCAACTAAAGTTTTACTTTTGAATTCGAGTGAACTTAAAATATCAGAATTCAGATTGAAGGGTGTTGCTAGAAAAACAATATCGGATTGATTTATCGCTTCTTGAATTGGTAATACTGAAAAAGAGGGATTTTTTTCTTTAGCTTGTTTGACGCTAGTACTATTCACATCATTATGTGCTATAGTAATCTCATGACCCTTTTTCTGTAAATTATTAGCTAAAGCAAATCCTACATTGCCTATTCCTATAAATGCTATTTTCATAATTCTATACTTTTTCTTAAATCAAATATGGTTTACAAAAGACATCGAACAAGTCTGCTTCATGGTAAAAGACCAAAATACATAGTTATTTTTCTTTCTCAGCTAACCAAATCAGATAAACACGACATGAGTGCTTTTTTCTATAAATAGTGATGGAACCTAAGGTGAGACATAGCTGAACTCCTACCGAATTATTGAGTTAACTGATCTACTACCAACCTTGCAGCCGCTGCCCCAGAGTTTTGTTGTTGTCCTGTGATCAAGTTTCCATCTTCAATGGCATATGAGCTAAAGGGAGCCGCTACTTTAAAAATTGTATTAGAAAGCTTTTTTGCCTCTTCTTCTATCCAATAAGGTTGTATTTTCAGACCTACAGCCTTATCTACATATTCTTCTTCAGCATTAGAAAAACCTGTCCAAGTTTTTCCTTCTACAATAAGAGAACCGTCTACTTTCTTAGCTTTTAACAGAAGAGAAACTGAATGACAAACAGCAGCACTCGGCTTACCTGATTCATAGAAACTAGCAAAGAGGTTTTCTAAAGTTTTATTTCCTCTAAAAGTGTACATAGGACCTTGCCCTCCTACTAAAAATATTGCATCATAATCATTAGCATTCACCTCTGATAGCGTTCTTGTATGCTGTAATAATTCCTTAAACCATGCTAAATTCAAATAACCTAGAGAGATAACATCATGAGCTGAGTAACCACTTTCATCAGTAGGATTTGAAAAACTATCCATTACGATTTCACCTCCTTCTGTAGAGGCCAACTCGACTTCATACCCCGCTTCTTGAAATACATGGAGAGGGTGTGTTAATTCAGCTGCCCAAAAACCAATAGGCCAACCTGTTTGCTTAGAATTGGTAGGGCTACTAGCTACCATTAATATTTTACCTTTAAAAGGCATTCCATGAGCATGTACGTAAGAGTTTCTTTCTGTTATTAATGTTTCCATATCATTTTTAGGTTTTGAGTGATGTAATGTGATGTTTGTTTTGGCTCAAATTGCAAATCAACAGCCTCAGCAAAAACTTTATAATAGTATTCAATTACATTTTCAAGTATTTTAGATTGATCGTTAATACAAAGTTATTTCTAAGAATCACGTTTATCAATATACTTACCTAATAGAGAGGTACTTACTTTTTTGAAAGTAATCTCAAAATCAACAACATATGCCAGATTTCATTTACAATAATAAAGTTTATTATAATCCTGTGGAGTTTGCCATGGATAGAATTGGAGGAACATGGAAAATGCCTATCCTATGGAGGTTAAAAGAAAAAGTTTTCAGGTTTGGAGAATTAAAAAAGGACATTCCCCATATCACTGACAAGATGCTCACATCTCAATTGAGACAACTAGAAGAAGAAGGGTTTATAAACCGAAAGGTATATCCTGTAGTTCCTCCTAAAGTCGAATACTCTATTACAGAAAAAGGAAAAACTGCCATTCCTATTATAGAAATGATACGCAACTATGGGCTTGAGCTTATGGAACTAGAAGGGATTAAGCATAAAATGAAGTAAGTGGTATTTGGTTAGCAACAAATTATGAATGAGTTATCTTTAGAAGAAGCACAAAAAATTATACTACAATCGCAGAAAATACTTTCTGAACAGAAACTAAAATCCCCTCTCGAAGATACTTTATCAAATATAGAGCACTTAGGTTATATCCAAATCGATACCATTTCAGCAGTTGAAAGAGCCCATCATCATACGCTTTGGAATAGAAATGAGAATTACCAAAGTAGTCATCTTGATACCCTAGTTGAAAATAGACAAGTATTTGAGTATTGGTCACATGCAGCGGCTTATTTACCAATGCGTGACTATAAATATACTTTAATAAGAAAACATGCTATTGGGGAAGGAAAACAAAGACATTGGTATGATAAAGATGAAGTCTTGATGTCTGAAGTTTTGAAAAGAATAGAGCAAGAAGGTCCGCTTATGGCTAAGGATTTTGAAAGCACCAAGAAAAAATCTGCTTGGGCTAGTAAACCTACCAAAAGAGCTTTGGAATACCTTTTTATGCAAGGGGATTTGATGATTTCGTCTCGAAAAAACTTTCACAAAGTGTATGATCTGACCGAACGTGTTTTACCTTCAGATATAGATACTAAAACACCTAGTCATGAAGAATATATCCGATTTTTGATTATATCTTATTTGAGAGCGAATGGAATAGGACAAGCAAGCGAAATTGCCTACTTACTAAAAAACACAAAAACCTACGTCTCAAAGATTTTGAAAGAAATGGAAAGTGATAAAGAACTTATGATTGTTCAAATCAAAGGGACTAAATATTACAGCTTGCCAAATGCAATCGACTTATTGAATCAATCATTTTCCAAAAAACGTGTCAAAATTCTTTCGCCATTTGATAATTTTCTCATTCAGAGAAAAAGAATGTTAGAACTATTTGATTTCGATTACAAGATTGAATGTTACTTACCAGAAGCTAAACGAAAATACGGTTATTTTTCCTTACCGGTCCTTTGGGATGGAAAGTTAGTTGCCCGAATGGATTGCAAGGCTGAGAGAAAAACAGCCATTTTTCATATTAAACATTTAGCTTTTGAAACGGACTTCAGTTTAAGCCTTGAATTTAAAATTGCCTTTCAAAAAGAAGTAGAACTATTTATGACTTTCAATGCTTGTCGTAAGCTTGAGTTACATCAAGTAACACCGAATCTTATAAAAAAAGACCTACAAGATATGGCTATATTTCCATCGTTTTGAAAAATAATAAAAAGTAGCTTATAGTTTATATATGAAAACCCCGAAACTACCTTTAGTATCGGGGTTAATTCATTTTACTTACCTATTTTTAACCAAGAACGAATTCAAAATTTTATTCCATACGCAAACCTTTTTGTTCAACCTTTCTTTAGAAAAATTCTCAATTTTATTCAGTCTTAGATTTAGTAACCATTATTCTTATTTGCCTTTACAAAGGTCTTGAATTCTTGTAAAATAGTCTTACACAAAGAGATCAAGCTGTTGCACGAAATCGTCAAAGTAAAAAAAGTGACTATTCTATAATCTGAATAGCCACTTTTTAAAATTGAACTCAACTTCTTTGTTTTTAGAATGAGTAATTAATGCTTATGATCCTCATCCTCATGTTCTAACTCATGTACTGAAAAAGTTGATATAGCATGATGTCTTAACCATTCCTCTTTGCTTATCGCTTCGTATTTCGATTCATTAGATATTGGATA
The DNA here is from genome assembly GCF_003149185.1 of Sediminitomix flava. Classification (NCBI taxonomy): domain Bacteria; kingdom Pseudomonadati; phylum Bacteroidota; class Cytophagia; order Cytophagales; family Flammeovirgaceae; genus Sediminitomix; species Sediminitomix flava. Next base: position 171,615 of record NZ_QGDO01000007.1, on the reverse strand, counting down.
TCGAATTGCTTGTCCTGCCCAAACCTTTTCAAATTTTGAATCTTTAACTACCAATTGTCCATTCACAATCACATAAGGTATACCTGTTGAAGGAAGCCCTTGTTCTCCTGATTTATAAGTAGCATTATCTGTCACCGTTTTTGGGTTAAAAATTGTAATGTCAGCGACCATTCCTTCTTGTATTCTACCACGCTTTTGCATGGCTTCCAAACCCGCATCACCTAAATGTTTTGCAGGCCAATACGACATTTGAGCTATACTAAACATTAGAGGAACGCCTTGTTCTCGCCCTAAACGTAATACTTTAGCTCGAGTACCTGCTGTACGAGGGTGACCTTGATACATTTCATAAGGTAGATCCCATGAGTCTACACCTTTTCCCGAATAAATAGCGTCAGAAGCGACAGTCATATGTGGCATTCGTAACCAATTAGGCAACCATTCTTTACGGCTCGGACTGAATACAACAACTAATCTACTAGGGTCAGCTTTTGCGGTCTTAATATATTCTTCTTCAGTAAGAAACTTATCAGCTATTGGGTCATACATTGTTTCCTCATAAACGGCATTGAATACGCCTTTATACATTTCTGGCTTAAAGAAACTTGATGAAATAGAAGTTGAAGCAGCATCGTAAGGGTAGTATTCAGACCATACATTGAACCCCTGTTCTCTAGCTCTTTGTAACTTCTCTTCATTTTCCATCCACCCAAAATCATTATTGTGTAGTAATAATAAAGGTGCATCAAGAGCTAAGGCATTCGCTAAAATTTCTGATGTACCCAATGGAGCTTGAGGATTTACAGGATTACCATGAAAACGCACATGAGCTGTAGAAACTCTTCCGTATGCTCCTGCTAATTCTTGCATCTTAAACATTTCTAAGGTACTAACCCCCTTAACCATATATCCTACTGTTGAGCTGAAACTAAGTGCTCCTTGCATCATCGCTTCATCTACAAGTTGGAGTAGTTGGTTCAAATGTTCAACATCACTTTGTGTATCTTGCCAACCACAAGTTCCGTCGGCACATGCATCTGCTCTTAATTTCCCTAAAAGTACAGGCGCATCAGCCCATTTAGGCAAATTGGTTTCTGGGTCATGTACTTGTATACGAATTCCTTCATGGCTTATGCCAGTTCCATAATTAAGCGGCCAAGCATTTTCTTTTGCTTTATACCATTCATCAACAAAAATAGCCCCTATCTCTAAATCCATTCCTGTAGTAACTCCATCTCTTGCTGCCATTTTCAAAGATAATCCATCTAAGGCATGAAAATGGGTGTCAATAAACCCAGGAGCAACAACATGATCTTTAGCATCTATTGTTTCTTTTCCTTTTATTTCTTTTGGAGTAATTATAGCAATATTGCCATTTTTTATACCCACGTTGAGAATTTCATCCAACATGGTTTCAGGGTCTATTACTCGCCCATTCAAAATTACTAAATCGTATTCTTGTGCTTTTACCAAGGTAGTTGAAGACACAATAATGACAACAAGTAAACTAAAGGCAAGTTGAATTACTTTCTTTTGAAAAGCCATAAGTGTATATCTTGTTAATTTCATTGTTAACAAGTGTGTTTATCTTTAGGTTTCCTACAGGAATACCCTAGCTCTTAGGCCAAAAACAACTGAAAAATTATCATTGGTATTAAAGGCAGGGTTTCCAATAAGCTGTAGATTTGGAGTAAGCTCGGAATGATGCGTTGCTTGCCATTTGTAGAAAAACTCGCCCGAATATTGAGTATCTAAGTCAAGACCAAATGTTGATGAGTTTGGTTTATTCAAGTTTATACCAACACCAAGATTACTCGCCCCAATGATATTGTAAGCAAAACCAGCACTAATTGAATAATCATAAAAAGACAGCCCATCATCTGCCCAACCGAAGCGTACAAATGGAAGATATTTTCCGTATAGCCAACTCCATGAGCCAATAATTCCCCATCCATTGGGTGTTCCTCCCTCAGCTCGTTTATCCACTTGCCAAAATGTAATGTGTGCATTTTTGAAAAAAGCAGAACTGAGTCCATTAGGTGTATAACCCACTTCAAGTGTTTTTACCGTTTCAAAATCACCAAAAAAACTTTCAAATCCTTTCCAAAATTCAGTCGGATCACCATTGGTATCAACTATACTTGCTGTTGCATAGAATTGTTCTGTAAGCCAAGCATTAACCATCACCCCAAAAGAACCATCGGGATAACCTCCACCTAAAGCTCCCGAACCCGTCGCAAAAACCAAATTATTAAAACTTTGCCACGGACTTGCTACAACATATACATCTGTCCAGTCAGTAATATCTACAAAACCAGCATAGATGACGACTTTATCTTGACCACCTAAAACTTGTCTCCAATATAAGTTCGTAACCCGCCAACTTTGGTTATTGTAGACTGATTGCATAAAACCTGCATAGCCCACATCTAAAGGTCCATATTCTCGCAGGGCATTATCAGAATAGCGATGTCTGTTTTCCACCTTAAAAATTAAACCACCTTCATGATTAGTCCCAGGTTTGACCATATTCCATTTTCCGTAAATACGAAAAACACCACTGGCTCCTACCGTATTCCCAATCACATTGGTCGCAGCCATAATTTGAGAATTGTAATCAACTCCTGCAATAAAGCCCGTTCTTTCATAAAATCGCTCTTTCTTTTTATCCAAACTATCCAAAGCGTACCAAAATCGAGTAGCTCTATTTGGTCTTGAATCATTTATTAACTGATTACCTACGGCTGCAGGTCCGGTAAAATCTTTTAGTGTATCAGCGTCATTTTGAGCTACTCCTTGAAATGTCACAAAAAGTAGTAATGCGATAAGTAGTGAAATCGCGAATTTCATGTTATGAGCTTGGGTTATGTTAGGGTTCAGATTGTGATAGTAAAGTGATTAAATCACTTATTTATAGCAATGAAATAGCGTTTTGGCTTATTCTTCTGCTAAAGCAATTTAACTTTTAAATGTTTAATTCACAATCTGAATAATAGAGGAAAGAAGTGTAAAAAATAGAGAATTCAGCTAGTTATCATCTTTAAATATTCAATGTTATATGCAGACATTGAGAATCAGTAAGTAAGTTTATTAGTTTTATTTCATTTGATCATTTGCATATGCTTTTAACATCATCCAATTAGGAACCTTCATCTCCCTATATATTGCAATTGCTCTTAAAATGAAGGTAAAAGTGGCGCATCCAACCCCAATAATATTTGAATAATCAGGATATTCGTTTAGCAAAATCATATATAAAACTGCTCCTATCGTGAGTGGTACTGCATATAAATCTTTTTTCATAAGTAAAGTAGAGGTACCTGCTAAAACATCTCTAATTAAGCCACCACCAATTGCTGTAGTTAAACCTAAGATTACGGGCCCTACTGGCATCCCAAAATCTAAAGCGATTGCTTTATCAGCTCCTTGAACAATAAACATGGCAACTCCTAAGCCATCAAGGTAAAGCATCAACTGATAGATATGCCTCTTGTTCATTAATCGATATCCATAAAAAGCGATGATACTTGCAAAGAGTGATACCCAAATGTAATTGAGATCTTGAGACCAAAAAACAGGAACATCCAATATCATATCTCTAATCGTTCCTCCTCCTACTGCCGTAATAATGCCCATTACACAAGCGCCAAAGAGATCTATTCCTTTTGGGATGACAGCTAAAACTGCAGTAACCGCAAAGGCTACAATACCAATCATACCTAATAGATAGTAAAACTCTGTAGAATTCATTTGTCAGTTATTTGATTAAAGTTAAGTCTAATATGATCTGACAAATATCTCCATCTTGGATTTTATCGATTTGCATAATTCAATTTTGCACTTGCATAAAATCGTCAAATGTTCTTGCAAACACTTCTCATTTATGGTAGAAAAAATTGGAAAACAAAATTTAGAAACTATTTAAAAGAATAATCTGCACCTATATAGAGTCTAGCAAGTAACTAGCTATCAACTGCATTTTATAAATCACTAATTTGACGATTTTATGTAAATACTTACTCAGATTGTGACTATGATTCCTTTTTCAATACTGCACCTTTGCATTGTCATTTATCAGAAAGGAACCAAACTAACTACTTCTGAAAGATTGACAAAAAAATATTCAAAACAACAACAAAACGATAATGAACAAACTTTTAAAAAGTATTTCTCTAGGTTTAATTATTTCAGCCTTCTCATTTAATTTTGGTTTTGCCCAAGATGGTGATGAACACTCAAAAGCAGAACTTGCTCAGAAATTAGCTAACCCCGTTTCGAACCTTATCAGTGTTCCCATGATGCAATACATGGATTTTGGTATTGGAGAACATAATGGTAGTAGATATCAGTTACAGATGCAGCCCGTTATCCCTGCTAAGATATCTGATGATATTAATTTAATTACTCGTGCTATTATTCCAATTGTCTCTCAACACAATGTGACAGGAGCAGGAAATACAGAAGCAGGTTTAGGAGATATTGTATTGAGTGGATTCTTTAGTCCTTCAAAGATGAAAAATGGATTTATTTGGGGTGTTGGTCCTGCATTTTCGATACCAACAGCTTCCAATAATATGCTAGGAGCTCAAAAATTTGGTGTTGGTCCTACGGCTGTAGCCTTAAAACAAAGTAAAACACTTACTTACGGTGCTTTGATTAATCAAATTTGGAGTGTAGCAGGTAATTCAGAACGTTCTGATATTAGTCAATTATATATTCAACCCTTTGTAGCACATAACTGGTCAAGTGGTGGTGGTGTTTCAGCTATGATTGAATATACGCAAGACTGGGAATCAAAATCGGCTGACCTTTGGTTAACACCTTCTTTAACTGGTATTACAAGTTTAGGGAATCAAAAAATTAGTTTTGCTGTAGGTCCAAGATTTAATCTTGTAGCTCCAGAAAATATGAAAGCTAGATTTGGTATGAGAGGTTCAGTAACTTTCTTGTTCCCAACAGCTAAGAAATAAGATATAGATAAATAGCTATTCAAAAGCCTAGTAGAGATATCGTCTTTACTAGGCTTTTTTCATGTCTAAATCACTTATTTTCTTCAATTCATTCTCATTTTAAAGAATTTATGCACTCTGCTGCTGTAAAGAACTTCTCAGATAAGAAGGACTATAACCAAAATAACTCTTAAAAGAGCGACTCATATGCCCTAGATTACTAAATCCCAGATCAAAAGCAATTTCAGTTAAACTCTTATCGGAGTATTTTATATGTCTGTGCGCCTCTTCCAATTTATGCTGATTGAAAAATTGTAATACAGGTAATTTATAGACAGATTTAAATAGACGATTCAATTTGGAAATACTCATTCCGTGTTCTTTACTAATATCATCTAGGTTAGGTAATACAGTAAAATCAAAAAGCATTTGATCTTTAATCAATAGCATTGATTTTAAGTCTTCTGGATGAATATTGGCTTTAGGAACATGAATTTCATCCGTTTCCATCTTATCCTTTAAAGCTGCCAATATATCAATAGCCCTTGAAAAAAAGACCATCCTTCTTCGGCTTATATTTTCCGAAATAGTGTGCACCTCTTTAACATAGCTTTCGATCTCTGGGTCTAAAGAATAATATTGGAACCATGGACTTTTATCTTCAAATAACTTTTTCAGTTTAAAAGAGGGGTCTCTATCAATTTTTTGATAATCAGTAATTGGAAAACGTATAATCATCCAATGATTATTCGACTGAACAGGATACTCAATATCTAATTGCTGATTTGAATTATATATAAAGATACCGTCATGGTTAAACTTTCTAGTATTCTGATTTTTACCGTAAGATCCTGTAAAACCAATACGAATTATAATAAAGTGTTTATCTCCATGAGGCTCATGTATTAGATATGTAGGTTCTCTTGTAGCCATGTTACTAAACTCAACATATAAACCATCCATATAATGGTAGGAAATAAGATTCAGATCAAATAGATCATTATGAACCTGTAACTCTTCACCATTCCAACTCCCGTTTTGTTCTTCGGCTAGTTTTTTAAAAGCTTTGTGAGGTTCTTCTACATTTGCATAAAGCTTATAAGGCTCTGTATTTTCCATTGTTCTTTGGGTCTTCGTGAATTAGGATTAATAATCCTTGTACATATTCTTTGAAAAGAAAAAGAGTACATTAAGTTTCAAGAAGTTAGTATTTCTTGACCTTCTCCTATTATAAATCAATAGATACCATCTGATGGCTGAGAAATACTTTTCTCATAAATCAACAAAAAAAGCTTGATATAAAAATATCAAGCTTTTAAGAGAACAAACGTAAATAACACGAACTACGAATAGTAGATAAGTTATATCATTTCATTTTCAATAATGAAAACAACAAGTAATAGTTAGTTTGGGTATTACACTCTCATCAATTACACTTATGACTTTTTAATGGAAATAGTACCGTCTTCTTGAATCTGAACGATATCTCCATTTTTCACATGTTTTTCCAACTCATCGATAGGGAACTCAATTAGAGGAATAGACGGACCGTACCACTCTTTTGATATGATTACACCAATAGCTACTAACGGATCTGGTACTGTCACAATTATTCCTGCAGGTCCATTTTTATCTTTTACAAGATCAATGTAAGGAAGCGGCGCATGGGTAGAACCAACCTCTGTAGGGAAAGCGATGATTTTACCTTTCAGATCAACACCATTCCACTCATGTTGCCAATCATAGCAAACCGCTTCATGTCCATCTTTAAAATTTTCTTCTTTTGTCCAAGCAGCAACACCATTAAAACCTTGTTTTGAAATTAGGATTGGAGCCTCTATTGCACCTTCTATTAATACTCCACCTTTTCCGATTACTTCTGTATTGTTTGACATATTAGTATAGTTTTTTGTAGTTTATTTTAATAATTGTTTTTGATTAATTCATTAAGATTATGCGACACCTGCCTCTTTCATTAGGTCATGTGTAGAACCAAATTGTGCACCTTTCAAATAGTAATGAAGTTTACCACTATCCGTCAAGACATTCTTCAATCCTTTTTCTCTAATCGTCAAATAGGTTAATGGGCATGCTGGTACAAACTCCACTCCTGCCAATTGTAAGTCTGTATATTCTGGGAATTTTTTCAAACGTTCTAGCTCCAATGGAGAAATACTCATCAACACTCTTTTGCTTACAAATTTACCCGTAAACTGAGGAGCTAAATCCAAAACTTCTTTACAAGTCAGCTGAGGACAACCAAATACAATAACATCAGTATCTTTTTGTACCTCCTTAGTTGCTCTCATTTCATCTAAGTCGGCTTGGGTTACTTTAATTACTTTTTCAGGTTCTTTACCGCCTAATGCTGTTTTTACGTCTGGCGCTTCTGGAGTAACTCCTTCTACGTGTACCATTCGACAAGCTCCTGAAGAGTTTGTTGCTGAAAGCAAATGCTTCATTTGATACTTATTGAAAGGATAATGCGTAATAACAGGTATTTTATCTACGGCAGTCTTACCAACAAACAAACCTAAAGCATCTGGGTCAGGATTTTCTAATTCACTTATATCAAATACAATTTTACCATATCTATTTTCATCTATCAGCAAACCAAAATAAGGTGTATATCCACAAATCGCTTGATAAAAGTCGGTTAGTACTCCCCAAATATTTGTTCTTGCACCAAGCATTGAGTTCATATAAACTACTACCGAAGATTCTCCACATCCTCCAATGTCACCTAGCTTCGGAACGTTATCTTCATAATACGCAACACAAGACCAGTTCTGAATAATACCTAGCTTCTTAAAACATTCAATGTGGTGAATCTGAGGTCTGTAAAATTTTCTATTGATAAACGAGAACTCTCTACCAGGGTAAGGATTACAAGTGGTTGGTACTTTCACTTTAGCGCCAGCATCCACTAACTGATCAAGAAGTTCATAATAACCGTGGAAAGAAGACATGGCAAAAGAACCTGTAATGTGTGAGAAAGAAATTGGTACCATTTTCTCAGCACCAAGAGATTCTCCAATATCAACCATGGTCTTCATTGCTTTTGCAACTATTGATCCTTCACTCCCATCTAGAATAGCCTGTTGTTTTTCATCTAAAACGATTTTCGATCTTTTGTAATTACTAACGTACATCTTTATATCTTTTTGGTTTTTCAATTGTCTGAAGAGAGGAGCTTTGAAATCATTGTAAGATTTTAATTCCCTAGAAACCAATCTCTTTTAAAGCCCTTTCCTAAACTGACGATACAAAGGTGCAGTATTGAAAAAGAAATCATTTGCACGTTTATAGCAGGCGTTTACATAAAATCGTTAAGGTGAAGAATTATACTTAAAGCATTATAAATTGATTTTTGGGGATTTATAATCTATTAAAACAAAAAACCTGTATTTCATAGTATCTGAATACTATAAATACAGGTTCAATGAGAATTAGAAGTCTCTTTATCTAAAGAAACAAGATTCCTCTATTCAATTCTTTGAGAGACAGTCTTTCAGAACTTTTTCTTTATAAACTATCTAAAAATTAGTGATTATACACTTGCTCACGTTTAGAACGAATAACTTTCATTACGTTCGGAGCATCCATTTCTTCAATCTGAACAGTGATATAGCTAAATCTGTCTGATTTAACGGCTTGTTTTAAAGCTGTGTCAAATTCTTCCACTGTATATACATTTCTGACATAAGCATCATCAATACCCATAGCTTCAGGTAACATTTCATAATTCCAGCATGCAATCTCATTGAAAGCATCAAAAGGATCATCACACAGATAACGTTCAATTGTATAGCCTTTATTATCAATGACAATGATGATCGGTTTCAATCCATTTCTGTACATATTTGAGATTTCTTGAGCTGTCAGTTGATGAGAACCCTCTCCCGTAATCAAGAATAGACGATTATTAGGTGCTGCCATTCCTGCCCCCAAGGTTGCAGGAGTTGCGTAACCTATAGACATCCATAAACCTTGATTATGAAATTCTACATTTGAAGGCAACTTCCAACTTGAAGCCCCCATCATGACAGTACCCGTTTCCACCATAATAGTATCGCCAGCTTCAAATGTTCCTTCCAATTGTTGAAGCAAATAATCATAGGTCATTGGGTCTGTTCCCTTCGGGAAAAAATCTGCTTGTTTATTAACAACGACAGGCAATTCTCTTGTCGATTTAGTGACACTATTCGTCAGCTCGACAAGTAAGTCAGCCATTGGTACATTTTCGTATCTAGCCCTAAATACCTCTGTAAAATCGTCTTGAATATTAATTGTTTTACTTTTATCTCTTTTAACTGAGAACGCTGCACTATTTGTATCATTTAATAAACAACCTATCGCAATAATAAGATCAGAGGATTCTACAATATTTTTAGTATCAGGATTTATCAATTCACCATTATAAGTACCAATAAAGTTAGGATGCTTTTCATCAATTGCTCCTTTACCCATAACCAAGGTGGTAGCTGGTAGATTTGATTGTTCAATGAAAGCTTGAAGTTGTTCTTTTAATCCAAATCTCAAGACTTTATAATCAGCTACAATCACCGGGTTTTCTGCTTGCTGAATTTGTTTAGCAATAGCTGAAACAGCATCTTTCAAATTATTTTTATCATACTCATGATGAAAAGCAGTTCCTTCTGGGGCTTCGATCTTCATCAAACAAACATCTGCAGGAAGGTTTATATAGCCTGGTAGTTTTTTTGTCATCACTGTTTCAATGACCCTATCAATTTCTTCAACTGCATTTTCTTGTGTAATAAAAGCATTAGCTGCTGTAACTTCTGCATACATTCGCTGATATACACCATAATCTCCATTGCCTAAAGTATGATGAATAGGAACTTTAGCATTTTGAACAGATAAAGCAGGAGTACCAACTATTTTTATGACTGGAACATTTTCGGCATAAGAACCTGCTACAGCATTTACAGCAGACAATTCACCTACTCCCATCGTAGTCACAACTGCTCCTATCCCTTTTATTCTTGCATATCCATCTGCAGCATATCCTGCGTTTAATTCGTTACAACATCCTACCCATTTTGTTTCTTTGTCTTCCTCAATAGCAGTAATCATGTTGAAGTTAAAATCACCAGGTACACCAAAATAATCTGTAACACCTAAAGCTCTTAATCTATCTACCAAATATGCGGCAACAGTCAATTTCTTTTTCATCATTGTGTTTTTTAAATTTCTTGTTTTGATAATTGTGTCACAAAAGTCTTGATTCAAGCAAGAAATCATTTGCACAAAAAAGTCAAGCATTTACACGAAATCATTAAGAGTGTACTTCAAATAAAATGACAATGATCTAATATATTCTATATTATTTCCTCATTATCTATAATTTATATCGATAATCTTAATACATTTATCCTGTTGGTAGATAATTTAAAAAAGAAAATAAGTCACTGTTACTAAGCATTTTTAGTGAGTAAATAGGTGATATATGATAAACTATTCATTAATCTTTATTTAAATAATCTACGAAAAGTGCAATTATTTAACTAGATTGTCTAGAAATAGATTGGGTATAGGTGCAAAGTACTTTTTTAATCTTTAATAGTGTTCTGTCGTTTTTATCCAATTGTTGTATTGTAATTATCAATATTCAATCAATTATCAACAATACTTATGTATCCAACACGTATTAAGTTTAATCGAGCAGACAGGCCTGAGTTTGTAGCTGAGTTAAAGAGGAGAGTAAACAATTATTTCAAGGAGAATAACATTACAAAATACGGAAATAATCAGATGAAGATTAAAACTGTATTTATGATTTCATTATACATGTCACCTCTTGTTTTAATGTTATCAGGAGTCATTACTAATGTATGGGTAATGTTAGGAATGTGGGCACTCATGGGGTTTGGTATGTCTGGAGTTGGGCTCTCAATCATGCACGATGCAAACCATGGATCATATTCGAATAATAGAAAGACAAACGATTTTGTAAGTAAAGTTCTTTACTTGGTTGGTGGTTACCCTTTAAACTGGAGAATCCAGCACAACCTCCTCCACCATACTTACACAAATATTCACGATCATGATGAGGATTTGGGACAAGGCTTTATTAGAATGTCACCAAATCAAAAAAGAAAGTGGGTTCATAGATTTCAGTTTATTTATGCACCACTATCTTATACTTTAATGACCATTTATTGGTCTACATCGAAAGATTTTCAACAAGTATTAAGATATCACAAAAAAGATTTATTGAAGACGCAAAATATAACTTTGACAAGAGCATTAATTGAAATTGCTGTAAGTAAAGTTGTATATGTTTTATTATTTGTTGCACTTCCAATTGTTTTACTACCGTTTGCATGGTGGCAAGTAATGTTAGGATATATACTGATGCATGCTATTTGTGGTCTTTTCCTTGCACTTATATTCCAATGTGCGCACGTAGTTGAAGAAGCTTTGTTCTTTAAAGTTGATGATGAGAATGAAGGTAGTATGGAGAACAACTTTGCTATTCACCAAATGAAAACAACAACGAACTTTGCGAATAATTCAACATTCTTCTCGTGGTTTATTGGTGGTTTGAATTACCAAATTGAGCATCATTTGTTCCCAAATATATGTCATATTCACTACAAGCAAATTTCTAAAATAGTAAAAGCAACTGCTGAGGAATATGATATACCATACCATGAAAAAAGAACATTTGTTGGAGCATTAAAAAGCCACTTTTCTATTTTATTCAATCTAGGGAATGGTAGATATGATAAAAAACATGAAGCTCCAAAACTACAAAAAGTAGCTAGCTAGAGCTTTATTTAAGATATTCATAATGAATCCTGGGTTTAATTACTCAGGATTTTTTTATATCCAAAACCAAGTTCTTACTTCATTAATAAGAAGGTGCTCAAACAAATTAAATTGTTATAATACAGATTGGACCTAACTTGAATTAATCCATAAAGAAAGCTTGACGTTTTCACACCAAGCTTTCTTTTACTATAACAAACCTATTCTCTAACGAGCAATTTTTTCATTAATTTCTACTCATATATTTTCAGTTTAAATGTTTAACGTTTGTATAAATTTATGTTTGAAACTCTACGTTGAAGTTTAGTATTTACTCTTCTCTTTATTCTAAAGTAAATTCATCCATTTCAAGACTTATCATTTTATGCTACTTGTTTATCAGTTCTTAAGCCCTGTTTACCCATAAACTGATTGATGATTCAGCTAAATCCTTAGAAATACTATTTTCAGATTCTATAAAAAGATCATATGTTTTTTTCATTTCCTCAATAATGAGTGTGTTAAATGGTTTTTCAACATCATTATGAGCTGTTTCTAATACAGGAATTAGGAATGTATCACCCTCATACCCTTGCATTATTTTTAATTCGTAATTGATCATCCTACTTATATATTTTTTTTAAGCCTTAATTGACTGTTTTTCTTATGATTGTATTACAAATATCTAGCTTATAAAATTGAATTATTTATACAGAAAAACTGAAAGCTTATACAAAAATGTCAGACTATGATCTTAGAAATTATACCACCTATAGTATACAAAAAACAAAGCTTGACGTACTGATTACATCAAGCTTCCTTGTATCATAACAAACCTATTCTCTAACGAGCAATTTCTAATAAATTCTACTTCATATATTACTATTTATGTGAACTACAACAATTTTAATTTTCTATGTTTTAACTCTATTTCGAGTGAATTTCAATATTTTTTTTGAGCATATTTAGTTAGCTAATCAATCATTTATCATATAATCAGAATCATCTCCTTCCAGTAAAGTTCGTGATGCTAATTCATGAATTAATGACTCAAAGTATTTCAAAATTCGTGAAGTGATTTCCATATTTTTATTGGGTTTCTTTATTGTTTTCTGACAATACAAAGGTGCAGTTTTTAGAAAGAAATACTTTACACGAATTGAGATTTGAATTGCACGAAATCGTTATAATTGACTACCTTCTCAACTCAAATTTTTGAGATTTATTCCATAAAAAAATAGCCCTTATTCCTTATAAAGGAAAAAGAGCTAGATTTTCATATATGTTTAGATAAGATCGAAAGTGTTCTATTCTTATTTATAACCTTCTATACTATTTATTACAGAAACTCTTTCTGTAAGTGCTACCAAAGCTACATTATGGACCATTTCATTAGGTGCTGTACATGCATTTCCAACTACCGTAACATTGTACTTTTCAGATTCTTTTGAAATCGCAGTATGTGTCACACAGTTTTGCGTCATAATACCTGTGATGATTAAATCTGTCACATTATTCTCTTTTAAAACTGTTTCTAAATTTGTCTCCTTGAAACTATTAGCGAAAGTTTTTGTAACAATTATTCCATCCTCAAGATAAGGCTTCAATTCAGCATGAATTTCACTACCTTCTGTACCTTTAACCAAAAAGCCTTCTGGTGCTTCATGCTTAATAAAAACGATCAAGTAACCTTCTTGTTTTGCTTTTTCTATCGCTTTTTTTGTAGGTTCTAATACTGAAGTTGTATTGAATTGAGGGTAAATACCTCCCTCAAAGTAATCATTCTGTACATCGATTATGATTAGCGCTTTCTTCATTTTTTTATATCTTATATCTTTTGAATTAATTAAATAAGTCTTTTAGGTCGATCATTGTCCAATCTGCAAAGTATTCTGGAACAGGAATTTTCAGATATACTTTCTGCTCATTGATATCAAATACGGTTTGGTAATTTGTAATATCAGCATCTTGTAAAGCAGGTTTTGTACTACCGCCATTTTGTTTGAAAGAATTATCTTCGTTGAACAATCTAAGATCCATCAAATCTTTAGTCATTTGAGCATCTATATTTCCTTTATTCTCAGCCAATCGATCAGTCATATTTGAAAAACGACGTAAGGAGTTACTTACGGTTTCTCTTTTGCCTAATCCCCAACTTTCCTCCATAAATGTATTTACAACCACTAAAGCATCGTCATTATTTGAAGGCTTACGAACTCTACTTCCATTTAGGGAAGAAGTCTCGACTGAAGCAGCTCCATTTTTATCAGCTATTGTATAAATAGCTGATGTACTTACTAGCATGCCATTATATCTAGATTCTAAGCCTTCCAAAGTAGAAATCTCACTAATCATATCCACTAGTGTATTTAGTACTGAAGGTCGATCCAATGCAACGACAGAACCACCCATGCTTGTACCGTCGTGAAGGTCAATATAAACACCTTTTTCATTCATTGCTGTAAATGCAGCATACATTCCAGCCCATCCTGTTGTGGCAAATTTATATGAACCATCATTCGGTTTTCTAACGGTCAAAACTGTAGGAAATTTGTTAAAAGCTGGACTCCAGTCCATATTTCTTCCGATATACATATTTCCATCTTTCGAGTTTTGCCCCCAAGATGCAATTGAAGTACATCCTGCAAAAGAATGAAGTTTTGATTGGTAAATACCAAACTCCATTATTTGATCTAGCATAACGACATCTCCCAACGCCCATCCTGATCCTTGTGCGACACCTTCATAAAATTGTTTGGTACGAATAGAACCTGAACCATACGCTCTATTTACCCAAAATGCTTTTGTTTCATCATCTAAATAACCAGCTTCAACTTCTTTTACAAGAATGGTATCTCTAACTTTTTCCATTTCATTTGCCATTAGAGCTCCATACTGCTCTCCCATCTCAAAATTTGATCCTTCAAGTACAGGAATTAAGAAATTGTTTGCTTCATATAATTTACCAGCTTTATACTCTTTTACGAAGTTTAATTCTTGATTTTTCATCGTGATGATTTGTTTAGTTTAGTGTTATTTATTTGTGTTACTTTTGATTACATTACAAATGTCGGGCTTTTAAAAAGGAATCTCTTACACAGAAAAACTTAAGGTTTATATGAAAATGTCAGATTTCTTCGCGATGCTTATTTCAAGCTTTTTTAGCAAAAAAATCAATTCATAATTTTCTGATTGAATCATGTATTCCAAGTAATAAGCAAGCCTTATCGATACTTGTAAAACAGCGTATTTAAGATAATAGGAGCCCTCAACTTTTTAACTTACTGTAAAAAGTAAGGGCTTTATATTAAGTGTAGGTAGAAATTTATTAGTCATTAAACAACTCTTTCAAGTCGATCATTGTCCAATCAGCAAAATATTCTGGTACAGGAACTTTCAGATATACCTTTTGCTCATTAATGTCAAATACAGTCTGATAAACAGTCAAATCTGCATCTTGTAAAGCAGGTTTAGTACAACCTCCATTTTCTTTGAAAGAATCGTCTTCATTAAATAATCTAAGATCCATCAAATCTTTAGTCTTTTGAGCATCAATATTTCCTTTATTTTCTGCCAAACGATCCGTCATATTTGAAAAACGACGTAAAGAGTTACTTACTGTTTCTCTTTTACCAAGTCCCCAGCTTTCTTCCATAAAAGAGTTTACAACCACTAATGCATCATTATTTTGAGCAGGTTTACGAACTCTATTTCCATTCAAAGAAGAACTTTCAACCGAGGCTGCGCCATTTTTATCGGCAATGGTATAAATCGCTGATGTACTTGCAACCATACCGTTATATCTAGATTCTAAACCCTCTAAAGTAGAGGTCTCACTCATCATATCTACCAAAGTATTTAACAATGAAGGTCTGTCAATTGCAACTACCGAACCACCCATACTTGTTCCATCATGAAGGTCTAAATAAACACCTTTCTCGTTCATTGCTGTAAATGCGGCGTACATACCAGCCCATCCCGTTGTGGCAAATTGATACGAACCATCATTAGGTTTTCGAACTGTCAGAACGGTAGGGAATTTAGTAAAAGCAGGACTCCAGTCCATGTTTCTACCGATATACATATTTCCATCTTTAGAATTTTCTCCCCATGAGGCAATTGAGGTACAACCTGCAAAAGAATGAAGTTTTGATTGATATATACCAAACTCCATTATTTGATCTAGCATAACGACATCTTCCAACGTCCATCCTGTTCCTTCCGCTACACCTTCATAAAATTGTTTGGTACGTAAAGAACCCGATTCATATGCTCTATTTACCCAAATAGCTTTTGTTTCATCATCTAAGTAGCCAGCTTCCACTTCTTTTACTAGAATTGCATCCCTGACTTTTTTCATTTCATTGACCATCAAGAAGCCATATTGTTTTCCCATTTCAAAATTGGAACCTGATATCACTGGAATCAGAAATCCGTTAGCTTCATAAAGCTTTCCACCTTCAAATTCTCTAACTAATTTCATTTCTGATTCATCATTTTTTTCTTGTGCAAACAATGAAGTTGACATGAATAAAAGATTTAAGAGTAGGAATAAATTCTGTCTTAATGTTCTCATATTATTATATTTGTTTTGTAATTGAGTCTTGGGATATTGTTAAACTTCAACATTTTACCTTTTGTATTTTTCTAACTAATTTCCCTTTCGTTTGATGACAATACAAAGGTCTTAGTTTAAAATTTAAATTGTTTATACAGAAAATTTTATAGTTTGTATGAAACGGTCATATTGAGAATTTATATGACTGAATCCATCATTTTTTAGCTAAAAAAGAAAGCTTGATGTTCAAAACACCAAGCTTATGTCAAGCAAACTTATAAATCACGAGATTTTAAGGATTTTCTTTTTTATTCTGAATATCAGCTTCTCTTCGTTATTTCTAATATTATAAACTAGAATTTGGACGTGAAATCGTATTTCCTACTAGTAAACCAGCACCAATAGTGAAAGCGACAATGAACATCTGTATGAAATATTGCTCACCCAAAGCTGTTTGACCTGTAGAAATAGTAGCTAAACCTCGAAAGCCTATGCTTCCACTCACTATAAGCATGATAGAAGGCAACAAAGGAATAGAACTAGGCTCTCCTGTTTTTCTACTCCACAAATTTGAAAATACAACAGGAAGAATTGTACCAATTAAATTCCCGAAATTTGCATCTAACATGATACCCCCAACTACCATTCCTAATAAAGAACTTGAACTGATAAGTACCACTGCCAAAAAGTTTTTAGGAGCTGTTTGGAAAATACAAGCTAGGGCACACATCATTGGAGGTAATAAGAGCAATAGCCAAGTTTGAGCTATAGGTTCCGCTATTATTGTTTCTGGTAATGTGTAAACTAATTCGACCGCATAAATTCCTAACCAAGTTCCAACGAAGAGTTTCACCAAATAAAGTAATCCATTCATGAGGTTAGCTAAACCTGATACCACATGATTACTTGTCATCTCAATGATCCCTGTACTTATCGAAAAACCAGGTATGAGTATGATCAATGAACTTACAGTCACAGTGATCAGGTTAACAACTGGAAAAAAGATTTTTGAGCTTGCAGCTAAAACCCCAATTACAAGAGCTGTAAGAAGAGCTGACCAATCTGATGCTCGATGTCCTCCATAAATGGCTATAAGTGGTTGTAGAATCAATACTACTACACTAAATACGGCAGAAAGTAACACATCTGGTAGGCTACCAGACAACATCATCGCAAAGCCTGCGCCTGCCAAAACAAAACTTATTGCGATTACTTTTAAACCCCAGGGAGCTGGTGTATCCTCAATGCGCTCCAAGTGTCTTTCTGCTTCAATTAGATTAAGTTTTTTTGAGTTTACATCTGTGACAAGTTTACCTAACAACGACAGTTTGTTTAGATTAAAGTCTGTTGGTGGTACTGGTTCTATATATATTGTATCTGTTGAATTCGTATTTTCTCTGAAACTGAAAAGTATTTCTGTTGGAGTTGCTCGGAAAAGTCCTTGGTATCCAAAACTTGTAGTCAGTTGGGTTAAGTAACTTTCTAATTGCATTGTGGTAGAACCATATTGATGTGCTGCTTTTCCCACATTTTTAATAAACTGACAGACTTTTTCAAAATCGTAAGTTTGAGCGTTTGTTCGTTTATCCGATTTATTTTTTTCTTTTACCATAGATAGAATGGGTTATTTGTCTTGTAAAGGAAAAGCAAATCTGGAAAGTAAAATACTCTCCAGATTTAAACTTAAAACCTACTAAGATAAGATGTTGTCATATAAAACTATTTCCTCCAGTCTTCTCCGATCACGAAATCTGCATAACTATTAATTCGATTTACAAAATCTTGCGTATCAGGATCAAGATTGCTATTATTTAATTCAGCAAGTGGAACGATTGAAGCATATATTTGATCATCATCTTCTTCTCCCATAAATGCTACTGGGGTAATTTCCAAGCCTGTCACCATTGTACGATCAGCTCCATTCAATTGCCCTTTCGAAATCTTTAAATTAGCAACTAGACTCAATACCGTATAACTGGGCCCTGCCATCGGGATGAAATTCCCTAAACTATAAAGAATGGGTACTGATTTATCAGGATCACTTTTAGGAGTATAAATCTCTACAGGCTGAATAACATGAGGATGTGTACCAATTACTGCATCCGCTCCAAGTTCTGCAAACCTTCTAGCCCAATCCATTTGCTCAGGCCAAGGGAAAAACTCCCATTCGGCACCCCAATGAGGGGTAACAATAACTAAGTCACAACCTTCAGCTCTTGCATTTTTAATTTGCTGCTCTATCCTTGCCATATCAGGATTTTCTTCAACACAAAATGAGGTGATATCCACTAACCAAGGTTCATCTTTTGGAATAGGCTTAAAGTTTACAGAGAATGTATGAGCTACCCAACCTATTTTTATGCCGTTGTGCGTAGTATACATTACTTCTTGAGAGTCAGATTCATTTTCGTAGACTCCAGTAAAACTGATCTCATCTTGATTTAGCACAGACATGTTCAATTCTATTCCTTCTTGTCCATTATCCATCACATGGTTATTGGCAAGTTGAAGTACATCAAACTTACGTCCTTTATGTCGAGTCAAACCTTTATACTCATCTCTAGTAAGACCGATACTAGGAGTTCCTCCAGTTTTAAACCCATCGGTAATTCCCATTGGCTCACCAAGAGCTATTGTAGATTCAAGATTTCCATAAATACAATCTGCACTAAAGATTAAGTCTTCAACAGCTTCATATATTCTGTCTTTTGATTTATCTGCATGTTTTCCCCTCATCAAGTCTCCAACCGCACTCATCCGATAAGATTTTTCTTCTTTAAAACCTTTGGGTTCTAAGTTGAATTGTGTCTTACGATAAGGAGCAAACTTTTCTTCTAATTGAGAACCTTTCTTGGGTGCTTTTATTGGGTTTAGTGCTTTCTGTGTATAATAAGCCCAAAATTCTGTGCTATTAGGATCAAAAAGAATATGTTCGGTTGCTCTCCATTTCCCTTCTTTGTGTGCTTTCTCAATAAATTGCTTCATTTGATTTTGGGTAGCTTGCTCAAAACCGTCAAGTGCAAATCCAAAATCTTTTGGCATATCAATCGGAATATATTTTTTCATAAAATATTCTTCTTTTTTATTTAAAATGTAGACCTCTTGATACAATTAGAAACCGAAAGTTACCCATTCACTTCGTCTATCTTTCAAATCGTTTTCTGTCCCTTCCATCGGTCCTTCGTCACCCAAATACCAACGAATTCTCATTTCGGGTTTAGATAAATCGGCGTTTATTTCTTGTAATGATCTTTCACTTGGACCTGCTTCAGCCAATTCTTCATCCACAAAAGCACAGTGAACAGCATCCATCAACTTAGTCGCATCCTCTCTTTGAAGTGGTTGTTCAAAGTTTTTATAAGTATCTCTTAAAATGCGTTGTCTCGTAAATGTATTATGTGCTGCTATATCAGGAGTATCAGGGTAAGTGTCGGGTGTTGGGTGCAAATGCACAGCATGGTTTGTTACGAAGAATGGCTCTCCTTCTACCCTATCAGTAAATACATAAGCTCCTGATTTTCCATCAATTTCAAATACAGTAGCATTACCGTCTTGGTCGGCAATTGTGATGTGGAAATTCAAGAAAGTTTGTGTAATTCTATTTCCTAATAATGCAGCTTTAGCCTCTTCTACGGTTTTACAAGAACTTACAAGTTTATGTAAAATGTGTGTATTGGCCATACCGGCTAAGTTACCTCCGCTTGAAGGTCCTGCTTCCAAACCATTTGTTTCTGGATCGCGCAACATAGTGATGAATAAACCATGTTCATTGATTGCATCTACGTAAGGAGTTAGCAATTCATTTGTACCACTGATGATACTACGTGTACCATTTTTAGGTCTAAACTCCACTACAACCCAACGTTCTGCGTGTCCCCAAGCACCTTCTGGTGCAGGTTTCCCAAATAAAGGACTCCATAAAACTAGAGCACTCATATCGTAGTTTCTAGAAACATAAGTAGAACCATTATCTGACTTCTCTTTTGGTAAAACTGCGGCTGAGCAAGTCTTCATAGAACCTAGATCGAAACCATCATAACTTTCATCATACCAATCAAAGGCTAAACTTGTACCATCATATTCATTATTATCTTCTGGAAGACCGAAAGCTTTAAATACACCTTTTTGCATCTCTGCCATTTCAGGCCAATTTTTTTCCATATAACTGCGTCTTGCAGCTCCATAGATAGGGTCGAAATACTTTTTTAATTCTACTCCAAAATCTTCTTTTGCAATCGTTGCTAAATCATAACCCATTTCTTCCCAAGTACCTTCTACTATAATGTGAGTTGGCTTACAATAATCACTTTTTTTATTTGGGAAATATTGTGTCATTTCTTGACTAGGGAAAATTTGTTTGTTTTTTAGAATACTCATTTTTCTATTTGTTTAAAGTGATAAATTTTAGAATCAATTTCCGTTTGATTACAATACAAAGGTCTATCTATTCTGCTTCAAACAACTAGAGAAAATCGTCAAGGAGTTGTAGAAAATCGTTAAACTGAAAATTTAAAAAGTTAGGTAAAAAGTGATTTAAAGACTAAACATAGATGAAGCCTTTTTAAACTTCATGATAACAGGGTTGTTCATTACCCCTTTAAGCGTCTTGAACGATAATCATTAGATAGAATTAATATCCTTTTTATCTCTTAATACTGATGGAGAAAAACCATAGGCATCTTTAAACATTCTACTCATATACCCAACATTAGTAAAATTCAAATCCATGGAAATCTCCGTTATACTTTTGTTTGTTCTACTAATTTGACGATATGCTTCTTCAATTTTTTGCTGATTATAAAACTGTAAGATCGGCTTGTCAAAAATTGACTTAAAGATTCTATTTAGTTTTGAAATACTCATCCCATAGTTCTCGCTCAACTCGGATAAACTGGGTTGCTTCGTGAAATCAGAAAGGTATTGATCTTTCAACTGCATCATCACCTTCAGATCATCTTCATGAATATTTTTCTTAAAACCATGAGCTTCTTTTTCCATTTTCTTACTTATTAAGGCTATTATTTCCAAGGGCTTTGTAAAGAAGTAGATATTCATTCTAGTTTTCTTATCTAGATTAAAAAATAAGGTTTTGACTAAGTTTTCTATTTCTACATCTAAAGGAAAGTACTTAAACCAAGAGCTTTTATCATAGATAAGTTTAGCTATTTCACTCGGTTGGTCACCCATAAATTTTTCAAAGGCACTCAAAGAAAAAATAATGGACAACCACTGACACTCCTTATCTAAAGGATATGCCACCTCAAAGTTTTGTTTGGAGTTATAAAAAAATACACCAAGATTATTGAAATGAAAGTCTTGTTCTTTATCAAGTAGAGTACCCGTAAAACCAATTTTCAAGGCAAAATAAGGTTGGTCTGTTTCCCTTCTCGCACTTCTAAATAAAACTGGTTTTTTAAAATGTAAAGTTGAAATAGAAATATAAATATCATCAAGAAAGTTGAAAGAATAAGCATCAATCTCACCCAGTTGATTTTCGACTTTTAAGTTTTCACCATCCCATTTTCCATTGAGATCTTTAGCTACTTTTTTATAAGCTTCGACAGGCGTTAATTCATCCCCTTCTATAATATATTCGTAATCCATAGTTTCAGTTTTCCTTAATGAATATACAAGGTTTAGGGCGTCTGAATCAATAGATTTTTTTAATAAAAAATGGGAAAGAGTACGCGACTCTTTCCCATTTCAATAATCATTATAGATAAATACTAGGACATATATTGTTGAGATAAAACTTTACTGTTCTTAGAGTTACTCTAAGAACTCACAAATGGATAGAGAGGCGAACGCAGTTCTTCATACTCCATTTCATACCATTTTTAGAGTCTAAAGAACTGCGTCAGCATCTTTCTTTCATAGATAAATCCTTAGATCGCTCCGCTAACTCTAAGGATAGTATTACTCGTTTTCTTTTGTCCTATTACTTCATCTATTTTAATAATTATGAATTATACTTTTTTCAATCATTATTTTCAAGTGCTTTTGCTATTGTTCGAGCCATTGTTTCTTCTTGATCAGCACCAGTTCCAGTACAAAACCATGCGATAACTAGATCATCTTTTGGGGAAATATAAAGTCCTTGACCACCAACACCTTTTTTGAGCATTGCGCCATCTTCAAAAACGGCATCCCATTGATAACGGTTAGCTATATTTTTATCTCTAGGAAAGTTTTCGACAAACAACTTACCTACATTTCCTTTGGCATACATTCGGTGCTTAGAACGATCATGAATCTTATTCATGATTGCTTGAGGAATAACTCTTTCTCCAGCTAATTTTTCACTAGATGGTGTAAAAGCCATTCCAAAACGAGCGAGGTCTCTAAGCGTTGAATTCATTCCCATAAATCCTAATGCATTCCCAGAAGGACTCATCACAATATTTGCATCATGATCCATGCCCATTTTTGACCAAATTCGTTCTCTTAATTGCTCGTTAAGAGGTCTCTCTCCTACTCTCTCTACAATTCTGTTTATCACGAATGTATTTATGGAATTATATTCAAAAGCAGTGTAAGCTGGCTTTACTCGTTCCATTTCTCGAAGTACCTCATCCCATTTTTGAGATAATCCTTTATTGTCAAAAATTCCGATATCATTAGTAGCTGCCCATTGATACCAAATTTGGTTAGGATTGGTTCTGGAATCCTCTAGAGGCTCATCATGTTCTGTTCCATTTAAACCTGTGGCCATATCCAAAGCTTCTTCAACCGTTACTGTATCCCATACTGAACCTTTCAATTCAACCAAATATTCACTTACAGGCTTTTTGACATCAACCTTTCTTTCCATTTCCAAGAAAGCCAACATCGTAGAGCCAACAACCTTACTAACTGAAAACCATATATGTTGATCATGCTCTCGCATTGTCTGATAACGTTCATATCTAACCTCACCATTTTTTACCACAATCATTGCATCAATTGGGTATTTCTCAAAATGCGAATTGACCGATAACTGCTCTCCCTTACGATTGATGTACTTTATGTTTTCTATATTATCATCAATTCTATAAGTCAAATCATTCCGTTTTTCTCCCTTGGCTATCCTTGCTACATTATAAAACTCAGGAATATTTTGCCAAGCATACTTTGTTTCATCACTAGCAAATTGAATCTTCACTTTATTCTCATCTTTAGAAAAAAACGTATTAATCTCATGTATTTTTTCTAATGAAATATTGGATGCAACATTCTCGGGTTTAGCTATTTTCATTGTTTTTAATTTGTTTCCTGATGCACCTCCTTTATGAATAACCTTAGATGACAATCCGAAAATCATTGTTCCTACAACTGTAAATAATAGGGTCTTAAATTCCATCTGCCTGTTCGTTAGTGAAAATTGTACGGTGAATTGTTTATGGTATTTTCATTTGTCAATTATTTGAAGAAATTTAATTCCTAGCCTTAACTGACAATACAAAGGTCATAGATTAAAAAGGGAAAGCTTTACATAAAATAAGCTCTCTGTTGCACAAAATCGTCAACTTCACCCCCCCTAGACATCTCCCCTTAAAATCATAGAGTCATCATAGAAAGTACTTGTTCAAATGAAATTCATCTGAAATAAGTTATTCTATGTGGCTACCTGTATTTCGAAACTTCACACTTCAGGTACTATCGATAGCATACACAAGTAGCGAGAACTAACTATTAAAATGAGAATAAATGGTTTCTAAGAAAGATAATTTCAATCAAGAGTTAAAAGAAGAAGTAGTCGTTTCAATAAAATACAATATAGATCACTCAAATGGTGAATTTGAAGGAAATGCCTTTATTAATCATATACTAACCAAAGGAGCATTAGATGTTTCTGTTGAACTCACCCTATTAGAAAACGGTGACCAAGCATTCAAAGTCGAAGTATTGTGCTACCCAGAAAAATTCGGACTTGTATCCAAAGAATTATTCATTCAGTCTTCTACCAAAGGTATGAAATATGCCCAAATCAATCGATTAAAACTTCCAATGGAAATTAAAGAAATCCACACTAAGTTTGGTGTTATACAGCAGAAAAACGTTACACTTCCAAGTGGAAAAATAATCTCTGTACTAGAAAAAAGCATTCTACAAGAATTAGCACAAAAAAATAATATAAGTATAGAAGAACTGAAACAGAGTATCAAATGATTCCTTTGAGAAAACTTGTTCAGCGGCAATTTGCCTTTGCAGTTTTTGCCTCTTTATACTTACTAGGTAGTCTTGTGCATGAGCATTTTAGGTCTGTGGCATTTATCCAAAGCCCTGTTCTTCCTTCCTTTATCATTTTAGCCGTTTATACTTTAAGTCTTTTGCTTTCGAAAAAAGTAAACAAAAAATGGTATAGAATTGCGATGATCCCCGCTATCCTATTTTTTGGTGGCCTTGGTGTGGTCGGTAACTTGATTCTTTTTATGAATTCAGGCTTAGCCTATTATTCCTCGTATAATATGTGGCTAATCGCTTTAGGTATCAATTTTTATGGAAGTATGCTTAATATTTTTGCTCTTTTAGGGCTATACAAAGAATAGAATTTGACTGCTATCTGATCTTATTTTTTCAAATCTGACGATTTTATGTAACTCCTTAATCATTTTATGATCAACAAGTCATTTTAAATTAGAGAAATTTGTCAGATTCAACTGAGTGTGTAGTTAGAATATCTTACCTAAATAAATCTCTTCATAAAATTGATTGAACAAGACTTAAATATCGTACTCATTTTTTCTAGTCTTATACTCTTTATGAGTTTAGGACTTCGGAAAATTCAACAACCTTATATTTTGGCTTATATCCTCGCAGGTGTCATGTTGGGACCACATGGATTTCAAGTTTTTACAGATGAGGAAAGTGCTGATGTAGCTGGTGAAATTGGACTAATCATTCTGATGTTTTTTATTGGAATGGAAATTTCGATAAAGAACTTTATCAAGAATTGGAAGATTGCATTTTTAGGTGCTGGATGTCAAGTACTATTTAGTGTCCTGTTAATGTATGGGCTAGGTATCTTCTTTGATTGGACATTTGAAAGAGTCTTATTGTTTGGGTTTGGAACCTCACTCAGTAGTTCTGCCGTAGTTATTCGACTAATCAATCAGTATAAATTAGAAAAGCACAAATTAGGACAGGACATCACTTTTATTCTGCTTACCCAAGATGTATTAGTTGCTCCTATGATTATCGTTATGAGTCTTGCTAGTGGAAAAGGTGTTGATTATACTGAAGTTTTATGGCAGATTTTTGGTGCAATAGTTCTTCTGATCATTATTGTGGATTTACTCAAAAGAGATCGGAAAAGTATAAAAGCATTAAGTTTCTTAAATGAAGATCATGAATTACAAGTTTTTGCAAGTTTGATCATCTGTTTTGGCTTGGCTCTATTTACCTCACTTTGTGGACTTTCACCTAGTTTAGGTGCTTTTGTGGCAGGACTGACCATGTATAATTCCAATGCCTCATCTTGGTTACATAAAACACTATCGCCATTCCGAATTATATTTGTATCAATCTTTTTTATCTCCGTAGGTATGATGATTGACATTCACTTTTTAACTCAACATTGGCAAACCATATTGGTGTTAGTACTTGCTGTCTTTATTAGTAATCACCTCATAAACTCTACCACACTTAGGATTTTAAAAAACTCGAACATACACAGTCTTTATGGAGGCTCTCTTTTGGCTCAAATTGGGGAATTCAGTTTTGTTTTGGCCTCTTTAGGTGTACAAAATAATATCATCAATAGTGAATCATATCAATATATCATCATTACAATTTCTATCACTATCTTTATCAGTTCGATTTGGGTGTCTCTATTTAAAAAAATCTATGAAATTCGATTTTCATAAAAAAAGAGTTACTCTATATTTCAGTATTTTTTTCGGAAGCTTATGATAATCGAGAAACGATACTAAGTCAGTTTATTTGCTTTCATTTGTAACTAAATTTGATGCACTAAGCATAAATAGTTTTTTGGATCAAAAAAATAAGCCACCTCAATCATTTAATGAGATGGCTTATTTATCATAAAAAATTAATACTTTATTGTATAACTGAAACCAGTTCAATTATTGATACTTGGCTGATACCCCCTTAGCATCACTATCCTTTATAAAGTTTCTAATATCCTCATTAGCTTGTTTCAAATCAGCTTTTCTTAGATACATCATGTGTCCACTTCTATAGCCTTTAAAACTAAAACGATCTCTCATTTTCCCACTTGGGTCTGTCTGCCACATACTGTATTTTGCATGGAAATAAGTTGTTGCGCCATCATAATAACCCGATTGATACATCACTTTTAAATACGGGTTTTGAGCCATTGCTTGACGAAGATTATCTCTTGTCTGATTGTTACTTCTATCCCAAGGGTGTACAGGGCCAAAAACATTATATTTTAAATCTGTTTTAAAGCCTAAGTGTTCTCTAACGTAATAATTGATTGCAGGAGTAAATGAATGAAGCCAAGATGTCAACTCAGGGCTATAGTCGGGTCTGATACCTGCATCTGTTTTATCGATTCCTAAATATCTAGAATCTAGTCGGCCAATAGTCTGGCCTTTTTCTTCTCTTAAAAGTTCTTTCCAGTAATATGAGGTTGGTAATGCCAAATTGTAGTTAAGGAAATCAGTTTTTGACAGTCCAGAAAAATATGCCATTTTTTCAGCAACAGCATTTCTTTCCTCTTCATCCACAAAACCACCTTTTGCTATTGTTGGGATCACTTGATTTACAGTATACTCTTCTATTTCTGGTAAAATCTCAAGTAAATCTTTTTGTTGAAGTTCTGAAGGTAGTTGTTTATGATACCAAGCGGTAGCTGCATAATATGGCAAATTTAATGCTGCAAAAAGTGGACTAGCTGTATCATAGATAATATAGTCGGCAGGAGAAACTAAAATAACTCCATTCAAATACATCCATTGTGCTTGTTGAAGTTCATGAGCAAGCCCCGAAACACGTGTCCCACCATAACTTTCACCGATTAAAAACTTAGGAGATAACCATCTTTCATTTCTTGTCACAAATGTATTTAGCCAAGCTGCCAAATATTTGATATCGGCATTTATACCAAAAAATTTATCTCTCTGAACCTCTTTACCATCTTCCGTAATTGTACGTGAATAGCCAGTATTTACA
Source organism: Sediminitomix flava (assembly GCF_003149185.1). Taxonomy (NCBI): domain Bacteria; kingdom Pseudomonadati; phylum Bacteroidota; class Cytophagia; order Cytophagales; family Flammeovirgaceae; genus Sediminitomix; species Sediminitomix flava. The sequence goes on along the minus strand of NZ_QGDO01000007.1, from coordinate 144,198 downwards.
GGGTTTACATAAACGATGTCTGCTATATCTAAAATTGAATTCGGATTATCCTTCACTCCATAAGGTTGAATAGGATGACCTTCATCGTCAATATTCAAGATTTTAGGGCCTGTATATGCTAGATGCATCCAAACAGATGCTGAACCAGGTCCCCCATTAAAAGACATCACTAATGGTCTCTCTTCTGTTTTTCCTAGATTTTCAGCTTTGTAGTATGTATAAAAGAGTGTTGCGGTTACTTTACCTTTGTCATCCCAAACAGGTTGGGTTCCTGTCGTTGCTGAGTAAATGATCTTTTTTCCATTAATTGATGCTACATGTGATGTCACTACGGTCGTATCTACGGCTATTTTTTGATTTTGTGCATGAGCATTTGATAATACAAAAAGTGAAATAATTAAAGATAAAACAGATTTTATCTGTATTAAGCTTTGAGTATAGTTTAATTTCATAAATGAATTGGTTAAAACATTGATAGAAATTAAAAATAAGTATAATCATTAAAAGATTCTACTTCTCCTCAAAATGATCTCATTATTAACTTAAGTCCATAAAAAAACCGTCTCAACGAAGGTTGAAACGGTTAATATAATAAATCAATCAAGCTGATTATTTCTCTTTCTTAGGTAACTCAAACTGAATCGCATTTTTCACTTTTGTATTTAACAAAGCAATTTCAAGTACTTCTTCTGCATTTTTCACAAAATGAAGGGTCAGTCCTTTTAGGTATTGCTCTTCAATTTCATTTACGTCCTTCTTATTTTGGTCACTAAAGATAATTTCTTTAATACCTGCTCTTTTTGCAGCTAATAATTTTTCCTTAATTCCACCTACAGGAAGTACTGTACCTCGTAAAGTAATTTCACCAGTCATGGCTAACTTCTGCTTCACTTTACGTTGTGTGTAAATTGAAGCCATTGCTGTGAGCATCGTAATACCTGCTGATGGTCCATCTTTAGGAACTGCACCTGCTGGTACGTGAACATGAAGGTCATAATTTTCAAAGATATTGTAATCAATACCTAAACTTTTTGCTTGTGATCTTAGATAAGAAAGTGCCGTAGTTGCAGATTCTTTCATTACATCACCTAGCTGACCTGAAAGGGTAATACGACCTTTTCCTTTACTAAGACTTGACTCAATAAATAAGATTTCTCCACCTACTTGAGTCCAAGCAAGACCAGTCACTACACCTGCATGCTCGTTGTCTTGATACTTATCTTTATCAAAGTGAGCTACACCCAAAATTTCTTCAACATCATTACTTGAAAGACGTTTTTTGTACTCATCTTCCATAGCAATATGCGTAGCTATACTTCTTGAGACAGCTCCTAATTTTCTTTCCAAATTACGAACACCAGACTCTCTCGTATAACCTTCGATCACAGTTTTGATTCCTTTAGCATCTAAAGAGAAGTCACCCGATTTTAATCCGTGCTCTTTCTTTTGCTTCGGAAGCAAATGTTTCTTAGCAATTTCAGTCTTTTCTTCGAGCGTATATCCATTGATTTCAATGATCTCCATACGGTCACGGAGTGCAGGCTGAATTGTTTCCAAAGAGTTTGCTGTCGCAATAAACATCACTTTAGAAAGGTCATACTCAACTTCCAAGTAATTGTCTAAGAACGAATCATTTTGTTCTGGATCAAGTACTTCTAAGAATGCTGAAGATGGATCTCCTCTAAAATCGGCTCCAATTTTATCAATTTCATCTAGGATAAATACTGGATTGGAAGTACCTGCTTTCTTAATACTTTGCATGATACGACCAGCCATTGCACCAATATATGTTTTACGATGTCCTCTAATTTCAGACTCATCTTTAAGTCCACCCAAAGACATACGTACATATTTTCTTCCTAGTGCTTTAGCCACAGATTTACCCAATGAAGTTTTACCAACACCCGGAGGGCCATACAGACATAGAATAGGCGCTTTCATATCTTGTTTTAGCTTCAATACTGCTAAATACTCAATGATACGTTTTTTAACCTTATCTAAACCATAATGGTCTTTATCCAATATTTTCTGAGCCTTTTTAAGGTCTAAATCATCTTCAGTGAATTCATTCCATGGAAGGTCAAGCATAAACTCACAGTAGTTCAATGCTATTGGATATTCAGCAGAAGATGGATTCAAACGACCCAATTTATCTAACTCTTTATCAAAATGCTTTGCAACTTGCTCATGCCAATCTTTCTTAGCAGCTCTTTTTCTAAGCGATTCAATTTCCTGCTGAGGGCCTTCACCTCCTAATTCGTCTTGCAACACTTTCATTTGCTGACGTAGGAAATAATCTCTTTGCTGCTGATCAATATCTGAGCTTACCTTAGAATGAATTTCTTGCTTGATCTCAAGAATTTTAATCTCTCTATACATGTACTCTAATAAGGTTTTCACCTTCTCATGTACATTATTGATTTCAAGTAATCCTTGTTTCTCTTTTACTTCTGCATTAATATTTGAACACAAGAAGTTTAACAAGAACCCTAAACTTGAGATATTATCTAAAGCACCTGATGCTTCTTGCGGAATATCTGGATTTAGCTCTAAGATTTTATAAGCAGCTTCTTTAAGTGAATTGATAACAGCACTTGTTTCTTCTTCACTTTCAATAAGCTTATCCTCATGAACCATACGAACTTTAGCAGTTAGATATGGATCTTTTTGGATCGTTTCAACAGCTTCTATTTTCTTTTTACCTTGAATAATAATTGTAGTATTCCCATCAGGTAGTACCAAAACCTTTAAGATTTTAGCTACTGTACCATACTTATAGAGTTCTTCAAGGCTTGGGTCATCACTGTTACTGTTACGTTGAGTGATAACACCTATCGTTTTATTATCTTTATATGCTTTCTTGACTAACTTTACTGATTTTTTTCTTCCTACAGTGATGGGCAAAACGACGCCCGGAAAAAGTACCATATTACGAAGAGGAAGAATTGGAAGTTCCATTTCGTCAATATCGTCAAATTCCTTATCGTCTCCTTCTGCAGGGATAATTGATATCAATTGATCAGAATCTAAATCTGAAAACTGACTCAACATCCTTAATTCACTATTTAACTTACTTCTCATCAGCGTTTGTTATGTTTCCTCAACATAGAAATGAACAGACCCAATCTGCTCTACTTTCAATGATGAAGTTATATTTTAAATTTGTAGTCTTAAAGTTATACAATTAGGATGCCTTTGTAGAATGACTTATACCCATATTTTAAGAATAAACAGAAAACAGCCGAAAAATCTTTCATTTTCAGATAGATATGATTAAAGTTTTTTTTTCATTTTAAATAGATCAAAAAATATATGTCATTTCTTCATGACAAAAAGGCGTTATTCCTCTAAAAAATGTCATATTTTCAATTTCTTTGAAGAAATTTAAGACATCTGATATACATTATTTCAGTTAAGGTCGTTTTAAATTTTATAATCGCAGATCAAAATATATCTCAATTAATAATGATTAGGAGGCTATTTTTTCTTTCAGCTTTACTGTTAGTTTGGACCAGTATTTCATATGCTCAACTTCCCAATGAAGATGAGAATAAGCATATGATCGTAAAAGAACTTGTTCCTACTAACAAAAAATCTTTATTATCCGCTCCGCTATTATCATTTTCAAATATCGATAATAAAAAACCATATCTTGATCGCTCTAAAAAAGCACAATTAAGAAGGTTAAAGGTAAATGAGCATTGGGATCAGTATATCCAACACACCGCAGATTATATCTCTAACTATACTGTTCAAGACTTTAAAAATCCTGAAACGCTTAATCTTCTTTGGTCTTTAGCTAAAAAATGTCAGGAACATGACGAAAATGAATTAGCAAAAGACTTGTACAGACTAATTTTAAAACATGATCGCAGATTTTTAAGAGTTGCACTCGAAAAATATGATTCTTTGAACTACAATGATCAGATCATTTATGCGGATACTAGCCATTATTATAGATTGGTCGAGCAACGAAAATTGATTGACACTTTGGCTGTACCAAAAGATGTTTTGGTTGAGATGTCAGATAATATCAATTCTATTTTTGATGATTATGGCATGACTTATTCCGTATTTGATCAAGCTTTACTTTTTACATCAAACAGAACTGACAGAGATACAAGCGATCTTGCTATCATTAAAGAAGATTTATACGGAGCGAAAATAAATGAAGACATTTTTATAGCCTACAAAGAAAAATACGACTGGACTGAAGCCGTTCCTTTCGATGCGATCAACTCTGAATACAAAGAAGGCTCACCATGCATGTCTCAAGATGGACAAGAGCTATATTTTGTAAGATGTAATAGTTCTCTTGGGCTAGGAGACTGTGACCTCTATGTCTCTAAAAAAGATGCTGAAGGGAACTGGGGTGTTCCAGAAAACCTTGGCCCTAATGTGAATTCTGTGAATTGGGATTCTCATCCGACATTAAGTCCTAAAGCTGACACACTATACTTTTCTTCAAATAGAGGTGGCGGATTTGGTGGCTCAGATTTGTATTATAGTACAAAAAACCATGACGGAGAATGGAACAAAGCAAGAAATATGGGACCTGTCATCAATACTAAAAACGATGAAGTAAGTCCATTTTTCCATCCTAAATACAGTGTTTTGTATTTTAGTTCGAATGGGCAACTATTGAATTTCGGTAATTTTGACATCTATAAATCTTATTTACTTCCAGATGGGAAACACACTGAACCTCTCAATGTGGGACCTTTAGTAAATGGTATAGGAAATGAATTCTATTTTTCGATTGATACTGACTCTAAGTGGCTTTTCTATTCCAAAAGTTCAAAAGGAAAAGCTGGTGATGTCTTGAATATTCATTCCTTTGGTCTACCTATGGGAGCAAAACCTAACAATACCATCAGATTTTCGGGTATTGTAAAAGAACCTACCACAGGTGAAACTTTTGAAGGAGTTGTTACGATCATTGATGTGAGTGAAGCAACTGAGGTCGCACCAAGGCACATAAGACCAGATGGTTCCTTTGATTTCGAGTTGATTGATAATCGTGATTATCTGTTAATTGTTGAAGGTGATAACTTCTTTAAATTTGAAGAACTATTCCATTTGAATGGAGAAACACACGTTGAGATTCCTGTGGTAAGGAATAATACCAGTATCACTTTTGAGTCAATTGACTTTGAAAGTGGCAGTTATAGACTTCTCCCTGAGATGGAAAATAACTTACACCTCATCATACAATTTTTAGAACAATATCCTGACTTTCATATCATGGTGATTGGCCACACCGATGAAGATGGAAATCATCAGTTGAATATTGATTTATCTCAGAAAAGAGCCGATGCTATCCGAGACTATATATTGTCTTATGGAGGATTCGAAAACGACAGAGTTTATGCTTTTGGATTAGGAAGTACCGCACCAATTCATACTGTAGCTGATACCGAAGAAGAAAAAAGAATGAACAGACGAGTCGAGTTTAAAATATTCAGAAGTACGAATGAGCTTCAAGAAAAATATAAAGAACTGCTAAACTAAGAAGGGAGCCTAATCAAAATGATTAGGCTCTTTTTTTATGTTTAAGCTAGACTGTCGTAGCTCGTTTTGCTTTATCCCAAACCACACTCTGACTTCCTTTTACCAATCTGAAATAGCCTAAGAATACACTGTAATTCATCATAATAAAGTAGAAAGGCATAAATAAGATCTTTGAGCGAATTTTTCTTTTCTCAAAAACCCAGCCTAAACCAGCTAACAAATAGAATGTCACTTGTGCATACCATAAGAATGAATAAAATCCACCTACTTCGAAATGCAATAAGCTATTAGTGATAAGTATAATCGGTAAAGCAAGTGGGCTTAACGTCCATCTGATTGCTCGGTGTGATATGTACTGAAATGTGAGAATACCAAATTTGAAGAAGTTCAGTAGTGGTACTAATCGGATGACAGCTTGAATTCCTCCAGCCGAAATCCTTACTTTTCTTTTAAACTCTTCTTTAATATTCATAGAAGATGTTTCACTAGCAGTTGCCTCTTTTTCATAGACAACTTTGTAACCTTGGGCAGCTATTCGCATCGTCATCAGAAAATCTTCGATCAGCGCATCAGATTCCATTTCTGTATACAAATCATTTCGAATTGCGAACAGCTCGCCTGCTGCACCCATTGTACTGTACAACTCCGAATCAAGCTCTTTTAACTTTGATTCATATTTCCAATAAATTCCTTCTCCTGCATTGCTAGCATCCCCTTCTTCCGCTTGAATAATTCGCTTCTCTCCTGCCACAGCACCAACGGTTGGGTACTGAAAATGTCTGACTATATTTAAAATTGCTTCTTTATTAAGTGTTGTATTTGCATCTGAGAAAATCACAATTGGGCTTTCAATCAGTTTCATGATACGATTAACAGCCGCAATCTTCCCTTTTCGTTCAGGACTAAATTCTAAAGTAACTTCTTCGTAATTCTTAATGATTTCATTGGTTCTGTCTGTGCTCCCATCCGTTACAAAAAGATATTTAATCTTATCCTTTGGGTAATCAAGTGACAAACTATTCAGAATCTTTTCTTCAATACAATCTTCTTCATTGTAGGCAGCTACAACAAACGTTACTTCTGGGTAATAGTCTTCATTGTATTTCACACTTCTCGGAAATAAGAAGTTTTTCAACTTCACCAATCCGTACAGAATAACTCCATACCCTACAAAGGCATAGATCACAATAACAATTGAAAGCCAAAATAGAAATTCCATATTTAGTTAGTAATTGTAGGGTTTAAACCATCTTTAACGCCTTTATAAAATGCTTTTGCGAGGTTCCAATCGCCAAAAACAAGCAATTCAATCAGTTTCTTGGGTATGACGAATGAGAAAATGAAGCTTTTGAAAAACAGGTCATTTTTGGGGTAATGACGTTTCATAAACCAAAGTCGATTTCGAGTTTGGTAGTACATTTTGAGAGGGCTATTTTTTCCTGTACTCATCGATTCTTTATGAAGAATATTTGCACTCCCATCATAATAAATCTTGAACCCACTTTTCTTTATAGATTCACACCAATCCAATTCTTCGTAGTACAAGAAATAATCAGTTTGCATAGGCCCCACCAAATCAATTACTGATTTACGAATCATCATTGCAGCTCCATGTGCAAAATCAGTTTCATAAAAAGCATCGTATTGCCCTGTATCTTTCTCCCGATGACCAATCATTTTATTCCTCCCTGTAAAAGGGTTGATTGCTGTCAGTCCAGCGTATTGAATGTGATCTGGTTGAAAGAAGTATTGTATTTTAGGGCTTATTGCACCTATGTATTTCTCCTTTTCTAATTTTTCAATGAGTGGAAGAATTGTACGATCAGTAAATTCCGTATCGTTATTCACTAAGTATACATAATCTCCTTTTGCTTCTTTGATACCAAGATTATTAGCTCCTGCAAAACCCAAGTTCTTTTCAGAGACAATGACTTTTACCTCAGGATACACTTGTTCAAAGTCTTTTGTATAATCTTTCAAGGAGCCATTGTCCACAACTATTACTTCTAGCGCTGGATAATTAGCTTTTGAAATAGAAGCTAACATTTCCATCGTGATTTTTTCGTTACAGAAATTAATCGTTACGATAGATACTAATGGCGTAGCAATATCCTCAGTTTTGTTGGTAGCTGTCTTGGGCTTGTTTTGATACATCTTTTGTCTGAATTTTTTCCCAATTCTTAGTTTCGAAATTGTAATACTTTACAAGTTTGGCTGGATTCCCCACAGCAATGTGATAATCTGGTACTGATTTGGTCACAACACTTCCTGCACCAATAATCGAATTTTTACCGATTCGCACCCCTGCCGTAATTGTAGCATTTGCTCCAATCCAAGCACCATCATCAATAATGATTTCCTCTGTTGAAACACCTTGGTCTTTGATCGGAATATTGATTTGCTGATAATTATGATTCAAACCCGAAACCACAATGTTTTGTGCAAGAATAACATTATCACCGATTGTGACTGGAGCGATTAATACATTTCCGAGACCAACTCTTGAGTTTTCTCCAATCTTTAATGCTCCCACACCATTATTTAGGGTTGAAAAATCTTCAACAGTGCTATAAGCCCCCAATGAAAATGAGTTAAATGGAAATAGATCAGCTCTAACAGAGCTACAGACTTTACTTCCCTTGGATCTCTTATGATAGAAAGGATTTACAAACCATTTTACCCACGTTCTAGGGCGAGCTTCACCTTTGGGAATAATCATTCGATGGGCGAGAGATTTGATTTTAGGGTTTTGTTTTACCCAACTCAATATGCTCATATCAATACCTCCTTATTCTTTAGCGCATTTTTGAAAATCGCTTCCCAATTACAGATTCTATGATCCCAAGTATTTTTTGCAGCAAATACCTTACGGTCAGCAATTTTCACCTCTGAATCTTCTTCAATAGCCTTCTCTATCTGACTTGTAAATTGTCTGATTCCCAAATATCTGTAGGTTACATTTCCAAATTCACTCAAGTCTGTAAAATCACTTGTAATGACAGGTTTACCCATTGCCAAATATTCGTTGATTTTCAGAGGGTAAATATGCTTCGTCAATTCAGTTCGTCGGAATGGAATCAGACATACATCAGCACCTTTGATATAAGCAGGGATGTCTTCAAATGCTTTCTGACCTAGAAAATGGACGTTAGGTAGCTTCTTGAGTTCTTGTCCTCTAAATTCTCGTTGATTTATAGGTCCGATGAAAACAAAGCTGTAATCAGGCATATTTTCAGCGGCTTCTTTTATCAGTTGATAATCCAATCTCAGACCTATATTTCCTGTGTAAACTAATTTCTTACCAGGGATCATGGCTAAATCTTCAGGAACTTCAGCATCCAAACTTTTTTGGAAAAACTCGTAGTCTACTGCATTTTCAACCGCATAACAGTTTTCATTAAACTTATACAGCTTTTTCTTTAAAGGTCGTGAAGTGCAGATTACAAAATCTGCTTTGTTACAAGCTGATTTTTCAGCTTCTACGCCATGTTTTGCAATGTATTTTTCTCCAGAAATTAAGTCAACACAATGATATACGTTCAGAATCACTCGTTTCGAAGTATAGATTCTTGAATACACAGGATCAAAAGAATTTACATAGATAAATTCTTCAACACCATACTTATCCAATACATCATCAATCTGTTTCCAAACTTGCTGATTTACATAATTACAAAACTTCTGATAGATGAATCCTTTAGGTAAAAAATTGATAGGTAGAACAGGCTTAGGACAGACATTTATAAAGTTTGGGAGTTCTGGGTATGGTGTCTGATAGTACAAATCATCAGCCCAAAGAGCAGTTCTTTCCATCAACTGTGGGCTGTCTTTAGAGCCAAGCTTATCTTTTAAAGTAAACGGGTGATCTATGTAAAAAACTTGATGATTTTCTGAGAGCTTTTTGGCTACCGTTACAGAGGTGGAGGCATAAGGACCATCCCAACGGGGTAAGCCTTGAAAAACAATTGGTAGATTTTCAAAATTCATAGATAGTAATTAGGTTAATTTCTTAATAGGTTGATTTAGCTTTTCAGCTTAAGCATATAGTTTGGCATACTTCTTATCTGCTGCCATATATTTTGGTAGTAAGGCAATCAATTCATACCACCAATAGAAATTTAAGGCTAGTCCCAAGAAGAATTCTTTTGGTTTATGAATGAATTTAAAACGAGATTTTAATTGTCTGAACTGATGTACTAGAAATACTTCCCAATAGATTGTCACCCATGGTGATGAATTTCTTTTTTCCTTGTAAGTCTTCGCATCTTTATGATAAAGAAGAAATTCACTTTCAAGCATTTTCATTCTTTTACTTAGCTTTTTGAAAGATTCTTCTCTAGGCGGATGAATAATGAGCATTTCTGAATAGAAGATCATGGGCCCTTCTTTTTCCAATCGCCAAGCAATATCGGCATCTTCATTATGTGCAAAAGGAAAACTCTCATCGAAGCCTCCAACTCTTTCAAAGTAATCTTTCCGATAGGCTACATTGCAAGTTGGCCATGCAGAGTGCCCTGCCTCATTATGAATCTGATGTGTAAGCGGAGTACATTCTTTTTTGTTGGTCAAGGTTTTTCCTTGTAAACCTATCACTTTTGGAAACTTTGAAAAACCAGTAATAATGGCTTTCAACCACTCTTTACTTACAAGACAATCATCGTCTGTAAATGCAATATATTTTCCTTGTGCAAGCTTAGCCCCATTGTTACGAGCAGCTGCAGGACCTGCCCCTTTCTGACTAATATATTTTAGTACCGAAAATTGTTTCTGAAATGCTTCAATTTCTTTTTCTGTACCATCCACACAGCCGTCACAAACAACAATGACTTCAAATTGGATAGTCTCTGTATCACTTTCTTTAATAGATTTTAAAAGTTGGATCAAAGACGCTTTCCGATTATGTGAAGGAATAACGATTGAAATATCCATTCGAGTATAAGGTTAAGGATTAGGTGTTTTATATTCTGATTGTTTACTGTTAGTCCTTTGTAAAATTGAAAATACTTTAATAATTATTTCTTTATACCTTTTAGGTATTTGCAAGAAACAGTCAATGAAGTTGATACCTATCTCTTTCTTCAGAATAATACTAATCCAAAGAAAGCCGAAAATTTCAGAACATAGAGGTCCTAATACAGCTCCTTTCAATCCGAAAGTATGAACCATAAAAACGGACAAAGCAATGTTCACAACGCTATTGACTAAAATTACTTTTGTATTTATTTCTGGTTTACCCAAAGCATTTATCATTCCCCCAAATGAACTTCCGAATGGGGAGAAAATAGCCAAAGTAAACATGATGATCAGCATGAGAGGAACCGCATCTAGATAATCTTCTCCATTAATGAAAACGACAATTTGCTCTGAGAACAGAAACACGACCAACAATAGACCAAGAAATAGTCCTAAGAGTAGAGATACTGTTTCTGCGTACAACTTCCGTAGTTTAACATTACGCTCTTCTATAGCAGAAGCTTGGTTTACAATTTCACAAGCTTTCGGAAAAGATAAGGATTGAATAGCACCATTTGGTATCAGAATAAGTTGAGCATATCGCTGTGCCACTCCTAGCAAAGCCGTTTCGCTGAAACTCAATAGACCGGCACTCAAGAATATATTAATTCGGTTTGATAGTGTTCCCGTAAACTCTCTCAAAATTCCATGTTTACCATAGTACAATAGGTTTTTGACGTCCGTTTTAGTGTATTTCGCTTTAAATATTTCTATTCCATTAAGTTGATACAAACCTACAAAAGCACCACTAATACCTGCCAATCCTAAAACTACAGCCAAGTATTGAATCGGTAATTGATAGCTCACAATTCCTAAAATACCCACACAGACAATAAGACATACGCTAATATTAGAGTTGAATACCTTTTTAACATCCAACTTTGTCAGGTGGGCAAACATTTGCCATCTGTATATTGACCATGGAATTGCATAGATTGGGTAAAACCAAAACAAATAGGCGACTTCTTTTAGAAATCCTAAAGATACTATGCCATAGATTACTACTGAGATTCCTAACTCAATACACAGATTACTGAATAGGTTGAGTTTGAGTACCGCATTTCTTTGTAAATCATCAGAGTTGGTTCCGAACTTAGTCAGAGCAGTCTGTATAAAGCCTTCTCTTACTTTTGCAAGGAAAAATACAGCCGCACTGAAAACCACCCAATGCCCTACAATTTCCTGATCGTAAAACCGACTGATCAGAATGATAATGCCGAGTCCAACAATAATCTCTATGAAATTATTGACAAGAGAAATAAATATTTTTCTGAGTGAAATCGTCATTATTCAGAAACTACTGGATTTGTATCTTGAAGACCAATTTTTTCAACACTATCTCTTTTCTTCCCTTTAAATCTATTCAAAATGTAGGTTGCTCCAATATTTACAGATGCTTTCAAGAATTTACCAAACTCTTTCGCTAATCCATCATTCGGGAATTGCTTTTGCATCATTTCATACGTCCAAGGCTTATTAAAATATGACATATAAGCCTCATCTTCTGGATTAATTTCAAATTCCAAATTCTGATTCCATTCAATTCTGACGGTCAATAAATTTGGATACAACTCTGTCAATACTTTATAAGGGAATGAAAAGCTATTCAGATAGTAAAGGAATAAATCCCCAAAATTATGAACTTGCTTATCCATCCCTATGTCTGATTTTCTCACAACACAAAGCTTATTTTCTACCTCAAGACAAACCCACTCATGAGAATATTTGGGTACTAAAAACTCGCCCATTAGAGAAGGAATTTCAATATATCCTCTCTTTGAAACCCGAATCATTTCATTTAGAAATTTGATCGGATTTGGCACATGCTCCAACACATGACAACAAATCACATAATCAAACTCTTTATCTTCAAAAGGAAGACTTTCACCATCAGCCTTAATAAACTCTTGTCCTTTGCCTAAGTACAGATTTCCACTTCTATGGGTATTATCGTCATCATATTTATCGACAATTACATTGGCTCTTGGGTGAGGATTATGTCCTCCGCCTATTTCAAGTACACGATCTTTTGAGTTAATCTGAAGGTCAAATCGGTTTTTAGGGTTTCTTAGTTTCATTATCTGCAAATAGTTGGTTGAGAGAATTTAGTTAAGTAGATCGTTATAAATTTTGGTTGTCTGAGCACAAGCTTTTTCCCATGTATATTCTTGGGCTACTTTTATTCCTTTTTGCTCTAAAGACTTTTTCAAATTGCTGTCTTCTATAAGATGAATGATTGCCTCTGCAAACATTTCTGGTTCTGCTTCAGTGACATAAGCACCATCTCTTAAAACTTCCCTAAGTGAACCTCCTCCTGAAGAGACTACTGCCGTTCCACAAGCCATTGCTTCTATTGGAGGGAAACCAAAGCCTTCATAAAGAGATGGATAAAGGAATACATCTGCTCCTGCTAAAAATGATCTGAGCTGATTATTAGGAACAAAACCTTCAAAGCTTATATTTTTCAGCTTATATTTTTCTACCAAAGCAGGTAATGGTGTCAATTCAGCTGCACCACTGCCTATTTCTATCTTTACTTCTATACCTCTATCTTGAAGAACTTTAGCCGTCTCTATCAATGCAATTGCATTCTTATGACTCACCAAAAGTCCTCCAACATAACGTATTGTGAAGATATCATTCTTTACTTTTTCTTGATCTGGATAAAAGAATGAATGATTGATTCCATTATAAACTACCTTTATTTGTTCTTCTGGTACATTATAAAGATTTATCAAATCTTGTTTAGAATTTTCTGACACGACAATGATCTGATCTGCAATCTCTACTGTATTGTTCAGCATATATCTGTACCACTGATCATTTACCCATCCATTCGGATACCTAAGAGGAATAGCATCATGACAAGTAACTACAACTTTCTGATTTTTATTTTTATGCTTACTCCACTTCAGAGCAGTAGCTGAATCTACATAGTCTGCATGCCAAATATCAGCTTCCTGATTATTGATAGCATTTGATAGAAAGTATGGAGCAACATAATGTTTTAGCCCTTTGAAAGAACGAAAAGGATATGTTTTCACATAATCTGGGTTTCCCTCGTTCTTACGGAAAAGTGTCACCTCATGCTCAGATTCAAATTGACTTTTGGCTAGCTCTTCGGTATACCTTCCGATACCACAATTACTAGTTAAACATGATATATATTTTATGTTCATCGTCTCAAATAATTTGATTTTAGCCTTATATCACGAGTAACACTGATAGAGTTGAAAAGTATCCATAGCCGACTTTTCCCAAGTGTAAGATAAAGCCCATTTTCTACCTTTCTCTGCTAGTTTTTTACGTTCTTCAGCATTTTCTATGATAAAAGATGCCTTTTCTACTAAATCATTTTCATTGTATTCGAAGGTTTCACAACCCTTACCCGAAACCTCATTTAAAGCCCCTCCTTTTGCTGAAAGCACAGCCGTATTTGTCACCATTGCTTCCAAAGGTGCAAATCCGAATCCCTCATATAAAGAAGGATAAATCATTAAATCTGCCGAATTATAGAAGTTATTCATTTCTTCATCGGGTAGATATCCTGTGAATTTGACATTATTAAGCCCTAGTTCTAAAGCTAATCTCGGATATTCTGTTCTTTCTGGAAAAGCACCTGCAATCAGTAGTTCAATATCTTTAAAACGATCTTCGAGCTTTTTAAAAGCATGGAGTAATAATCCAACATTTTTCCTTTTCCCTAAACCTCCAGAGTATACTATTCTGAATTTATCATTTTTAGGAATCTCATCTAACGGAAAGAATCTCTGATGATTTATCCCATTATATACCACATGTACCAAATCTTCAGGATAGTTAGCAAATTTAATCGCATCTTGCTTTGCCTGTTCAGATACTACAATGATCGGAATTCGATTTTTAATCATTCTTCTCAATGCCCATCTGTAATAATCTTGATACCTTGAAGTACTCTCAACAATATGAAGTAAGGAAACATCATGCATAGTTACGATAAGTGGTTTCTTAAAGTTAGAAAGAGCCAAACCAGATAAGAACCAATGAGCATGAAAGATTGAAGCCTTTTTGAAAAGTAACTTCTTTCTGATGAAAAGCGGTAAAAGATAAGGATGTAAACTACCCAATGAACGATATGAATACCCTTTTATCCAATCATAATCATGAAAATGAGAATCATTATAAGAGGCTTTCTGAGGTTTATAGACGGTTACATCTAAATCTAGTTTTCTTAAGTTGTTTGCTAATTCAAATCCATAATTACCGATACCACTATGGAAATGCTGGCAACTTACCATAGTTACATCTTCTAGACCTTTACGATCTATTTCATTTGTCAGAGTCTTCAGCTGGTTCATCGTAAATACTTTCTCGATTAGGTATTGTTCCAATTTCTAATGCTCTTAAGAGCATGGCGACCCAAATCCAAAACAGCATATTGGACGGGAGTTTTCCGACTATATCTTGAGCAGTTTCTACTACCACCAGAGGGCATAATGCCCCAAATATTCCGATAGCAATCCACCGCAGTTCTTCATCTTTTACTTTCAAATACATCAAGAGGGTTTTTATAAGTACTGCCCCCCAAAGCAGTAAGTATAATAAATATCCAATCCACCCCATCTCAACGGCTACTCGTACATAGCCCGAATCGGGAGGGAAATTGGCTAGAAATGTTCCTGGACTAAAACGTTGCCCCCAAACTCCAGTAGACCCCAGTCCTCCGCCCATTGGATGAGCCATAATCCAAGGGATAATCATTTCTTTATTTTTTTCCCTTACTTGAAAAGATTCATCCTCGTCACTTTTAAAGGTAGACTGTATCCGTTTGATATGGTAATTATCTGTAGGCATGATGATTACGAAAAATAATCCTATACCAGCAAACAAGGACGTCACATACAACTTCATGTTTTTGGATAGACCTACTACTGTTGCTCCAGCCAATGGAATCACTGCAATACCAGATCTAGCCCCCGAATAAACAAGTCCCATAAAACAAGTTACAATGACTACGATGTAGTAAAATCTACCCCAAAATGTCTTCTTGAATCCGATTAATAGAATACAGAAAACAACCATATAAGCCATGATAACCCCAAAGTGAGCAGGTGAACCCATCGTTCCAAATGAACGCCAACGTCCTTGAATAAACACTAAATGAACGGCATCATTCTGAATGATATAATTCATTTCAAATGGAAAATATCCAAAGACAAACTGTGCAACACCCCAAGCTCCTGAGAAAAAACTCAAGAATATGATCAGACTTAGTAATTTCTTTATTTCAGTTCTTGAATTAAGAAATCTGTAGGTCACAAAGTAGATCATGATATAACCTACAGCTGGTCTTGCTACATAGAACCATGCCACACGAGAGGCTGCTTCTGGGTTTGCTAATTCAAGGAAATGCCACCCCATCCAAATGTAAACTACCCAAGAAAGAGGTGTTTTGAAAAACGTGTACTCCCGTTTTTCTATATCTTTCAGTAATTCACCGACAGTCATCAGAAGAATTGTAAAATCCATCAGAAGACCTATAGGAACACCTTGAATAAGCCGTAGGAACATACTCATGATGAAGGCAATACTCACCATCATGTACACTCCTACTTTGGTATTCACCATTGTTGCCAACAACACTGGTGCTCCCATGCAAGCACCTGCAATTAGGAAGCCAATCAACCAAACTCCTTTGGAAGACAGATATACAATCCCTAAACAGATGAAAAATAATAACGCTAATCCCCATCTTCTCACCCAATAAGGAGAAAGAACTATGTCTATTAAACTTTTCTGAGGATTAGCATTCGATTTCATTTAAACTGATTCGATAAACTTGAATAAATGGCTATACCTTATGTTTGGTATTGATAAATTTCCCTTGATTCTTCTTATCGATTCCTTCTTTTACACTCCAAAGATTATTTAAAACAATCTTGTGGAATTTCATCATGAGCGTCTTAAACTTTAGCAAGAAACTTGGATACTGCGTTGCAAAAACAATCACTCCTAATGTCAAGAATATGAGACTCGCGATATTCAAAAGATAGAATGATGTTGGAAACAACACCAATCCCAAAATCTCAATCCCTGCGAAGAATGGAACCAAAGCGAACAATACACTTCTTGGTGGTCTCCACAATGTTACAGCATAATCAAATGTCTCCCATCGCTTTCTTCGTATCAGCTTTTCTACATACTTGATTGCGTTGAAATACTGATTTCCGAACCAACGAATTCTTTGCTGTTTTAAATCTTCAACTTCAGCTGTCTTCTCTTCCTTTAAAATAGCAGATGGTTGATACACAATCTTAGGATATGGTTTTTGCATCATCATCTGGATAAGCAGATTTTTATCCATTCCAGGAGCTTTACGGTCTAGATTCTGACACGCTATTTGGAATAATTCCCTTTTGCATACAAAACCACTACCGCTTAACTCGGGAGTACCTTTAAGTAAAGATTTAGACGCTCTGAACATTAGATCATTCAGGTTTTCGGAAAAGGAATCATATACTTCACCACTTGAAGCATCAGAAATAGCGACTCTTCTTCCTTGTACTAAATCATACCCTTGTTCTAATTTAAAGGCTAATTCTTTGAAGAAATCTTCTGTTACTAAATTATCTTTATCTAATAAAACAATAAAATCTTTTTGATCTAGTTTCTTACTTCTATTCCAAAATTCAAGCTGATTACACATATATCGGAGCACCTCGTGGTATGGATTACCCACCACTCCTTTAAAGGTTTTTTCTTCTACAATACAATCAAGCTCTAAAACCTCATTCCTAATTTCTTCAGAAGATTCCTGAAGAAGCACATATACGGTAATATCCTCTGAATACTTTTTTACTTTCTCGATTACTTGTATCAGCTGATGACTTGGCTTATATGCTGGTATAAATACAATCCAATTTGAATAGTCATACTTGAAGTTTTTTGGTACACGCTCTGACTTATACAAACTTCCAAGAAAGAGTGTCAAGAAGGTGTAGAAGCTATAAAAGAGAATAATAATGCTAATGACATAATAAATTCCTTCCAGCATAATGTTATAAATTAGGTTTCTGATGAATCTGAACTACTATCGCCCTCCCCTGTTATGTTTTCATTTTCAACTTCACCTTCTTCTTCCGCATTTTCTGTGGCTTCAGCCTCATCCTTGAATAGTGTTACAATTAAGTCTTTATTCATTTTGAATAAAGTAAATAGAATCACAAAAGTAATGGTAAGAACAAAGCAGCCCATACCTGCTCCAATCACCATAAATGCACGCTTAGTACTTTCTGGTTTAATAGGAAGCAAAGGAGAATCAATCAATCTTATTTCATTTTCTCCTGTACTTTCTTCTATTGACTTTGCAAGATTAAACTTATTGAGCAGCATTAAATACCCTTCTTGTGCAATCAATATTTCTCGATCAAAAGTACTGACTTGAGACTCTAAAGGAGCAAAAGTTGCGGCATAGTCCACTAGATTTTGCATCTCACGTTCTACAATCGGAACAGTCTCTT
Source organism: Sediminitomix flava (assembly GCF_003149185.1). NCBI lineage: Bacteria > Pseudomonadati > Bacteroidota > Cytophagia > Cytophagales > Flammeovirgaceae > Sediminitomix > Sediminitomix flava. The sequence goes on along the minus strand of NZ_QGDO01000007.1, from coordinate 126,175 downwards.
TTTCTATTTCTAATTGAATTTGGTGAGTAATGTATTTATTGACCAATTCCTGTCTAATAGTAGAAGGATCATACGGTGTATTCCCTAACATACCTACCACTTCTGTTTGGAGTCGATCTTTAAGAATCATTATTTTTTTATTCTTAAGCTCGGCTTCTTTATCAGTAAATTCATTGATCACCAAATCAGCATTCAGAGCCACCAAACTATCCTTTAAGCTTAATACCCTGAGGTTATTTGAAAACTCTAATGGTCCTGGGTTATCTTTTTGTAATGTCTCTAAAATATGAGTAAGAGCCTCATTATTTGCCGCTTGAGACTCTTTTAGGTGAACTAACTTCACCTCCATATTTACTATCTGAGTAACAATAGCTTTCGTATGTTCTCCTAGATTGATGATATTATTTTCAATCTTAAAGCTTTCAAGATTCTTAATCTTTTCATCAAGTTTGGCTTTAGAATCATTCAACAATCGTTCTATCATTCTTCGATTATTACTGATTCGCTCCCTTCCTAATGTTTTATTTTGATTGATGAGTGTATCAATGTAAAGCTCAAGTAAATAAACACATTTATAGGGGTTTTCAGACTCTATGGTAAGCGTTAGAAAATTACTTTTCCCGATCTTTGAAACTTTAAGATTTTCAGTCAATTCTTCGAACGAGCACCTATTATCCTCAAGTAAATTATGAATCTGATTATCTATGTTATTTCTAAGATCTAGCTGTTGATCTTTTACACTAAGTTCTTCTATCCGATGATTGATACTGTCATTATCTTTCAGATTCTCATAACCTTCAAAGTCGATAAAGTCATGCTTACCCTCAAGTGCCTCTTTTAAAATTCGAAGTCTTACTTTTTCAATAGAATTCCTAGATTTTAGCAATTCGATCATATTGTCAAAGTAGATACCTATTTCAAATTGCTTCACAGATGCACCAGAAACACTTGTACTTCCATCCGTCTGAAGATTTACATAGATACGAGCATTTGTGATATATCTCTTTTCAAGATCTCTAGTGAGGAAAATTACAAGCCCTACGGCTACAATTGGCACTGCCATCCAAAGTTTCCATGACTTGATAACAGCTCTAATGAGTATCTTATAAATCATATCAAATGATTTTTTAATCTATCGATCTTACTACCATTCATCTTCATCACTTTCTTCATAATCTCCTTCTTCTTCAAATAACTGGTCTTGCTCAAGTCTGATAGAAGGCATTTCTTCAGTCATGTACTTGATGTCACGATAGATTCTTGATTTTTCAATTTTAGCTGCTATTAAAGCTTCTTGGGTCTGATTGATTGCTGAGGTCACACTAATTACATCTTGATAGGTCGCTTCACCTTTGGTAAACTTTAGTTTTAATAAAATTTCCTGTTCTTCAAGACGATCAAGTGCTTCTTGTCGGTATTTTAAAACTTCTAGGACTTGTAGATATGCCAAATATTTATCTTCAATATCTTTACGAACACTGATTTCAGAATCTCTAATGGCATTCTCTGTCACAAGGATATCTTTTTCAGCAATCGCCACTCGATTTTTACGAGTAAAAATACTGTAAATGCTTAATGATAGTCCTCCAGAAACATTAGATAGAATACCTAATTGAGGTCCTAAATCTGCATTTGTATTATCAAAATTGAAGAATTGTAAGCCAACACTAAAGCTCTCCATCCAACTTTTACGCTGAATTTTCAACTTTTCTTGTTTCTGTTCTCTTAAAATCAAAAGATTCTTGATCTCATTAGACTGTCCCATAGCACGTACTACTAGAGAATCTAACAGCGTACGATCTGCTATTTTATCTAATGAATATTCTTGTGCACTTGAGGTTAGAGAATAAAATAAAAGTAGTGAGAGTAGAATTTGCTTCATTGGCAGTTACAATCTTATTAGACATTTAATCAAAAGAAATTAATAACCGACAATCGTTTTAAACATCATCCTTCTGTAGCAAGGCAGGGAAGGTCATCAGAAGAATTTTCATGTCTAGCCATAATGACTGATTCTTTGCATATTCTATATCCAATTCCTTTCTTTCCTCTTCAGACATATCTTTCTTTCCGCGTTTAGTTACTTGCCAAAGACCTGTAATTCCAGCAGGAGCTCTAAAACGCTTTACATATTCATCTTGAGTCAATTTTTCTGCTTCATACAAAGGCAAAGGACGATTTCCAACCAAAGACATATCCCCTTTCAGAACATTAAATAGTTGAGGTAACTCATCGATACTCGTATTTCTGATGAATTTCCCAATCTTTGTCACCCTTGGGTCATTGCTGATTTTCACAAAAGCAGAACCTTCATCCATTTTCTTGAGGTGCAAGTGTACTTTCTCACAGAAAACTTGCCCATCTTTTACCACTTCATTTTTACACACTCCTCCGTTCGAAAGTTTACAATCCTCACAAATGTCTTCCATAACAGGTTCTTCAGCCAAATCTTCATCTACACCCTCATTTGCATACTGATTCAGGTGTGAGAGTTGACTTAGCTTTGCATCAGCATTATTGGACATACTACGAAACTTGTAGAAGTCAAAAATCTTGTAGTCTGAACCAATGCGTTTGGAAGTATAAAACACACTACCTGGGGATTCTATCCGAATTAAGATTGCGACTAAAATAAGTATTGGAGAAAGTACTAGAAGTAGCCCAAAAGAAATCCCGATATCAAAAGCTCTCTTAATCCATGAAGATTTCTTCTTTTTTACCGTCTTAGGCTTCTGCTGATTTCCTGAGTTTTGATCATTATTCTTTTCAATAATTTTAGAGATCTTAATCTCAAGTTCTTCAGGGTTGAACGGTTTTAAAAGGAAATCTTCTGCTCCAGCCTTCAAACACTTTATACGATCGGAACTCTGTTCACTACTCGACAGTACCATTACAGGAAAGTGAGCTAGTTCAGAATTAGCCTTTATCAGTTGGATGAAAGTATAGCCATCCATTTTAGGCATATTCAAATCGATAATAATTAGATCTGGATTGATATCCTCTAATTCCTTCAATGCTTTGTTTGCATCATCTAGTACTGATATTTCAAATTTTTCAGTAAGGAATGATGCCAAGAATTCCCTCATGAAATGGTCATCGTCAATCAGTAGTAGTTTGTATTCTTTCATAGCAAAAGTAATAGTTTAGAGCATGCTCTAATTAGGTTAAGGTCAAGATTAGCCAAATAGGTTAGCCCTCTCAGGAAATGAATATTCAGTTCTCCCTAAGAGGATTTCATAATTACAAACTAGCTCAAAAATTACTTGCTTTTCTTTTTTATTAAGAAGTGGATACTACATCAAAAATTAGTTCCATAAGCACCTCGAGACTTAAAACAATTATACTAATTCAGTATATAGCACCAGAATAAAACCTTTATACTCTAAAAATAGGTAGGGTAAACTTTAAAAAATGGAGTGTTTCAAACACTCAGAAACTAATTAAATGACATTTTAAACAAAAAATGCTCTGTAAAAACAGAGCATTCGATAGTATTATTTTGATTCAATAACCAGAGAACCTTCTGCTATTTGATCCATGATTTCGGATAATTCTTCAACACAATCAAATAGTTGCTTGTATGATGTTATTATCCAGTACTTTTCTTGAAATCTATCCTTGATGTAAGGAGTAGAAATAATATCATGAATATCAAAAGGTACTCTTTGCGGGATGTCACTTTCTATGGAGTAAATAGACTCTCCACTTGACGAGAGTATTCCTGCACCGTAGACCTGTAAACCTTCAGAGGTTTCAATTAGTCCAAATTCTACGGTATACCAATAGAGTCTTGAGATTAACTCTATAATCCATTCATTCTCGATGTGACGGAGAGCGATAGTACTCAACCCTTGTAAAAACCCACAAAAATCATGATTGGTAAGAATTGGAACATGTCCGAAAACATCATGAAACATGTCTGGTTCCTCCAAATAATCTAATTCTTCAAGTTTTCGAAACCAAGTAGAAGCCGGAAACTTCTTGTTTTGGAGTAACTCAAAGAATTCTTTGTTTGGAATTAGCCCTGCAACCACAGCTACCTCCCAACCTGTGATTTCCTGAAGTCGTTTGTTCATCTCTTCAAAATTAGGAATCTTGTCCTCCCTAAATCCAATTTTCTGAACTCCTTCTAAAAATGCATTTTCAGCAATACCCGGCAATTGCTTCATCTGTCGATGATACAATTTTGACCATACTTCTAAATCTTCAGAAGTATACTTTGCATAATCTTGTCTCATAGTAGTTCTTGGTTGTTTATCAAGTGTTCCTATTTATTGGAACGTGTTTATGGTAATAAAGTAATGAGATTTATAAAAAAAAGAAAACCAATCCCTCAAAAAGAGAAAGGTTTCCATGATTCAGTGTCAAATTAATCTTATTTAGATTCCCATTGCCGAAGTGAATTCGGATTCAAGTGAAACCTAGGTTCAATTCTACAATAAGTATCCTTAAAATACAAAAAAAATGCAGATTTATACGTTGAAATACCATCAATCCGTCATATTCGTATGATGATTATCCTATAAATCGTTAAATTTGATATTTAATGTGAAAACAAATATTGAATCGTTATTTTCACTATTGATCTTCTCAAATTACTATTTTGAGCATTTGAAACATGGATCTTTTTCATAGATCTTCTTTTTTAAACCAACTCTACTCGAATAAACTTTAGCAGTGCAGAAATGGCTTAACATATCATTACTCTTAGGGCTACTTAGCTTGTCTATACAGCACATCAATGCACAAAATATTCCTTTGCGTATTCACAATGAGCATAAGCATTTGGATGAACGTGATAATTTCAAGAATCAAACAAATGAAGGGAATATTTATTTTGGCTTTGCTTATGGTATGGGTTTGTCATATTCTAACAGAAAATCAGAATTAGACATCCTAAACAGTACCGTTCTAGCCAATATTTCACTTTTACCAACCGTGGCTTATTTTCCTAAAAAGAAATGGCTTATTGGAATAAACTTAGATAATGATATTTCAGCGTCTAATATCAATTATGACAATAAGTATAATAGCTTTGCCTTCAAACTTACACCTTTCACAAGATATTATCTCAACTCTGGTTTATTCGGAGAAATCAAAGGAGGAACAGGTTGGGGCTTTGAAAGAATTACAGATCAAGGAGAGTTTATCTATAACAACTTGAATGTATACAAATATGCTATTGGTGGAGGAATTTCAAATTTTTGGTTCAAGAAAATTTCCCTGGAAGTTATGATCCATTATAACTATCAGTTGAGTGTTGATCGTCAAACTTCAGAAGAAAAATCATTTAAAGTTTTTACAGTTTCAGCCGGTATAGGATTTAGTCAATTATTTAAGAAAGAATAAAGAATGTCTTCGTACGGAATTATAACACTACCCATTGTCCCACTCAGAGCTGAACCAAGACATGCTTCTGAGCAAGAATCACAACTATTATTTGGAGAGCTTTATGAAGTTCTAGAAGAAAATACAGAATGGATATCAATCAAATGTCACTACGATAATTACGAAGGCTACATCCCTAGTGGTCAGCACAACCCTGTAGATTCAGTTTATGCTGAAAAATATCTAGAAGCTACACATCAATTGTTGAGTGAAGAAAATACAATTATAGGTTCAACAGGTGAATTAAAACTAAGTATAGGTTCAAGCTTACCTTTTTTAGATAGCGAAAATAAAGTATCTCTAGGGGCTCAAAGCTTTCATCTTAAAGAAAATATTTCTCCTTTAAAAGAAGGTAATAAAAGAGAATTGATCGATGTTTTTTCTCGTAAATACCTAAATACATCTTACTTATGGGGAGGGAAAAGTCAATTCGGAATCGATTGCTCTGGCTTCAGTCAAACAGTCTTCAGAGTTTGTGGTATTTCATTACCTCTGCCTCGAAATGCCTCACAGCAAGTATTACTCGGAGAAGAAATTGAATTAAGTAAAGCAAAGTGTGGTGATTTGGCTTTTTTCACCAATCCAAAAGGTAGAGTAGATCACGTGGGTATCATGCTTAACAACCATGAAATTATTCATGCTTCTCATTTTGTCAGAATTGATGACCTTGATGAAAAAGGAATCCTTAATCGAATAACAGGAAAGTACACCCATCCCCTTTTCAAAATAAAAAGGTATATCCAAGACTAGTTTTAACGGATATTTAGAGCGTGAAGTCAATAGAATTATCTTGAAGAGATTCTATTGACTTTATTTTTTCTTACTTTTGCGGTCTTAACTAAACTATAATTATTCAAATGAAGCTGACTAAGATCGCTCTATCCGATTATCATTATGATTTGCCTGCAGATCGCATTGCAAAATATCCGAAAGAGAAAAGAGATGAATCTAAACTCTTAGTCTATCGTGAAGGAGAGATAAGCAATACTGTTTTCAAAGAAATTCCTACGCTTATTCCAGATAATCACCAGTTCTTTTTCAATAATACAAAAGTACTTCCTGCTCGTTTGTACTTTAAAAAAGAGACTGGCGCTATCATCGAAATATTTCTTTTCAATCCTGTGGCTCCAACAGCTGTAATCAGTGAAGCCATGCTTGTAAAAGGCGAAGCTACTTGGTCTACTACAGTCGGTAATTTCAAAAAATGGAAAGATGGACAGGTTTTAGAAACTATGCTCAATGTTAATGGTCAAGACGTTTTATTGGCAGCACATATTGAGGATAGAGAGAAGAAACTAATTCGATTTGAATGGTCTGATAAAGCATTGCCTTTTGTAGATATTATTTCTTCTGCTGGAGAAACTCCTCTTCCACCTTATCTGAAAAGAAAAGCTACAGAAAAAGATAAAACTACCTATCAAACGGTTTTCAGTAAAAATGACGGCGCTGTTGCTGCTCCAACGGCTGGTTTACACTTTAGTGAAGAAGTAGTTCAAAACTTGAAAGGAAAAAGTATACCTATCAATGAATTAACTCTTCATGTTAGTGCTGGTACTTTTAAACCAATTGAGGTAGAAAATGCTATAGATCATGATATGCATTATGAGCAAGTGATCGTGACCAAAGCCAATTTAGAAGCACTTATTTCAGGGAAAAAAAATATAGCCGTAGGTACAACCTCTCTTAGAACACTAGAGAGTTTATATTGGTATGGTGTTAAAGTAATGAAAGAAGGAGAAAATGCTCCTTTTGACATTAAGAAATTAGAACCATACAATTATGAGGAATCAGAATTGCCTACTAGAGAAGAAAGCTTTAAATCTATTCTCGATCTGATGATCAAACTAGATAAAGAAGAATTAGCGGGAGTGACTTCTATTTTTGTTTTCCCAGGCTATAAATTCAGAGTGATTGACGCACTAGTGACTAATTTCCACTTACCAGAAACAACTTTGGTTTTGTTGATTGCTGCATTTATAGGGGAAGATTGGAGAAAAGTATACGAACATGCTATGGATAATGATTTCCAATTCTTGAGTTATGGAGATTCATCAATACTATTTCCAAAACAATAGGAAATTCTAATAATAAATTATGGAGAGCTATTTCAAGAAATTGGAATAGCTCTTTTTTATCAATTAATCTTTTTTCCCAACCAATAATAGCTCTTTAAATACCTCAGAACTTTTCATCATTTGTTTAGTTTATTAGGATATATACTCAAAACACTAGGAATTATTATGGCAAATCCGAACCCAATACTAATTGATAAACTAAAAGAAGCAGCTCAAAAAATTGAATCAGGAGCTGACTACAGTTGGGGACATGTAGGTAAATGCAATTGTGGGCATTTACTGCAAACGATTACCCCTATGAGTTCTTCAGAAATTTATAAAGAAGCTAATGTTCAGAAATTGGACGAATGGTCTGAATATGCAAACGACTATTGCTCAACAAGTGGCGCTTCTGTTGACCGAATGGTTGATGCTTTGTTGGATATTGGCCTAGAATTAGATGATATTCAAGAGCTAGAATATTTATCCAACAAAAAAGTTCTAAAAGCTCTACCAGGGGGATTCCGCTATCTTCAAAAAGGGCAAAGAAAAGATGCCGCTATGTATATGAAAACATGGGCTAAAGTCCTTGAGAAAGAATTAGTCTAAACTGATTTTTGATCAGATAATAACCCAGTATAAAATTTTCTATCGATTTATGCTGGGTTATTTTTTTAAGATGAAATGAAATCAAAAAATAAAGGTAGAGGAAAACAGAATCAGTCTTGTGACTACAACTCTAATTCATGTTGTACCAATCAATATCTTTATATTCCCCATCAAAATTACCTTTGGTAAAAACTCGAATTCCTTCTACATCAATCCCAAGTTCGTCTGTAGCTTTAATTTCAATAAGATGACTTCCTTTTTTGAGGTCAGTTGGGAAATCACCTATCCAAATATGTGATGCCATATTTTTAGGTATAGAATTCCCTAAGTGCGATTTATGATTTGAAAGTTTTAAGGAATCCAACAGAAATGCTCTTCGAACATAAGGGTCTAGAATTTCATCTGTTCGGAGTAACGGAAACCATTCTCCTTTATCAATTCTCGCCGTTACTTCGGTCTTTTCTGATCCAGCCCAAACATTTACTAAAAACTGATTCTCATTCATTCCTTTAGGCAATTCCATCGTAGGGTCTGATATTGTATTTTCTTCTTGGTAGACCCAAATATGCATTTGTTCTCTTTTCGGTTTACCTGTTGCCCTAAACTCAAGTTGTACTTCATTATTCTTGAAATTTGCTACATAATAACCTTTGGGAGCACCGTCTCCCATGAGCGCATTTGGAATTCCTTTTTCATCAAATTCACCGCCCCACCATAATCCGCAAGCAGCTCCTACTACAATTTCATGAAGAGTATTTTCTTTCCCATAAGGAATGAAGTTATGTGTCATTTTGTGCATATGCCCAGAAAAAGCCATCACATTACTATAGTCCGCAATCAAATCTAAAAGTCTTTGTTTACTTTCTACTTTAAGGTGGTTGATCGGTATATGTTGTAGAAAAACGACCAATTGATCTTTAGATACATACTTCAAATCATTCTCAATAAACAGAAGATTGTCTTCGGGAATGATGTCTGTGTATTGTATTCCTTTAATTGTAGTTACATCATTCATTACAATGAAATGTACATTCCCGATATCAAAAGAATAATGATCGGGGCCAAAAGCTTTCTTAAAGGAATTGAACTCATTACCCTTGATTTGCGAATCATAGTTTCGGTCATGATTCCCTGCCACAGGGTAAATTTGCGTTCCGAATTGCTTAAATAATTGTTGGAATGCTGGAAATATCATCGCATTGTCATCTCCAATATCTCCTAAAATAGCAGCACCTTCCAATTCTTCATATAATAACTCTTCAGCAATCTGATGAGCATAATTTACTTGTCTCTGAAATCGAGCTTGTGTATCTCCAATCATCGCCATCGAAAACTCTTTATTCTCTTCATGTTTATACAAAGGGATATCAAAGCTTTGTGGTGCTTCTTCTTGTTGAGGAATGGTTTCAGCATAAAGTGATTCACTCTTTTTAGGGTAATAATGAAAGTATGCCTCTGAAATATTGAATTCATCAGTGGGTAATTGGTATCCAGTAGGTTTAATCACGAAAAAAGTTTGTCCTTCTAGCAGTTCTAGCTCATAATTTCCTGTTTGATCTGATACATGTACATCTATACCATTAGATACTCTTACATTCGAAATTCCTTTTTCGCTAGGGTCTTTTAAACCATTATGATTTACATCTTCATAAATACAACCATTCAGCATTGGCTTTGTATTTTGAGCGAATAGAAAAGCTCCCGTTAGGTAAAAGATTAGAAATAGTGAAGCTTTCATTGTTTCTATGTTTAGATTGTGTTTGTACGAAACTTAATGAGAATACTCAATTAGAAAGAGGGGCTTATATTTCGATGAGATATTTACCCCTCTATTTTGCTCCAATCATCAAAATGTACTAAGACAAAAAAAGCCAGATTCAATCTGAAGACTTCCTCTGGCTCATAGCTTAATTAACTATCTAACTTTATTCTTTAATAAATAATTGCGGTTGTTCGTTATCTATTTTAATAACATAAACGCCACTACTCAGATGAGAAACATCAATACTGTTTCCATTTCCTTTTAACATTAATTTTCCTTGAAGATTAAATACAGTGAGTGTAGAAACAGTTTCTGAATTACTAACATTTAATACTGTCTTCACAGGGTTGGGGAACAATAAAATATCATTTCCTTCTTCCAAATCTTGGATCTTTTGTATTGCTTGACGTGCAGCTGGAGCATCTAGCAATTTAGAGCTGATATCTGTAGAACCTAGAAGCCAGAAATCTTTATTTGTTTCTTCTAACCATTTCGATTTGATAACTGTATTTGCTTCCACACGTGTATCTCCCCAATAGCCTTCATTGTATGGAGAAGCCCATTTACTTTGCTGATTCCAATCGGCATTGATATAGGTCACAGCACGAATCACATCTTGGTTGTCATAAATGTAATTTAAGAATGGTTCGTACCACCTGTTCCAAGCTGTTTCCGCTGAGAAATTATCAAACCAAGTACCCGGAGCAAATTGTTCTTCCGCAGCAGCTAAGCCTTCAGTAAACAAAGTCTGAGCACCTTCGTAAGTCCAACCTGTTGCAGCTCTAGAAACCATGGATGGTGTATTGTCATACTCACTGATTTCAAGGTCATAGCCTTGTGGAGTTGATTCTGCAATCATTACTGGCTTGTTACGCTCACGGGCAAAAGCTAGCATTTCATTTGCCAAATCATCTTGGTTCGGAAGATTAGGAACATCATTAAATCCAAAGAAATCATCAGCTTCTTGTGGTGCAATGAACCAAGAAATACCAAACCAATCAACCACATCATCTCCGGGATACCATCCTGTAATATCTTCACGAGCGGCAGCCAAATCACCTCCATGTGCAAATTGAGCATCCAATACATCATCTACAGGAGAAGCACTTGCCTGCCATACATAAGCCACATTCGTAACGCCTCTACTACGCATTCCTTCTACTATATGTCTCCACGCAGCTTTGTATTCTTCTTGTTTGTGATAACCACCCGGATAATCTCCACCTGCTGTATCTTCAGAATTCCAACGTCCTTCGAATTCATAACCTATACGTAAATAGATTTTCTTATTCGGATATGAATTACAGAATAAAGCAAGCTTATCAATATTTGCTTCATACTGTCCATTTGCAATTCCTTGCAGTCCATTCAAGTTCCAGTTTTCAGTGATAGACATAGCCATGATCAGTGCCGAATGATCCCAACCGTCCGCTACACTTGCAGCATTCAAAGGACCAGCTCCCCAATCAGTATCTACACCGGTTAAATTACCGCCATTATCCATACCTGTAGCACCGTAATTGATACCATATTGATCTAAGGTTAGCATGTAGAAGGCAATATAAGCTACTGCTGCTCCTGGTTCTGGCATTCCGCCCTCTCCTGCTTGTAGACCAAAATCATAAGTATCTGGCATCACATCTCCATATCTATAACCAGCTAAAGAGAATAAATCTTGGCCAATCGCTAGAAGTGTCTTGCCATCTGCTGGTGTAAATTTCCCCTCAATCTTATCTGATGGAGGTGGAGGCGTAACTCCCGTTTCTGTCGTAGCACTAACTTGTGAAGAAGGATTACTTTCACCTACTGAATTTGAAGCAGAAACCACAAAGTAATAAGTAGTGCCTTCAAATAAGTTTGATATACTTGTAGAAGTCGAATTTACATTTTTAGCAGTAGTATAAACACCACTACTTGTTCCATAGCTCACCGTATAACTATCAGCGTTAGAAACCTCATTCCAAGATAAACTTATTGTATTGCCACTTGCAGAAGCATTTAATCCTGTAGGTGAATTCGGTACAGTACCTGTTGTGTCGCCTTTTAGGATTGCAAAAAGATTTTCTGAACCATGAATCCAAGAGTCTTTTGCCAATTCTGCAGCCCATTGTTGACTTACATAATCATTGGTTTCAATACGAGTATCTCCCCAAAAACCATTTCCAGCATCTGGCCATCTCCACATTTCTTGTGATTGCCAATCGGCATTGATATAAGCCACAGAACGAATCACATCTTCATTGTTATGGATAAATGGTAAAAGTTGATCAACCCAATACTGATTCCAAATTTCTTCACCAGTCATAGCTGTTGGATTCGCCAGACTGTTGTATGGATGGAATAACCCTAGCTCTAGATCATAATACTGAGCCGATACTTCAGCCATCATGATTGGAATCTGCTTTTCTCTAGCCAAATCAAGCATATAATTAAGATTTGGGCCATTGAAACCTTCATCAAAGAAGAAGAATGAAAGTCCTAAATAATCTACATAAGCATCTCCCGGATACCAGCTACTAATTGGCAAGCCATTGTAAGTAGTTCCATAAGTTGCCGATTGCCAAACGTAAGCGACATTTTCTACATTTTGAGCATTCATATAATCAACTAAATACTTATATGCAGCAATGTATTTACTTGGCTCGTAGTGATTCCATTCACCATCAAACTCATAGCCAATTCTTAAGAAAATTGGACGATCAGCATTGTTATTGAAGAAATCAGCTATTCGTTGCAATTCTATGTCATAAAGACCATTTACAATGTCCGTTAAACCATTCGGATGGTCAATTCTACCTAATCGGTCAGGGTTTCCTTTTCCGTCATTGTCTTCTACCATATACAAACCAATAGATAAGGTAGAATTTGGATAGCTATCTAAAGCACATTGTAGACACAAATCTCCAGCACCATAGTTTGTTGTGGTTTCCAAACCTGCCAAATCATAGATATTCGTGTATTGCGTGACACCTCCTATTTCTGGGAATTTCCCACTATTCACATAACCAGCAACTGATCCAAGATCTTGCCCTAAAATTAAAAGCGTTTGTCCTGTACTCGCTGTAAATTTAGCTTTAGCTTTGCCATCTTCATTTCCATCTACTGGAGGGTTTGTTTCATCGGGAGGCGTTGTAGCTGTACTGTCTACAAAAGCAGAAACTTCTGAAGCATCGGCACTACTACCCACACTATTCACTGCATTTACTGTGAAATAATAAGTAGTAAGTTCTTGCAGATTTGAAATAGTTCTGCTCGTTCCCGTCAGACCGTTAAGAGTTTGACTGTAAGACTGAGATGCCGTACCGTATTTAAGTGTATATGAATCAGCATTGCTTACGCTATTCCATCTCACTGTTACTGATGTACCATTAACTGATGCAGATAATCCCGATGGTGTATTAGGAGCTGTTTCTACTGGTTCTTCAGGTGTCTCTGTGCAACCACTACTCGCTGCTTGTTGCCCATCTTCCCAACATTGCCCACAAGCCTCATAAGGGTGAGATGATGGACAATTACTACTTGCAGGAGGCGTCGTTTCCCCATTATCAGGGTTCCCTGTATTTGGATCTTCAGTACAACCTGCACTTTCAGCTTGTGCAGCATTTTCCCAACAATTTCCGCATGCTTCATAAGGATGAGAAGTTGGGCAATTATTACTTGGTGGAGGTGTTGATATGTCATCTGTAGTAATAGCTACAGAATTACTATTTGCTGAATTCCCTTCGGCATTATAAGCTTTTATTTGATAGGTGTAAGTAGTTGATGCGCTAAGTCCTGTATCAGTAAACGAAGTTGTATTTGGGGCAATCGTGGCATATTGCACACCATTTCTAGTTACATAAAAACCGTCTTCATTATCTGAATTATCTGTCCAAGACAGCGTAATTTCATCTGCAGACTTTGAAGTACTCACCAAAGCCGATGGTGTATTCGGAACTGTCTCTGAAACTGGATCACAAGGTGCACAAGAACCTCCACAATCAATACCTGTTTCATCGCCATTCTGAATTCCATCTGCACATGATGGTTCTGGAGACTGCCCATTATATTGCACATAGCGAGAGTTATTGATGACATTTTCCATCCAATACGCTTTTACATCAGCAAAAGCTTCAACTCTAGAATCAGCCCATTGTTCTGGCCAACCATGTGATTGCCAATCTGAATTGATATAGGCCAACGAACGGATATCATAGTTTTCTACGACTTCCAACAGACGATCTAAATATTCAATAAAGGGATTGTCATATGGAGAAGAAATATAGTCTTTCCACTCGGCAGGGGCATTCTGATAGGCCGATTCAGCGATAATCACTGGCTTTTTAGCCGTAGACCAATCCAAACTTTGTTCTAGATTTCCGTCCAGTCGAGAACCATTCGAACCAATTTCACGAATGACTTGAATCGACTCATCAGTACCCATAGAAATGTCATGGTTAAAGATCGAGAAAGCAATATAATCGACGTATTCATCGCCAGGATAAAGCAATTTCACCTCTCCAAAACCACGAACAGGATGATAGACAAACTTCACATTTGTAGCTCCTTCCTGCTCTCTGATGATCTGAGCCATTTTATTGTAAGCATCTGGAAAGGCATCAACATCAATATGATCTTTTGAAACCGTATTATAAAATTCTTCTTTCGGTAAATCATAGATATTCACGCCTTGGTCATTGTAGATGTTCAAAACATCGCCAAATTCCATTCCTTCAGCAGCATTTCCCATAGCCAAAAGACTGACTTCATAACCCAATCTGACCATAAATTTAAGGTTGGGGAAAGACTTAAACTTATTTGCCAATTGAGCAATCTCCGCATCCCATTTAGTTGTGTAAGCGATATCCTTGGTCGCTTTATACACCCCATTAGGATCATAATTTGAGCTATTCGGATTCAATTCACCATATCCTCCAGCACCCGGATTATCTTTGATGCTTATAGCTATCAGAATTGTTGCTCCTGGATAATTGTCATTTACCCATGTTAAATACGGTGACGAATCATCAAAATTTACGCCGTCATCGCCTTGGTTGATGGTACCCGAATACAATTCGGCGTAATGTGAAGAACCTGCAGGTGCAGTACCGATGCCATTGATATAATCAATGTATTCTTGTTGGAAAGTCTGACCAATGATTAGGGATGTCTTACCATTTCCGTAGTCAAAACTTTGTGCTAGTGTGTATAAATGAAAACCTATGACGAGTAGTAACGTTAGGCAGCTTTGTAAAACATTTTTCATAGTGTTTAAGGTGTGTGTTTATGAAAAATAAAATGCTGTGCGCATCAGCATCAAAATGAAAGCAGAAAGTAAGCTTAGCTTTTGCTTCTACAAGTTTTGAATATTTTAAGCTGTTTTTGAAAGATTTAGCTACTTCACAGATACTTCACTTAGACTAAAAAGTGTATTTTCAACTATTAAAAAGTATTATTCACACTTCAATATTTCAACGTGCGTATTTACAACACTTATAAGAGAGTTTTCACGCTAAAAATTGGCGGCTATTAATACATAGAGTTCCCGTTCATTTTTTCTATCTCAATTAAAACTCAAACATTCTTATTTCTTTATAGTTTGAAAGTCAAAGACCTTGGTCTTACACTACAATTCCAAAAACTAAAACATGAAAAAACTATCACTACTGATCCTAGGCTTATGTTCAAGTCTTCTGATTACCGCTTTTGTTCTCAAACCAACAGATAATGGCTACATCACTCCTTCTAATGTAGGTGTGTACTGTCATGGTAATTATGAGGCGATTGACAACTTTGCGACACTGACAGAGGACAAGGACTTTCGTATGGCTCATGAGCTACCAAGAGCTATTACAACTGAAGGTACAGGCGAAATGATTACTTACACAGTAAAAGGTGGAGGCGAAGCCAACGCTTACCTGATCAAATCCGCTCAAGCTTCTGACAAATACCTTTTTGTGATTCATGAATGGTGGGGCTTGAATGATCATATTAAAGCTGAAGCAGAAACACTTGCTAAAGCCTTGAAAGATGTAAATGTGATTGCCTTAGATATTTATGATGGAAAAGTAGCCACTACAAGAGAAGATGCTGGTAAATATATGCGTTCGGTCTCTAAAGAAAGAGGGCAAGCCATTGTAGAAGGAGCGATAAAATACGCTGGAAAGAAGGCTGAAATAGCTACGATTGGTTGGTGTTTTGGTGGCGGATGGTCTTTACAGTCTGCACTATTGGCTAAAAAACAAACGGTAGGCTGTGTAATATATTACGGAATGCCCGAAACAGATGCCAGTAAATTGAAAGGCCTAAACTCTGATGTATTGGGTATTTTTGCAGCTAAAGACAAATGGATTACTCCAGAAGTGGTTGGTAAATTTGAGGAAAGTATGAAAAGCCTTGACAAAGGTTGCCAAATAGAAATGTACGAAGATGCAGATCACGCTTTTGCGAATCCTTCTAGCCCTAGATATGTGGAAAAAGACGCACAAGATGCTAACGCAAAAGCTGTTGCTTATTTGAAAGAAAGATTTGATTCTTAGTTTTAACTAGACCTTTAGTAAAAAAACAAAAGAGACAGGTAGTTAATACTTGTCTCTTTTTTTGTAGAAACATTTTGCCAATAAAGATTTTTTAATCTTCTAAAGCATAACTTTTTAGCCTACAACACCAATGATATAATTATTGGCCCTAAAGGAGTTTAAAGTCTGCTTATAAATCCAGCCAGCATACCCATGAATAATTTTTTAGGCAGCAAAACGTAGCCAAGTAACCTCAGAATTATTTTTAGTGGGGCTAAATACAGCCAGCATGCTAAAAAACTTTTAGAAATGGATTTGGCTGTATTTTTTGTAGTAAAAATCTTTTGGGAACAACCCTAAATGTAGCCAACCTAGCTTAGAATTTTTCTAAGGCTACTTGGCTACATTTAGGCTTAGTCAGAATTATTTTTTAGTAGGCTGGCTATATTTAGGCTTTATAAAATTTAATTATGACTTAGCTAAATACAAAAACAAAGCTCTCAACATCATTTATTTACACCAATTTCAGACATACTCTTTATATTATACTATATTGATTTTACATTAATCTTTTTTAAGTATCACTTTTTCAACCCAACTATACTATGATAGAGGTAAAAACAATCCCAAGTTATAATCTTACTGTAGACGAAACGAGAGCCATTGGAAAAATGTATTTTAATCTGTTCCAAGATTTTGATGTCGCTACGCATCACCTAGAAAACTATGTAAATCCGTTTAACACCGCATGGACAGATTATGACGCTGTCAGTAAACCTAGTGGTGCTTCTGTCATCACAAAAGAGATCAGAGATTATGACCAAGATCGTGACTATGATTTCTTAATCTTCCGTTCTTATGTAGAGCACTTGCGTTATGTTCAGAGAGGTGCCGAAAGCAGAAGCTTAGACGAATTAGAACTGCTGATACAGACCTATGGTTATTCGCTCCAAGCTTTTGGATATATCAAACAAAGTAGTGCAATGGATGGCTTATTGAAAGATTTGAGAACCAAAGAAAAGGCCATAGAAGCGATAACAGAATTTCAATTAGAAGAGAAAGTTGCTGCTATGGAGGCTAGTCAGCAGAAATTCATGGATGCTTATGTGCAGAAGTATGAAGAAAAAGCGGAGAAAGCAGCAGTAGGAAGTGCCATTGAACTTCGTAAAGTTTTGCTTGAGAAAATGATGAAATTACTCACTGGTCTAGAAATAGCGGCTAATATGTTTATGTCTGAAGAAATCAAAGATTTGGTTCAAAATATCAATGCGATCAATGAAGATTTCAGTGCACGTATTCAGAGTAGAGAAACCAGAAATGAGATAGGTGCTTCTTAAGCTAAATTGCACCTTTTAGCTTTTTATAAAAAATAAGAGATTTTAGAGTCTAAGTGACTGAGGAAATTGTCATTGAATTATAAACTTTAATTCAGAACATTGACAAGTAATTAATTCCTCTGTTACTCAGACTCTTTTTTATTGAATTAATACACTTTTTACGAAGTATTTAATGACTTTTTAGACAAATGAAAAAACTCTCAATTCTGCTTCTGCTATTCTTAGGTAGTTTTAATCTCTTCGCACAAGTTTCTTCCGATAAAGCTTTGATGGCTGGTGTGGGTTACGCGCTCTCTTCCAATAGAGAAAGCGATGGGCAAGGTATGAGTTATCAATTCGGGTATCAGCTACCGATAGGTATAAAAAAGCGAATCAGGTTTATCCCTAGCTTGACTTTTGGGACATTTACAGAAAATGGTTTTGATACCGAATTCGGGATTAATTCTTACTTCAATTCTACGAATCTAAAACTAGATTTGAACTTCGATGTTATCAAAATTGAAAGCTTTTCTTTCATCTTAGGGACAGGTATAGGAGGAAATTATAGTACAGGATTAACCATTGCAGGAACATCAAATACCATTAGAGAATCACATCTTACAACCAATCTATTACTTGGTTTTAGAGTAAATCCACCCAATCACAGATTAGGCTACGAACTGAATCTATTTAATGCTTCTTTGAATTTCATGAGTTGGTACGCAGAGGCTAGTCCTTTCCAGTTTAGGGTATTTTGGAAGTATAAGTGATTGTTTTATTTGATCTTACTCTGTTAATGAACCTCTAATTTTTCATTCTACACATTTTTATACTAATAAATTAATTATGAGAAACTCTTATTTTTTTTACGTCTTAACCCTTTTATTCCTCAGTTTCTCTTCGTGTGAAACTGCTGATTGTGATGGTTGTACAAGTGATACCATCAAACTTTCAAAGAATAAGGTAATGTTTAACTCAAGTGAAAACTCAGAAACAATTAAAACTGAAGGAGCAAATTGGTGGATAGCATCAATTATAGTTGATAAAAATGGGATAGATCTAGGTGACATTGATACAACTAAAAAGAGCTTTTTAATTGAAAATGATGTATTTACATTTGAGAGACAAAATGGGAATGAAATTTTTATTTCAGTTTCAGAAAATCAAACAAATGAAGAACGGATAATTACTTTTACTTTACAGAGTGGGAATTACCATGATGGAATTAGAGTAGTACAGTCTTCAAATTAAAAAAAATCCCCACTAAAATTGAAAATCAATTTTAGTGGGGATTTTAATTTATCTCAAAATCTGGTGATAAAATAAGTTTACGTCAATTTCAATTCTGGAATATTTCTGATATCTACAGGTACTACTGAAGTAACTCCTTGCTCAATCATCGTCACACCATAGATCACTTCAGTACTGGTCATCGTACGTTTGTTGTGTGTAATAATGATAAACTGAGAATTCTCAGAGAACTTACGGATAATCTTGTTGAACTTATCTACATTAGCATCATCCAATGGAGCATCTACCTCATCAAAAATACAGAATGGTGCAGGCTTTAGTAGATAAATTGAAAAAAGAAGTGCTGTAGCTGTCAGTGTTTTCTCTCCTCCCGAAAGCTGATTGATGGTCAAAGGACGTTTTCCTTTCGGCTGAGCCATAATCGCAATCTTAGAATTCAAAGGATCATCAGGATCAACTAAACGAAGGTCACAGTTATCTTCTTCTGTAAATAACGAACGGAATACTTCGATAAAGTTATCACGTACCAAATCAAATGACTCCATAAAACGCTCCCTCGCTACCGTGTCAATATCAGAGATCGTTTGAGCCAATTGTTCTTTGGCTTTCAGTAAGTCATCTTTCTGCGTTGTGATAAAAGTATGACGCTCTTTCACCTCATCAAAAGCTTCAATAGCCATATGGTTCACTGGCCCAATTTTACTGAGCTTCTCTTTTGTCTGAGCAACCAACGGACGAAGTTCAGACTCTGCCATTTCTTCAAATGGATTGTCTTCGTCTTCTTCATTGGCTAATTTCTCCAAATCAAGATTAAACTCCGCAGATATCTTTTCTTTTACAGAAGTCAAGTCCAAACGGATATTCTGAATTTTTTCAGAAAGCTGCATGATGACATTATCCGTAGTTTCTTTCTTACGCTGATAATCTCTT
Organism: Sediminitomix flava; assembly: GCF_003149185.1. NCBI lineage: Bacteria > Pseudomonadati > Bacteroidota > Cytophagia > Cytophagales > Flammeovirgaceae > Sediminitomix > Sediminitomix flava. The sequence continues at coordinate 106,368 of NZ_QGDO01000007.1, read as the reverse complement.
AGCTCAATTTCAAGATCATTGATATTACCACGGCTCGCATAGAAAGTCTTTTCCGCCTCTTTCACAGCTTCTTCAATCGCTTCTTTTTCTTCGTATAGCCCTTGAATCACTTGATCTCCGGCTACATCCATATTAGAAATTCGTTGAAGCTCCTCCTCTACTTTCTTCAGTTCGTCATGAATGGCTTGCAAACGCTCACTACCTTTTGAATAGGTGGATGCTTTGAAGTTTAGCTCATTTTCAAGGCTCTGAATCTTATTTTCTTGCTGATGGAAAAGGATGTTTTGCTCATTGTATTGAGCCGATTTCTGACTTAAAAGCTCTTGCTCCTTTTGAAGTTCATCTTTGATGTCTTCAAAACGATTTTCAAGGTCTTCCAAAGTGTAAGTCTCATCCTCCAATCTCGGACGGTCATTTTCTAATGCTTCTTGAAGACTTACTATCTTCTCTTGCATTGCCTCACGTTTGTGTTCAGCGTCAGAAAGGAAAGAAATGAATTGCTCACGTTTTGTCTGAATTTTCGTCAGTTCTTGACTTACCACATGGTATTTATCCGTCAATTCTGTGAGTAATTCTTTTTTATCTTGATCTAAAAGTATCTCTAACTCAATCTTGATGTTCTCTAAAGCTTCTTTCTTAGCTGAAATTTGAAGTTTTAGTTCTTCAATCTCTTGAGCAAGGTTTTCAAGGTTCTTTGATCTACCAATCTTTTTCCCTTCAAAAACACCCACAGAACCTCCCGAGATGATAAATTTCTTTTTGATAAACTTACCATTTTCAGAAATAAAGATCGCTGAATCGTCAGCAGGTAAATCTTCTACATCTCCCTTTAACATATAAAGATTGTCCAACATAAAGTTGACCAAATCTCTATGCTTTTCATCGTATTGAACGATATCGATGACAGGGAAAGCATCTTCAAATTCTTTCTTAGGCAGGGGCTTATACCCCGAAAATTTACTTAACAAAAGGAAGTTTGCTCGACCTTTTCCATTATTCGTCAAAAGCTCAATCGACTTCCAAGCGTGATCTTCATCTTCAAGAATAAAGAAGTTCAGATATGGCTCAAGATAATTCTCAATAGCTGTTCTGTATTTCTCTTCAGAAGTGATCAGATCAGATAATAGAGGTGCTTTTTGCCCCCAAGAAGTACGTTTGCGAATAAACTTAATCGCCTCAGGAAAACCTTCAAGGTTATCGACCATAGATTTTGTTAAATCATACTCATTCTGCTTTGCATCAAGCGTACGATTCAACTCTGCTACTTCATCTTTAATGGTTTTCTCCTGCCCTTCCAGCAGAGCCTTTTTACTATCGTTTAGTTGTTGTTGCTCTTTTACTTGCTCCAACTCCAAACGCAATTCTGTTTCTTCTTTCTGAATTGTATTCAGTGCTTCATCAAACTCTTGAAGGTTGTTTGATTTCTCTGAAGAATTCTGATGTTCTTGTTCCAACTCTTGCTTGAGAGCTGTAAGCTGAAGTTCATTGACTTCTAAGCTCTTTCTCAGTTGGAAAAGTGTGGTTTGTCTATTCTTTATCTGAACCTCTAAGTCTGTAGATTGACGTTTTAATCCTTCTACTCGCTCCTTCTGAGATTCAAATGATGTTTTATATTCTACGAGCAAATATTCGGTTTCAGCAATCATTTTCTGAACCACCTCAGACTCCACTTTCAGCTTGTCTAAACTCGCTTTCATGGAATTGATACTTGCTTGCTCTTCATCTAAGTTTTGGAAAAGTGCCTGTTTCTTTTCGTCTAAGAAACGTCCTTTTTCAGCCTTGAGCTTTTTATCTCCTTCCACCTCATGAATTTTCATGAGATGTTCATTGAGTGTTTTTCTGCGGCTATCAACTAGTTTTTCTTTATCCTCTACTCCTTCTTTTTCGTTCTTGAGTTGGAGTTCTTTCTCTTCAGCAAGTTTATTGAAATTTTCTTTGAGCGTCTTTTCTTGTTGGATTCGATCAGCAAATTCTTCCAATTGATCCAATTGGCTACTCACTGATTTTTTAGCATAACTAATACTGATCTGTTTGTATTCCTTTTTGAGTTTCAAGTAACGTCTCGCTTCTCTAGCCTGACGCTCCAGTGAACGCATGTTTTTCTCAATTTCATGCAAAAGATCATCTACACGCTCAAGATCGGCATCTGTATCAGCTAATTTTTTAAGCGTTTCTTTCTTACGTTTCTTGAATTTGGAGATACCTGCTGCCTCTTCAAATAAGTTACGACGAGAATTATTGATATCGTTGAGGATTTCATCGACCATTTTTAACTCAATGATCGCATAGCTATTTGAACCAATTCCCGTATCTAGAAAAAGATTTTGGATATCTTTCAAACGACAAGAAACACCGTTTAGAAGGTATTCTCCATCGCCCGAACGGTAAAATCGACGACCAATAGTCACTTCCGAATATTCTGTAGGAAGTAAATTCTTGTGGTTTTTAAAAGTTAGAGATACCTCTGCCATATTCAACGGACGACGTTTTTTCGTACCATTGAAAATGATATTATCCATCTTTTCTGATCGCAAAGCTTTTGTACTTTGCTCTCCCAACACCCATCTGATGGCATCTACAACATTCGATTTCCCAGAACCATTGGGCCCAACTACCGCAGTTACTCCTTCATCAAAGTTCAGAGTCACCCGATCACCAAAGCTTTTAAAGCCTTTTATCTCCAGTTTATTCAGTAGCATAGTTAAAGCTAAAAATCCTCATATCAATCCAACAATAGAAACAAAAATATCACTTTTTTAGGATTTCTTTGCTATTGCTCGGTATTTTAAACTATCTTAAGATGACTAAATATGATGATATGGATAATTTCAGCGAGTTAATTTATTATGCCATTTTCCTAATTATTTCTTGGGCATTAAGCACATTAGGAAAAAAGAAAAAGAAAAAACCTATCCCTACTTCGGCTGAGCAAAACCAAGACGGACGAAACACATCTAGTTCTCCTAACATCAATTGGGAAGACTTGGTGAAACAGCTAAACCCTAATTATGTAGAGACAAAAGAAAGGCCTCAATTTGAGGAAGAATACGAAGTTGAAGAAGAAGAATATGAACCTGTTCTAAATACCTTCGAGCAGACAAGTGTAAAGAAAGAATATGAAAAGAATCAGACGAATCTAAAAGACACTTCAACTAAGGAAAATAAGTCAAAGTCAAGAAGTCTTAGGCATAAACTTAGAAATAAGAGTGATATTCGGGATGCATTTGTGCTTAAAGAAGTTTTAGACAGAAAATTCTAACACACAAACCTAAGGAATGAAAACTCTGATTGATGAAATCAACGTTAAGCTTCAACTTGATGAAGTAAATAAAGTCATTGAATTATTATTCAGTGGAAAAGTAGAAACTTCTGATTATCAATTCGCCTATAATCACCTACTTACCTATGCAGAACTTGAAGAGATAAGTAGCTTTATCATCAATGAGAAAAATGGTGATATTCCTACTGAAGCTAAAGCATGGCGTTTAGGTGTTTTTTTCCCTAAATTAGTTGCAAAAATAGGCAGAGAACTCAATTTAGTTTTTATTTCTGAAAGTGGCTCGAAACGTTCTTTGAGCCTAAAGACATTTGAAAAAATGCTTGAAAAGATAAGTAAAAGACTAAAACTTACGTTCAGTCAGAATGAAGAGTCAGCCAGAAAATTTTTAATAGATAAAAGAAAAAATGGATAGATTATTATTCAGAATGCTTGCTATGGGTCTTCTTATGGGAGTTATGGTTGGTGATTTTGTATTTAGAAAAGGCCTTTACGGAGATACCCAAGATGATCAGACCGTCTTATTTATAGGTTTTGGAGCATTATTTATGCTTGTTTTATCTGGGGTTTACTTCTTGATTAAAGATAAAGAAGAAAAAGCAAGACAAAATACTATGCTAGGAATTGTTGTAGTGGCTGGACTTATTGTAGCTGGAAACTATTTGATGTAATATTCAAAAATACATTTCTACAGGAAAGGCAATCTGAAAAGATTGTCTTTTTTATTTTAAACTTACACTGCTTACTTTTTCACCCTAATTAATGGATAATTTTATTCTCAAAATTGTATCTGATAAGTAAATAAAAGATGCGAATTTTAAGAGTATGAACAAGCTGACTAACTACATTCTAATAATTCTATTACTATTTGGTTTTTCATGTAAAGACAAAGATAAACTAAGTAACCCTAAGCCAAGCGAACCCGATGAGTACAATTTCAGAATTGCTTTTAGAGTCGAAAGAGAAAATGAAAACTCTGCTGTTTTAAATAGAATACAACAAGATGATTACGTCATAGAAATTGATGGACTTGAAACAGGGATTCCTTACCTAAAAGACAGTATCAATATCTTAGATGAGGTTGAAGTTACTACACTTGACAAGATTCTTCATATTACCCTTAAACCTATTTTTGAGAAAGAAATTTATGATTCTGTACAGATAGAATGTAATGAAGACATTTCTTACAAAGACTCCTTAACACAGTTTATCAACATCGAAAATAAAGACTGGGATGTAATCACATTGAAAGATTCTCTACTCGTTGAAGATGAAACACCATTAGTTTTTAAAGATACAGCGCAGCCTGAACCTGATTCATTATCACTTGAAAATGAACAGTACATCATCTTTGCAAAAAACAGTTTAGATAAGATTTACTTAAAGTACAATTCAATTTTTGGAGTACTTAGTGATACTATATCAATAGTTGGGAATAAAAGACACCAAAGTGATTTAGAGCCGATCTTTGATCCTAATTGGATTTATAATGCAGAAGTAAGCATCCCTAATCAAGCTAAAAATAGCTTCAAAATTATAAATCAAAATAATAAAGCAGCAAACATCAAACCTACAGGTGAATTTGGTCAATTACTCAAAGATTTTAAATATGACATCGAGTTTGACACAGGTGTAGAGACACCATTTCTGAATATATATATTATAGAATTTTTGAACGACAATAACTCAAATAAGAAGAGAATCGATGTGTATTACACACAGGAAGGAGACGTACAAGGATACTTAATTGATAATACTGAAAACTTTGATTCTTGGGAGCAAGTTTTAAATAGCTATGGGGAATGGTATGTAAATCCTAATTATATAGAATTTCCTTTAAGAACAAACTTAATACTCCGATTAGGAGATACAAGATACAGAGGTAAAGATGAGTCTATTATAAGAAAATATAAATGGGAATAAATAATAAAAAAAGCCTCTAGATTTCTCTAGAGGCTTTTTTATTATCAGTTTTGAGGAAGATCGTCTTTAGTTAAGTAACCATTTTCATCCATGATAATAGGTAGCCCCGTATCATCAGTAAAATCTTGAATCTCTTCTTTCAAATCTGAATCCAAACTGTCAAAATGCCAATGTACAGAAATATCTGGGTATTCTTTTGACCATTCCTTACACGTAAAGAATAGCTTTAATAGACCTTTTGAAGATCCTGAATTAAAATAATCTAAAGATAAATGAAGTGATTGCCAATCCTCTTTTTTTAAGCTTTTAGATAAAAAGTTTATTAATTCATCAAAAAATACCGCTGAATTCTCCATATATGCAGCACCAAGCATATATACCTTTTTTCGATCTGAATCAATAGAAATTTTTGGTATATAAGGCCCCTTTCCATAAGGATCTAACCAAGACAAATCATTTTTTTCAGTTGCCTTTGTTTCTCCTTTTTTTGACTTTGAAGAAAGTAATGAAAAGATCGGTTTAAACATCGTTAGTCCTTCTTGTGGTTAAAATAATATTCCCAAATTAAAAAATGATCTAGACTATACAAAGATAGTTAATAATTAATAATAAAGGAATATGATTAAAATAAGTTGTATATAAACTTTTCTAGAATAAATAGAATAATAATACTGATACTAATCGTTTATATACGTTTTTATGAATATTAATTTTTCAAATTACCATTGAAACCACTTCATAGTACATCACGATGTAGCTATTGAATTATAAAGTGATATCTAACAAAATGATTCATATTAGATTGTACAAAAAAGAGGTAGCATACCTAATTTGTATTAGCTTACCTCTTTTTTGAAATATAAAAATTATAATTATTTCAACTCTAACAGTACCACATTTTCGATATGCCAAGTATGTGGAAACTGGTCAACAGGTTGTACTTTAATAACTTTATACTTAGCATCTAATAATTCTAAATCACGAGCTTGAGTCGCAGAATTACAGCTAACGTAGACAATTCTTTTCGCAGCTACTTCCAATAATTGATTGACTACATCTTGATGCATACCAACTCTTGGAGGGTCAGTAATAATAACATCTGGAATACCATGAGCATCAATAAATTTCTTCGTTAGGAGATCTTTCATATCACCTGCATAGAATTTACAATTAGTAATTCCATTTAGCTCTGCATTCTTCTTCGCATCTTCTATAGCAGCTGGAACAGATTCAATCCCTACAACCTCTTTTGCTTTTCTAGAAACAAACTGAGCAATAGTACCTGTACCTGTATACAAATCATAAACTCTCTCATTTCCTGTAAGCCCCGCAAAATCTCTCGTGATTTTATACAGTTCGTAAGCTTGAGCAGAATTGGTTTGATAGAATGATTTTGGCCCTACACGGAATTTCAGGCCTTCCATTTCTTCAGTAATGTATGGTACACCATGATAACAAACTACATCTAGGTCATAGATCGTATCATTTCCTTTACCATTTACTACATACATCAGAGAAGTAATTTGAGGGAATTTCTCTTTCAAAAATTCCATCGTTGTAGTAATAATTTCAGTTTCTTCTTTATGAAACTGTACTAAAACCATAACATCACCAGTTGATGCTGTTCTAATCATAAGCGAACGCATCAGACCTTCTTGCTTTCTAGCATTGTAACAAGTCAGATCATTTTCTTTAATGAAGTCCATCATTGCAGATCGGACATCATTAGAAATATTTCCTTGTAAATGGCAGTGGTTTAGATGTACAATCTTATCAAACTTACCAGGTATGTGGAATCCACAACCCCTCGTTTCTTTTATATCAAGGTCTTTCTCCTCTTCAAGTAACCAACGAGTATCAGTATATGCAAACTCCATTTTATTCCTATAATAGGTAATTTCTGGAGAGCCAAGAATTGGAGTTACTTCAGGTAACTCTACTTTACCAATTCTTGTTAAATGATCAACAACTTCTTTCTGTTTGTATTCAAGTTGTTTTTCATATGGTAGCTGTTGCCATTTACAACCTCCACATAAGCCAAAATGCTCACAAAATGGTTCTACTCTATCTTCAGAATATTTATGGTAAGCAGTAGGAATTGCCTCCATAAAACTTTTCTTCTTTTTGACTACTCGTAGGTCTACAACATCTCCTGGTACTGCACCAGTGACAAACACTACTTTATCATCAATTTTTGCGATGCTTTTACCTCCACTCGCAACGTCTGAAATTTCGACGTTTTCAAATACGATTGTCTTTCTTCTTCTAGCCATTTTTTACACTTGAGTGCAAATACCACTATAATGGAAAATTATTTATTCTAGAGGGCTATTCAGCCAATTCTAATTGCCTTACTTCAAGTTCATCCTTGCACAAGGATTTTAGCGTTGCTAAACTCTTACCTATCTTAGGATGAACATATTGAGAGTCTATTTCTGCTAATGGAGCAAGAGCAAACATCCGATCATGTAAATACGGATGAGGAACAATAAGACCTTCTTCCTCTATGATCTCATTATCATAGAAAAGTATATCTATATCTATAAGTCTTTGCCCCCATTTCAGTATTCGTACTCGACCTAAGTCTTTCTCAATCTCTAAAATCGTAGAGAGTAATTCTCTTGGAGAAAGCTCTGTTTCCACCAAAATAACTTGGTTATAGAAAGCTGGTTGATCAGTTACACCCCATGCATCTGTTTCATAAATGGAAGAACTCTTTAAAATAAGTCCTACCCTATTTATCAACTCATTACTTGCATCTTGTAAAGCCTGTAACCTATCACCCATATTTCCACCAAGGGAAAGAAATGCTTTATGTTTACCCATTACTTTTTTCTTAACAAACAGCAAAAATACAAGCTTTCGCACAAAAAGAGGATAATTCTATCATATTTATATTTTTCTAACTGTATGTAATTTATTTTATTATTATGTTATTTATATATTTTCGCATATCGTTAAATAATTGATGAGTATCTTTTTTTTAGTAATATTTGTATTACAAAACGTTATTATTGAATATGATACAACGAAATATTCATCTATATATAATTACGCTACTATGCTTGACTTCTTGTATGAAAATGCGAACATCAGATGAGGAAATGCTAAAATCATTAAAATCGGAATTTTCTTCACCTAAAGTATTTGATTATAAAGTAGGTGATAAAAATATGCATTACATTCAGTCAGGGAATAAAAATGCTCCTCTCCTTCTGTTTGTTCATGGAGCGCCAGGTTCTTTGGATGCATTCAAACAGTATATGGAAAATGATACTTTAAATATGAATACTTTGATGATTTCTGTTGATCGTTCTGGTTATGGAAAATCAGATTTTGGAGTTTCAGAACCTTCCATTGAGAAGCAAGCAGAATTAATTCAACCAATTTTAGAAAAGCATAAGGACAAAAAAATCATTTTGGTAGGGCATTCTTACGGTGGACCAATTATTTGTAGAATATTAATAGACTACCCCAACTATAATTATGGAACTGCATATTTATTGGCTCCTGCCATATCTCCAGAATTGGAAAAAATGTTTTGGATTAATAAACCAGCCGATTCACCTATATTCAAATGGATGATCCCAAAAGCTTTTAAAGTAGCTAATGATGAAAAAATGGTCCATGCAAAAGAATTAGAATTGATGGACACTTTATGGCAAAATATTAAGACACCAATCAAAGTATATCAAGGTAAGAAAGATAGAATTGTTGATCCAAAAAATGCTGAATTTGCTAAAGAAAAAATGATCAATACAGAAGTAGAAGTAGTTTACTTGGAGGAAGAAGATCATTTTATTCCATGGACAAAATTTGATTTAATCAAGAATGAACTATTGAAGAGTTTACATTAAAGTCTTTTTCGACACTTTTAGAAATTTATAATTCACTTTGAGCTAATATTTATTTCAACTAAATTATTGTTATTGTGATAATAAGAAAATGAATAATTGAACAATAACTGCTCAAATAAAATGCTTATGAGCTATGTACCTTACGTAAGAAAAGCCATCATTTTCGACTTTGATGGAACAATTGCTGATACTACTAGACATATTTATCGTATAGCTAATAGTGTTGCACCACAACTAGGTTTAGACCCCGCATCTGAGCAAACTTTTAGAGAATGCCGTGATATGGATAGCCTTTCGGCAATGAAACACCTAAATATTTCCCCACTAAAAATCCCGTCATTAATCAAAAGAGTAAAAAGTGAGTTGAAAAAAGAGATTGGTGAAATTCCATTAATCATAGGGATGAAAGATTGTTTAACATTCTTAGCAGATCAAGGTTTCACTCTCGGTATCGTCACTTCTAACTCGGTAGACATTGTAGAAGATTTTTTAAGAAAACATCAATTAGATCATTTTTTCAAATTCGTACATTCTGCAAGTGGACTTTTCGGGAAAGATAAAATATTAAAAAATGTCATTAAAAAATACGAGCTCATTAAAGAGGACACTTATTATGTTGGAGATGAATGCAGAGATGTAAAGGCTGCAAATAAGTGTATGCTAAAAATGATTGCAGTAGCCTGGGGATTTCATTCTTCTAGAATTTTAAAAGAACAGAATCCGGCTTTCATTGCAGAAAGGCCTGAGCAAATCAATGAGTTTGTACTTATCTAAAAAATAGAAATTGAGCTAAAGAGAGAATTAGAAAAATCTAGTTCTCTCTTTTAGTTTATAGCTTCAGCTAACCAAAGCATTTGCTCTAAAGACTCTTTATATTTTTCTGCGGGTGCTTGACCAACCATCAAGTCAAGGTAATCCTCTGTGCCTTCTTGATGCATTCCGACCCTATATGTAGCCTTACAATTTGAAAGAATATATGTTTCAATCAATCCGTCCAAATCTGACAGACAAAAAACAAAATCAAAATAAGTATCTAAGAATTCTTGAAGTTCAAAACTCTTCAACTTACCAAAAGTGCTAAAATCTCTGAGGGAGACTAGAGGATAAGGACAAGCAATATTTGTTTGCTCTGCGTTTTGAATACCTATAAACTTCACATTTGCTCCTTGCTTACGAAGTTTATCTGACAAACTTTCTAGTGTTTTTGAATCATAGCTTCCTCCTTCCTGAAATACTACTCCTATTTTTTTACTTTCAGAAAGTTTTTTAGCTAAAACTCTAAAATCACGACTGTCTTTTGCCGCATCTATTTTTTTCTCCCAAATGTATTGTTTGATTTTGTTCACGTCCTATTGGTTAGTTTTAATTTTAAAACAACAACTATGCTCTGATGAGCATAGTGTGTAATATGTTATTGTTTTAAAACCATTATGATTTAATCATTCCCATAAATTCTTGTTCTGTAAGAATTTGTACTCCCAGTTTCTCCGCTTTTTCTCTCTTAGAAGGACCCATTTTGTCCCCTGCCACTACAAAGTCAAGCTTCTTGGAAATGGAAGATACAACTTTTCCTCCAAACTTCTTGATTTCATCTTTCAAGCCATCTCTGCTAAAATTCTCAAAGACGCCTGAAACAACAAAGCTTTTCCCTTCTAACATCAAATCAACTGCCTCATTTGAAGCTTCTTTCTCTTCAATTTCTAATTGTAAACCACTTTCCTTTAAAGAATTAATCAATGTTAGATGATCTTCATCTTTAAAATAATTCACAACACTTTCGGCTATACGCCCACCAATTTCATCTACTGCAATAAGGTCATCATGACTTGCTTGCATCAAATTATCGATAGACTTAAAATGTGAAGCCAATTTTTCAGCAACAGTAGCACCTACAAAACGAATACCGATACCAAATAGTACTCTTTCGAAAGGAACATTTTTAGATTCTTCAACTCCGCTTACTAATTTTTCCGCAGATTTCTGTCCAAATCTATCCAATTCCAATAATTGATCTATTGTAAGGTTATAAAGATCAGCAGGTGTTCGAACCAAGCCTCTTTCCATCAACTGATCAATTGTTTCTTTACCTAAAGAGTCAACATTAAGGGCTTTACGTTGAATGAAATGCTCAATTTTACCTTTAACTTGTGGTGGACAAGCCTTTTCATTTTTACAATATCTAGCAGCCTCCCCTTCTATTTGTACAAGTGGACTATTACAAGCTGGACAATTCTCAATAAATTGAATTTTCTGCGCACCATCCTTACGTTCTCCAACTGCTACTCCTGTAATCTTAGGAATGATTTCACCACCTTTTTCTACATAAACCATATCATTTTCATGTAGATCAAGTCGTATTTCGATTTCTTGGGCATTATGCAAAGAAGCACGTTTTACCGTAGTCCCTGCAAGTTGTACAGACTCCAAATTAGCAACAGGTGTCACTGCTCCAGTTCTACCAACTTGATATGACACTGAGAGCAAACGAGTTTTTACATTCTCTGCAGGGAACTTGTAAGCAATCGCCCATTTAGGAGATTTTGCAGTGGTACCAAGCAATCTCTGTTGCTTAAGGCTATTCACCTTGATCACAATACCATCTGTTTCCAATGGTAATTCTTGACGATGATCAGCCCAATGATTGATAAATTCAAATACAGCTTCAATTGAGTCACACTTTCTCCAAGTATCTGAAACATTAAAACCCCATGTTTTCAGTTGTTCTAAAGCTGCCCCGTGAGTAGGAATCGTTTCTTCATCCCCCAAAAACCCATACAAGTAACAATCAAGACTACGATGTGCTACTACTGAAGAATCTTGCATCTTAAATGATCCAGATGCTGCATTTCTAGGATTTGCAAGTGGTTTGAGTAAAGCTTTCCCAGCTTTTTCTAATTCAATATTTTTTGAAGAAATTTCTTCATTAAGTCTCGAGAAAGTTTCCTTACTCATAAAACCTTCTCCTCTAACTTCAAAAACAGGAGGAATATTGTCTCCAAAAAGCTTTAAAGGAATAGTTTTTATTGTACGGACATTTGGTGTGATATCATCTCCTTGTACACCATCTCCGCGGGTAACTCCTTTGGTTAGGATACCATTTTCATAAGTCAGACTGATTGCAACACCATCGAATTTTAACTCACAGATATACTCAAAATTATCACCTATATCTTTGCGAATTCTTTCATCAAAGTCTCTCAAATCATCTTGATTGTAAGAATTACCAAGTGAAAGCATTGGATAGCGGTGTGTAACTGTAGGAAATTCTTTAGTAACAGCACCTCCGACTCTTTGAGTTGGTGAATCCGTTCTTTTCAAACTTGGATTAGATTCTTCTAAGTCTGAAAGTTCTTTTAAAAGCATATCAAAATCATAATCTGAAATAGCAGATTCATCCTTTTGATAATACAGATAATTGTAGTGATTCAGTTGATCTGTAAGTTCGTCTATACGAGATTTTGCTTCTTGTTCAGTCATCATATTTTGTATAAAAGCTTTTATAAGCTCCTAATAATTCCTTCTCCTTACGTTTAAAGATTAATCTAAAAACGATCTAATTTTCTCAGCAGATGCAGCCAAAACTTCATTTGAAAGTTTTAGTTTTTCTTTTGTGAAATCTAAGTCACTCATTCGATCCATTGGTACTAAATGCAAATGAGCATGAGGTACCTCAAGACCAATTACAGCTGTACCGATACGTTTACAAGGATATGCTTGAATTAATGCCTTGGCTACTTTTTTTGCAAAAACATGCAAATCAGCTAATGCATCATCATCTAGATCAAACATATAATCGACCTCTTCTTTTGGGATTACCAAAACATGTCCTTCTCTCAATGGAAATACATCAAGAAAAGCTAAAAAACGGTCGTCTTCCATGATTTTATGAGATGGAATGTCTCCTGCTACGATTTTTGAAAAGATACTTGCCATAATCTAAAGAATAGTAACATTAAAAGATTTACTAATAAACAAAAGTACTAACTAGAAGTACATTTTTGTCTTAAAAAAAATAAAATTTATGATCAATAAAAATGTTCTCATCTACTTTGAATACCTAAGTCTGTAAGTATCAAAGCATAATCATTCTTCTGAATATTTGATAGCGTTATTAATCAGAAAAAAACGGGATGACTTTTACAAATCATCCCGTTTCTAGAATTCGATTTTCTTATCATTTCAACTTAAATCCATTGAAAATAAAAGAAAGAAACTCTCTAAATATTTCCTTTTTAGTAAAAACTTCTTTCAATACCCCAGCATATTCGGCTGGTTTGAATTTAGTATTTTTAGGAAGAGTCTTTACTTCAACTTTTTGCTTAGCATAAACTTCAAGTTGCTCTTTTTCCTTCTTCTCTTGTTCTTGCTGTTTTTTATAGTCTTCTAAAATCTGATTGACATCTGGTTTTTGATAATTGGAATCAATATCAGCATTTAGTTCATCAGCTCTTTTAAAATTCTTTTCAGCATCTTTTTTAAGACCAATTCTTTCTTGAAGCAAGCCCATGTTATTGTGCGCAATAGAATCTTCTGGATCAAGCTCTATCGCTTTCTCATAATCCTTGATTGCACCAAAAACATCACCTGTATGTGCCTTAATAAAAGCTCTACTTGAGTAACGGTAAGGGTTCTCTGGTTCTAGAACAACTGCTTTATCAAAATCTGAAATAGCAGCTCTACTTTGACCGTTCATATGTTTTGCGACAGCTCGATCAGAAAGGATATCGGCATTGTCTGGAGAAATTCGGTTAGCTACATTAAAATCATCAATTGCTAACTTATATTCTGACTGCTTATATCTTGCTAATCCTCTATTATAAAAAGCCGCTGCATCTTGGGCATTTTCCTCTATTGCTTTTGAAAATGCTTCAATCGCTTGAACGTATTCTTTATTTTTTGCGTGCTCTAAACCTTTTTGAAAATGCATGAATATATTCTCTTCTGCTTTAAATTATTCCTTTCAATTGTCTTTGAGTCTCTGTACAGATATAATTACACAACAGTCTGAAGTAGCTTATGTTTGATTGAGGCTACCTAGAACTACTCAAAGAACTCATCCCAAATTCAATTATTTCTTTGGTTCTAAGATATTTCCCAACTGATAAATCAACTGAGTTGAGGTAGAAATATCTGAAGCATTATCTTCAAAATAGGGTTTCATTTCATCTACATAAGAAACAAAGCCTGTTCGATCTTTATTTTCAATAAGATCTAAAAGATTATCTACTTCTTTTCTGAAAGTCTTCAATACTTCTGTTACGTATTCATTATACATTTGGATATCTGCATAAAGCTCTGCATTAGAGAGTACGTAACGTGTAAAAAAGACCAAAAATATACGATAAGCAGGTGATGAAACTGCTTTTATCATCTCGATATTATCGTGGAAGTCATGTAGTGTACGGGCACTCACAAACAAATTAAAGTGATTTAGTCCTTGTACCAAACCCATTAATTTGTCGTGCTCCAAATAATCTATATCATGAATTACGGCATAATCTTCAAGTAAAAATTCTTTAAGACTTTGCGTAAACTCAATCTGCTCTTTATAGATATAATTGAAAAGGAATGCATGACCTGTTAAGTTCTTAATTCGAGGCCCAAACATTGGGTGAATCGAATAATAACTCAAATCTACTTCAGGATAAGCTTGTTTAAGCTCTAAGAACTTATCAACTATAAACTTTTTTACTGAACAGATTTCAATTAAGAACTTCCCAGACAAGTGGGGATATATTTCTTCTAAGGTTGAAGTCATTGCTTGGATTGGCACAGCCAATACAACGATATCTACTGCTTCAACAAGTTCAATATTTGAATTAAACTCTGTAGTTTCATCTAAAGAAGTGAATTTAGTATCCAGACCTCTGTAGCGGAAGTGTTTCACAAACCAACTACCAAGACCTTGACTACCTCCTATTACCCCTATTTTTTTTCCTTTAAACACTATCAGATTTCTTAAAAAAGCTTCACTTTTCACTAAAGTGAAGGGAATTAATTGAATTATTTAAATAGAAATACAAAT
Organism: Sediminitomix flava; assembly: GCF_003149185.1. Lineage (NCBI taxonomy): Bacteria > Pseudomonadati > Bacteroidota > Cytophagia > Cytophagales > Flammeovirgaceae > Sediminitomix > Sediminitomix flava. The sequence goes on along the minus strand of NZ_QGDO01000007.1, from coordinate 91,286 downwards.
TTAGCTGAATCATTGATTTATCCATAAGCTTTTTAACTTTTAGCAAGCAAACATTTTAAAATGCGAAAAGATACTTTTTCACTAAGCAAGTCATCTCACACTAAACTCTTGACTTATAGCTTGATGCTATTGAGTTTCATTTTATATATCAGTATTTCATATTGGACAAAAAGGGAGCAGTTCAATTTACTTTGGGGACAATATTTAGTGCTATTTGCTTGTTACTTATGGTTTATAAAGAAACAATTTTCAATAAAAACGGTACTAGCTTTAGGAGTTATATCGAGAATTCTACTACTATTTAGTACTCCCAACTTATCTGATGATTTTTATCGATTTTTATGGGATGGAGAACTTTTAACTAAAGGAATTGACCCATTTCTAAAACTTCCTTCAGAATATATTCAAGACGGTTCATATATAGAACTTGGATTAGAAAAGTATCTTTTTGATAAGATGAATTCTCCAAATTACTATACGATCTACCCCCCAGTTTTACAAGCTAGCTTTTATCTTTCAGCATTGGTTAGTAAACTTGGAAGTTACGCCTATGGTATATTTTTAATGAAGCTTTTAATCCTTTGTACTGAGATTGGAAGTTTCTATTTCATTCTAAAATTATTGAAACTTTGGAAGAAGGATTTAGCCTACTTGGCGATTTATGCATTAAACCCTTTGGTAATTATTGAATTGGTCGGGAATATTCATTTTGAAGCATATATGATCTGCTTCTTACTAGCTAGCCTTTATTTTTTACAAAAGCAGAAAATGTTATTATCATCTTTCTTTATGAGTCTCGCTATAGCTTCCAAGTTACTACCTCTCATGTTTCTTCCTTTTATATTTTGTAAACTCAATTTTAGAGACTCTACCCTCTACTACATTCGTACATTTATATTCTGTATCATTTGGTTTGCTGTATTCATGGATTTTGACAGTTTGATACACATGAGAGAGAGTGTAAATCTCTATTTTCAGAAATTCGAATTCAATGCGTCAATTTATTATCTCATTAGAGAAGTAGGTTATTGGCATAAAGGATATAATATTATTGGGACAGCTGGAAGATCTTTGAGTTTGATTCCGATTACGTTTATTTTAATTACTGCAGTTATCAAAAAAGGAAATGTAGAAGTAGTGAGCTTCTTTATGTTACTTAGCCTATTAATCTACCTTTTATCAGCAACAATCATCCACCCTTGGTACATAATTCCTATGATTGCTTTAGGATTGTTTTTTGATATGAAGTTCCCAATTTACTGGTCCCTAGGAGTTATACTCAGCTACATAGCCTATCAAGACAGTTCATACGCTGAAAACTATTATTTTATTGGATTAGAATATTTAATTCTATTGATAGGAATATGGAAAGACCGTCTAAAAATCAATGAGATTTTTAGACGAAGTCATACTATTCACTTAATTCCATTTTAAGTTTATTTGGGATTGGCGTTTCAACACTTATCAATTTGATGTTTTTCTGACTTCTTTTAAAAGTCCATTTCCCATAAAGTCTACCAAATAGTCTCACAAAAAAGAAATATAACCCTGCCAAAGGAAACTTCGAATGCCTCAACATCAACAAGAAAATCTTATCTGATTCCTTTCGAGAAATTGGTACTACTGTTTTATTTCTATACACCAAATCATGAAATAAACTCGCATAATAGGTCTTAGGCTTTTCTGTTATTTCATCGGTCACACCATCTGGAGTACCGAAATAAATACCTAATAGTGAAAATTTAGGAGAACATCCATCCCATGCAAAACCTTCTTCTGATTGCTTAAATATCCATTTCCCTTCTTCGGTAATTTTCAGAAACTCATTCTCAAATTCTCTATCTAAAATATTTGTCTGAATAGAACATTCCTCTCTATGTATAAATTTATATTTATATTTATGCTTCATGATTTGAATAATTTTAGATTTTATTTAAACTAAAACGATCCAATTTGACCTATATTGTGGCGATTATTTTCCTTAATGGTTTATAATTCAAAAACGAATAGTTAAATTTGTCGGCATTCTATATTAAATAGATACGATCAAGAACAATAAAGATTTCTAACATGATTCAAAGAATTCAATCGGTATTTTTATTTTTAGTTGCCGCATGTATGTTTGGAGTACTTTTCACTGATATTTGGGTGAAAATAGAAGGAGATGATTTAGCCGTTTTGAATGCTATGAGCCTTACACACAGCAATGACGATACGGTAATTGCAACAGTAAATACAATTTATCTTGCCATTGTCGCTTGTTTAGCTTCTGCTATTGCTATGGGTAGCATGTTTAGCTTCAAGAACAGAATGAATCAGGTTAAGATCAATACGCTAAATGCACTATTCATTGCCGCTGTTATGGGAATCAATGTTTATTTGGTGTTCTTAAAAGGAATTCCAATGTTTGGTGAGGAAGTTAACCAAGGAAATTTCAAAGCTGGCTTCTTCTTACCTATTGCTGCTCTTGTATTCAACAGAATGGCAACTCGTTTTATCTGGAAAGATGAGAAACTTGTTAAATCTGTAGATAGACTTAGATAATTATTCTTTAAAATACAGAATACCAAAAGGCTTCAATCAAATTGAAGCCTTTTTATTTTTGCTAAAAAAAGGCCTCTTTGTTTCCAAAGAGGCCTTCATTCTTTAATATGTAATCTCAAATTACATTTGAGCTTGAATTCTAGCTTCTAGATCTTTTTTAGAAGTCGCTCCAACTACTTTATCTACTACTTCTCCACCTTTGAAGATTAGCATTGTAGGGATAGAACGAATACCAAATTCAGCAGCTGTATTTTGGTTTGCATCTACATCTAGCTTACCGATAACTGCTTGTCCGTCAAAATCACCTGCCAATTCTTCTACGATTGGAGCAACCATTTGACATGGTCCACACCATACAGCCCAAAAATCAACCAAAACTGGTTTTTCAGAACTCTTCACAACTTCAGAGAAGTTAGCATCGGTAATTTCAATTGCTTTTGCCATTTTTTTTAATCGCTTTTATGGTTATTAAAATGAGTTTCGTATTCAATACATGAAGACATCTTCATAATACAATACTACAATTATGATCGAAATGTTTCAAAAACACCAATCGATATTTTCTATCGTTAAATAGATTTTGCAAATATCATTAAAAGAAGGTCATTTACAAAGTGAAAAAGGCAACCTTCTTAAATCGATCTATTCAATCCAAGTCACTTTTTCTTGAATTGGTTTCCTTTTCCCTTCTAATTCAAGTCCTTCCTTAGGATAGCCCAAATAAAAAAATCCTAAAACTTTATCATCCTCCCCTAATCCGAATAACTCTTTTGCTTCTTCCATGTAGGTAATTCCACCACTACCCCAATAACCTCCTACTCCATAAGCTGTGGCCGTTAGGTAAATATTTTGAACGGCACAGGCAACAGCTTCAATTTCTTCAATTTCAGGAATCTTAGGATTATCCCCTCGTTTCATTGCAATAGCTATAACATGTGAAGCCATATTGGGTTTATGAAGTAATTTCTCAAATTTATTTTTATCAAAATCCTCTTCTGAGGTTACTTCTTTATAAATTTTAGATTGAGCCTCTCCTAATTGTTTCAAACCTTCACCAGAAAAAACAAAAAATCGCCAAGGTTCAGTATGCCCATGATTCGGAGCCCAATTCGCATTTTCTAGTATTTGATCAATGACCTCCTTCTCGATCTTTTTATCAGAAAATTGAGCTGGAAATACTGATCTTCTCGACCTGATTACGTCATTTATTACCTTATATTGATACTCTTTTACCATATCACTTCTATATTAACAAACATTCACGCGTGTAAGGTTTAACTTAAAAGCACAAGTATTGTTTCTTTTTATTTATAATTGGATATTTATATGCAGTATTTGGGCAAGTCCGCTCAAATTGCTACTAAACACAATACAACTACCTCACGTATTAATAAGAGAGAAAAATAACAAACTATGGTAAACAAAACACACGTTAATTTTGAGGATACAAAGAATGCTTTCATTCTTAAAAACGATCAAGAATTGGCTAAATCGTATGCGTTATTTGCCGCTATGGATTATCCTTCCCTTGTGAAGTTCGGTACGAGCTTTCTAAATACCGCCTTCAAAATCCATTTACCATTTGTGAAATCTATTGTGAAACACACCATATTTGAACAGTTCTGTGGTGGTGAAGATATCCAAGATTGTAAGTCAACAATCAAAAAACTATATAATCAACAAGTAGGTACTATCCTTGATTACTCTGTAGAAGGAAAAGAAGATGATTCTAGCTTTGAAGCAACAACAAATGAGATCATCAGAACAATTGAGTTATCTGCGAAAGAAAAAGCTGTACCGTTTTCTGTATTTAAAGTAACAGGTTTATTACCAATTAGTCTTTTACAAAAAGTACAAGAAGGTAAAACACTTACACCTGAAGAAAGAAATATTTGGGAAAAAGGGAATGAACGAATCCTTAGAATCTGCCAAACTGCTTACAACTTAAAAGTTCGCTTATTTATCGATGCAGAAGAAACTTGGATTCAACAACCAATTGATAATATAGCTATTGAAATGATGGAACGCTTTAACCAAGAGTCCCCTATCATTTATAACACTTATCAAATGTATGTGGCTGCTAAATATGATCAGTTGGTAAATGACCATGCCAATGCAACTAAAAATGGCTACTATTTTGGAGCCAAGCTTGTGAGAGGTGCATACATGGAAAAAGAAAGAGAAAGAGCGACAGAAATGGGTTATAAAGACCCTATTCAACCGAATAAAGAAGCTACCGATAGAGATTTTGATAGAGGATTAGAACACTTGATCTCAAATCATGAAAATGTAGCTTTATGTTGTGCAACGCACAATGAAGACAGTAGCCAATTATTAGTTAGAATGCTTCGTCAGAAGGGAATAACTCCTAACGATCCTAACTTCTTCTTTGCACAATTATTTGGAATGTCTGACCATATATCTCTTAACCTTTCAATTACAGGTTATAATGTTGCGAAATACGTTCCTTATGGACCTGTTGAAGAAACAATGCCATATTTGTTCAGAAGAGCTGAAGAAAATACTTCAATCTCAGGACAAAGTAGTAGAGAATTCTTATTGATTAAGAAGGAAATGCAACGCAGACGAAATGAAAAGTAATTTTCAGAAAAAATAAATAAGAAAGCCATTCTGTTTTAGAATGGCTTTTATTTTTATACTAAATCATATTCACGTAAAACTCTCGGGCTAGTTTTAAAAGCAATTTTTGCCATCATTTTTAGCTCATCAACCCATTCATTTAATTTTTTAAATAAAAAACGTATTCTTCTATGGGCTTTTATAACAGCCCCTTTCTTTTGAAGTGATTCATCATAAGTATCTTCAAAAGTATTTATGAGTAGTATTAACTCTTCAATTTCTTGTTGATTAATTCCTTCTGATTGAAGTAAACTAAGAATGTCCGAGTTTAAAAGCGCATTTAAATAAAAGGCTTTAACCTGCTCTAACCAAGAGACAAAAGATTCTCTTCTTTCTTCTTGTAATTTCATACTTACTACAGCCTCTTTATGGTTTGCAAGAACTACACACGCTTGCTCAAAATGAACTAAAAACCTCTCATTAATATGTTCTTGTAACTTTTTTAGAGAAACTATTAGCTCCTTGTTTAGGATTTTTTCATCAATGATTAGATAATGTACCTTTTCAGTCTCTTCTAATAAAATTTTACCTTCAATTAGTCTATCAAGGCCAAAACCATACTCATCTAAAGCCGCTTCAATATCATCATTATTAATTGAGGCTTCTATGATAGATTTCGCCTGCTGCAATTGATTATATCTTATCAGACTTTTACTCATAGCTTTTGATTTATTATGTCTAATAGGGTAATAATTCATATGCAATGAATAACTAATACACAGCCTTATGACTAAAATCGGGCAAGAGACTTTTAAATTTTCTTTAGAGATTACAAAGACTCTGAGTTTAAATACTAAAAACACAACATTTCAAGCGTATTATTTACATTTAAATAAACGCTAAATTTGTAGTTGATTTCTGCCTAAGCTTTCATAAAAATGAGCTGTAGAAATTTAGTTCTTTTCCATTGATTTAGATTTTTTCATCATTTATTAAACCGAAAACATTATTTCTTTTTTAGTTTTGTAAACAAATTAGTTCTATGAATAATTATAGTTATAGAATTTAACTAAGATAAAACACTCGAGATCATATATGTGCGCTAAAACTTTGAAATCACCTTTTTCATACTGTGATGATCTAAATCGTTATAAAAGACGTAAAACCATCCCTGTAAATATTGGAGGGATAGAGATGGGAGGAGATAACCCAATACGTATTCAATCTATGACGACAGTAGATACCATGGATACAGAAGGCTCCGTAGAAGAAATTTTGAGAATGGTTGAAGCTGGTTGTGAATATGTCAGAATCACTGCTCCTAGTATCAAAGAAGCGCAAAACCTTCAAAATATTAAAGATAAACTCCGCAAAAGAGGTTGTACTGTACCACTTGTAGCGGACATTCACTTTACTCCAAATGCAGCAGAAGTAGCCGCAAAAATTGTTGAAAAAGTTCGAATCAATCCTGGTAACTATGCCGATAAAAAGAAATTCGAATTTATTGAATACGATGATGCGACTTACCAAGAAGAACTAGACAGAATTAAGGAAAAATTCACTCCTTTGGTTGAAATCTGTAAAGAACATGGTACTGCTATGCGTATTGGTACCAATCACGGTTCTTTATCAGACCGTATTTTGAGTAGATATGGTGACACACCAATGGGTATGGTGGAATCAGCCCTTGAGTTCTTGCGTATTTGTGATGAACTAGACTATCACAATATTGTGATTTCTATGAAAGCGAGTAACACTCAAGTAATGGTTCAAGCATATAGATTGCTCGTTCAGAAAATGGATGAAGAAGGCTTAAAACCTTATCCATTACATCTTGGTGTAACTGAAGCTGGTGATGGTGAAGATGGTCGTGTAAAATCTGCTGTAGGCATCGGGACACTTCTTGAAGATGGTTTGGGTGACACTGTTCGAGTTTCGCTTACTGAAGACCCAGAATTGGAAGCTCCAGTAGCTAGAAAACTAGTAGAACGCTATGAAACTCGTGAGAAAGACCAAAAAGAGTTTCCGATCCAACACGATGTTGCGCCTAAGAACCCGTTCCAGTACGAAAAAAGAGCTAGCGTTGAGATTGAAAATATTGGAGACCATAACGTGCCTAGAGTAATCGCAGATTTCAGTAATAATGCGTCTATTGAGGTCAAAGACTTAAAGAATATTGGGCATTTCTATCTTCCAGAATTAGATAAATGGGGAATGAATGATCAAGGAGCTGATTATATCTATTCAGGTCAGCAAAAGATCAGCTTTATGCTTCCTAATGGTCTAAAAGAGATCGTTGATTACTCAACTTGGAATACGCTAGAAAACAAAGATGAAGTTTACCCTCTTTATAATTTAGCCGAGCTAAAAGATGCTACTTTCCATCAGTCAATTAATTTCTTAAGAGCTTCTGAAGAAGAACTAACTGAGGAAATCGATGAGACAATTGCTAAAATTCCGAACCTAGTACTTATCCTATCTACAGAGAATGCACACGCAATGCCTGCGCTTCGCTCCGTTCTTTTTGATTTCTACAAAAAAGAAATTGGCATTCCTGTAATTATTGAAAGAAGTTACAACGAACCCGATCAAGAGAAACTTCAACTGCACTCTGCTACAGATATTGGAGGCTTACTCATTGATGGCATGGGTGATGGTGTGATGCTTTCTACAAATCTGATTAAAGAGCAAGCAAATGATGCTATTCTAGCCTCAATTAAAAACTTTAATCAACTAGCATTTGGTATTCTTCAAGCAGCTAGAACAAGAATGACCAAAACTGAGTATATCTCTTGTCCATCTTGTGGTCGTACCCTTTTTGATTTGCAAGAAACTACCGCTATGATCCGTAAACGAACAGATCACTTGAAAGGTGTTAAAATTGGAATCATGGGCTGTATTGTAAATGGTCCTGGAGAAATGGCTGATGCGGACTATGGTTATGTAGGTTCTGGTAAAGGAAAAATCACACTATATAAAGGGCAAGAAGTTGTCAAAAGAAGTGTCAATTCAGAAAATGCCGTTGATGAATTAATCAATATCATCCGTGAAGATGGAAATTGGATTGAACCAGAAAATATTGAAGGATAATCCTTCTTTAAAATAAATTAAGCCAAGCTCTGATTGAATGAGCTTGGCTTTTTTATTTCCAAATTATTATGCTCTTATGAAGCTTTTTTAGTTGATGTTCTTCTTTTTCTAGGAATTGACTTTACATTCGATTTTTCAGTAGACTCATTCTTTTTCAGTTCAGTATTTGTTTTATCTGTTTTCTGGACTGTATTTTTTAATGCATTGGAATTTTTAAACGTATTAATTCCTGCAAAAGTCGCTTGATTCCCTAGTAATCGTTCAATTCTCATCAGTTGATTAAACTTCGAAATTCGTTCCGAACGACATCCAGAACCCGTCTTTAAATGTCCAGCACCTATTGCCACAGTCAAATCAGCGATGGTGGTATCTTCGGTTTCTCCTGATCGATGTGAAACAAAACAATTGTAATTATTCTCTCCAGCTAATTGAACTGTTTCTAAAGTTTCAGAAAGTGTACCAATCTGATTTAACTTAATTAGGATGGAATTACAGACATTCAAATCAATAGCTTTTTGAAGAAGCTTTTTATTGGTACACAACAAATCATCTCCTACCAATTCTACTTTATTTCCGATTGCTTTTGTTAAGGTATCCCAACCTTCCCAATCTTCCTCTCCCATTCCATCTTCAAGAAGAACAATTGGATATTTTTTTACCCAGTCTTCATAAAGTCTTACCATCTGATCTGAGGACTTTAGAGATTGATCAGATTTGAAAAAACGGTATTTACCATTCTCCCACATCTCAGATGAAGCAGGATCAACACAAATAGAAATATCTTCACCAGGAATATATCCAGCCTTTTCTATTGCCCTCAGTATAAACTCTACCGCTTCTTCATTTGATTTTAGATCGGGCGCGTAACCTCCTTCATCACCAATTCCTGTATTCAATTTATGATCTAAAAGAACCTTTTTTAGTGCATGAAAAGTCTCAACTCCCATTCTGATCGACTCTTGGAAATTTGGTGCATTATGAGGTGCTATCATAAACTCTTGAAAGTCTACCCTATTCGTTGCGTGTCTCCCTCCATTCAATACATTCATACAAGGCACAGGAAGTTTACAGGCATTCACTCCTCCAAGGTATTGGAATAATGGCATATTCAAAGCTTGAGAAGCAGATCTAGCGGAAGCAAGTGAAACCCCTAAAATAGCATTAGCACCCAAAAGACTTTTGTTGGGTGTACCATCTAGCTCAATCATTCTATAATCAATTTCACGCTGTCTAGTTACATCCATCCCGATTAGTGCAGGGGCAATAATGTCATTTACATTACGAACAGCCATTTGCACTCCCTTCCCTTCGTACCTATTCGGGTCATTGTCTCTGAGCTCGACAGCTTCTTTTTCACCCGTAGATGCTCCTGAAGGAACAATAGCTCTTGCTATTTGTCCATTTGACAAGGTTATTTCAACCTCTACGGTAGGGTTACCTCTTGAATCTAAAACCTCTTGAGCTTGAATATTTCTAATCTCCATTTTTGAATTAGTTTAGTTCTTCATCCTAAACACAGAGATTTAATTAAATCAAGCAGAATAGACTGAGGTGTAATAAAAAAGCCCTTTCTGAATAGAAAAGGCTTCTTAAATATCTATTTATCTGAAATGTTATTTTTCAGCATCTGCAAGTTCAACACAAAGACATACAACTTCCATTGCTTGTCTTATTTCGTCAATACTTGGGAAAGTTGGCGCTAACCTGATATTAGAATCTTTCGGGTCATTCTTGTAAGGGAAAGTTGCCCCTGCTCCTGTCAGTTTTACACCTACAGCATCAGCCAACTCTACAACTCTTTTAGCGCAACCTTCATTTGTATCAAGACTGATAAAGTAACCTCCATTTGGTTTTGTCCAAGTCGCAACACCTTTACCGCCCAATTCAGCCTCTAAAACTTCAATTACAGTATCAAACTTAGGCTTGATAATCTCAGCATGCTTTTTCATATGCGACTTCAATCCATCGAAATCTTTGAAGAAACGCATATGACGGACTTGGTTAATCTTGTCTGGACCAATAGTAGACATTGATAAATGTCCTTTCATCCAATCCATATTGGCTTTACTACCAGCCATTGCAGCTACTCCAGAACCTGCAAAACTAATTTTTGAAGAAGAACCATAAATAAAGACTCTATCCAAAGTGTTAGCTGCTTTACATAGCTCGAAGATATTTGCCAACTGATAACCTTCGTCTGCAAGATGATGAACCGAATAAGCATTATCCCAGAAAATTCTGAAATCAGTCGCAGCGGTAGTCATTTTCGCTAAACGAGATACAACTTCTTCGCTACAAGTGATACCTGTAGGGTTAGAATATTTAGGAACAACCCAAATACCTTTGATTGAATCATCTTCAGCTACTAACTTCTCTATTTGATCACAGTCAGGGCCTTCTGGAGTCATATCAACGGTAATCATTTCAATACCAAAATGCTGACAAACTGAGAAATGCCTGTCGTAACCAGGAGATGGACACAAAAACTTCACTTTGCCAAGCTTTGACCAAGGTAGTTCACTTCCAACCACGCCATGAGACATCGCTCTAGCTACCGTATCGTGCATCAAGTTCAAGCTAGAATTACCTCCTACAATTACTTCATCTTCTGATGATACTTCTAAAAACTCTTTGAAGAAAGTCTTCATTTCAGGAATTCCATCGATACCGCCATAATTTCTAGTATCAGCTCCTGCTGCTGTTTTATAATCAGAAGAAGTCACCAAATCCAACATTGGCAATGTAAGGTCAAGCTGCTCTGAACCAGGCTTACCTCTTCGCATATCTAAATCTAAATTTTTAGCTTTTGCTTCTTCGTAACGCAGTTGTAAAGATTCTAATTTTGAACTCATTATAGTATAGTTTGATCTACTTCCCTCTTTTCTATTACAAATTTTAATTTGTACTTCTAGAGAAAAAGCAGAATGAAATAAGACAATATTGTATCCAATAAGTAATATTCCAAAATTGCGAAATCTTTAAATAATAAGCACGAATTCTTTGTTTTTTTTACAAATATCTAAATCAATTAACTCAATCTATGAGACAATTTAAATGTATAATCAACAGATTAAGAAATATCTAAATTGAAAATTGAAGCTATTTGATTTATTCTAAGCACTCTCATGTTTAGGGTCTGAGTAGGAATTGGTAAATTGCAGATCAAACAGAATCTAAACTTATGGCATTTGACTTCGCTTCAATAGATTTACCTGTAAAAGATATTATCCCTGAGGTAAAAAATCATTTAGAAAACGAACAAACACTCATCATAAAAGCACCTCCTGGTGCTGGAAAAAGTACCTTATTACCACTTGCGTTGTTAGAGCAATCTTGGTTGGGTAATAAGAAAATATTAATGCTAGAACCTCGTAGACTTGCGGCAAAAAGTATTGCTGCTCGTATGGCTGATCTATTGGGTGAAGAAGTTGGACAAACTGTCGGTTACCGTATCAGATTTGAAACAAAAGTATCTTCAGAAACAAAAATTGAAGTGCTTACTGAAGGTATTTTGACTAGAATGCTTCACAATGATAATGCACTAGAGAATATTGGGTTAATCATTTTCGATGAATTTCATGAAAGAAGTCTAAACGCAGATGTAGCACTTGCACTCAGCAGAGAGTCTCAACAGGTTCTTCGTCCCGATCTGAAATTACTGATCATGTCTGCTACTTTAGATATGAAACACCTTTCAACTATGCTAAATGCTAAAGTAGTTGAAAGTGAAGGAAGGCAATATCCTGTAGCCATTCATCATTTAGAAGATACTGATCCGTACCTAATACCCGAATTAACTGCCAATGCAATCATCAGAGCGGTAAAGAAACATGAAGGTGATGTTCTAGCTTTCCTACCCGGACAAGGTGAAATTATGCGTTGTGAAGGTATTTTGAGAAATGAACTTCCCGACTTTAAAATACATCCATTATTTGGACAATTACCTCAGGGTAAACAACGCGCTGCTATTTTACCAAATAGAGAAGGAAAGAGAAAAGTAGTACTATCCACTTCAATAGCTGAAACGAGTTTAACCATTGAAGGCATTAAAATAGTTGTAGATTCTGGGTTTGGAAGACATTCTGAATTTGATCCACAATCTGCTCTTACAAGACTCAAAACTCATCGAATTTCTAGAGATTCAGCAGATCAAAGAGCAGGTAGAGCTGGTCGTTTGTCAGAAGGAGTATGTTATAGGCTTTGGAATCCAGTAACCAATTCAAGACTCGATGAACACCGTATGCCTGAAATAGAACAGGCTGATTTGGCTTCTTTAGTTTTGGATATGGCTGAATGGGGTATTCGAAATCCAGAAGATTTAACATGGCTTACTCCTCCTCCAAAAGGTAGTGTTTCTCAAGCAAAAGAATTATTACACAGTCTTGATGCGCTTGAACATGGAAATATCACTGAACATGGGAAAGAGCTACATCAACTTCCTACACACCCAAGGATTGCGCATATGCTCGTTTATGCAGAGGAAAATGACCTTTTGGCTTTGGCAACTGATTTAGCTGCCTTATTAGAAGAACGTGATCCTTTAGGGAAAGAACATGGAACCGATATCAATGAGCGAATTGAGGCATTAAGACGTTACAGGAAAGAAAAAGGTAAAGGAAAGCGTTTTGCTCACATCGAAAAAATCGCTAATTCTTACCGAAAACTATTCAAAATAGAAGCTGAAAATAATTACGTTGATGCTTATGAAACAGGCATTCTTCTAGCTCACGCTTATCCAGAAAGGATTGCTTGTGCAAGACCGGGTAACAATGCACAGTTTCAATTATCAAATGGAAAAATAGCATTCATTGGTCATAAAGATGATTTAGCACATGAGCCTTGGCTAGCCGTAGCAAGTATAGATGCAAGAGATGAAATGGGTAAAATATTTCTAGCCTCACCTCTCGATCCTAAAGATTTAGCTCCTATGGTAAAACAAAAGGAAGTTATCACTTGGGATTACCGAGATGGAGAATTGATTGCCTCTAATGATCTTAGAATTGGAAATATAGTATTAAAAAGTACACCTATTCATCACCCCGATGAGTCTCTTAGACAACAAGCAATTTGTGATGCCATAAAAAAAGATGGAGAACGGTTGTTAGACTTCAATAAGGATGTTCAACAATGGCAATCACGTATTCTATCACTTCGTCATTGGAACCCGGAACAACATTGGCCAGATGTATCAACGGCTTCTCTACTTGTTGATTGCGAAAAGTGGATTTCGCCTTATATCAATAAAGTCAAAAATGCGGACGACCTGAAAAAGCTCAACTTACTAGAAATTCTACAGCATAGCTTGGATTGGGAATTTCAAGAAAAGTTAGAAAAACTTGCCCCTAGCAAAATCAAAGTACCGAGTGGATCAAACATCAAGATTCAGTACGATGAAAAAGGTAACCCTCCAATCTTAGCTGTAAGACTTCAAGAAGTCTTCGGATTGGAGGCTACACCAATGATCAATAATGGAAAGAATGGTGTTCTTATGCACTTGCTTTCCCCAGGATTTAAAGTTGTTCAAATTACGGCTGACTTGAGAAGCTTTTGGGAAAACACCTATTTTGAAGTTAAAAAAGAGATGAAAAGACGTTACCCTAAACATTCATGGCCAGATGATCCTACAGATGCAGAGGCTGTGAGAGGCGTAAAACGAAAAAAGTAGTATTTAGCAAAAGGGCAAAGTAATCTTTGCCCTTTTGCTTTTTTTGACCAATATTTTTCATCTGTAAATAGATTGACTTTCAAATAATTCTATATATTAGAGCATCCAAAAATTAACATTTATTATTTTTTATCTACATTATGAAAAAAGCTTTACTACTATTTTTCGCTCTATTATTAACTACTAGTATTGTCAATGCTCAAGATGAGCAACCAAAAAATCTTGTAAAGGTAAATCCACTAGGCGCTCTATTAAGTGTCTACAATTTGACTTATGAACGTCAGATTGGAGAAACAGCATCCTCGGTACTTCTTTCTGGGGAATACTTAAACTGGAGTACACTTGGAATTACAGGAACAAGCGTAGGTATAGAATACCGTTTCCACTTTTCTAAGAACCGTACATCCCCTGCCGGAATGTACCTTTCTCCAGTCCTTTCTGTTGGTAGTCTGACTGAAACTTCATCTGACAATAGTGTGGCATTTACTCGAATTGGTGCTGTATTTGGTCATCAATGGATTTATGACAGTGGCTTTGTTCTAGACCTTTATGGTGGCTATGGTTCATACAGCTTCGATGAATCTTCATTTGATGAAGGTACATCAATTTCAGCTACTGGCCCTATTTTGGGTATAGCTCTCGGATATGCATTTTAATCAAGAGTGATCACGAACAAAACAGTTTGTATCTCTAAAATATTTATGGAAGCATCAGGTTTATGATCTGATGCTTTTTTAGTGAAAAACCTAACCAAAACTAAGCACTTCATTCTCAATCAGAATCTATTATCTACTATTCTTTAACTCTTCTTCAGCCCTTCTAAACAAGTTTGATATTCTGTTAATACTTTCAATGTGATATATCCATTCCCAAGATTTATAGGTTATTTTATTTCATGATAAGGAAGTGTGATTAAATCCTTCGTATATGCTTAATGAAAATATCAAAGTTGAAATCAGAGAGAATTATATCTATGCATTCCAATCTGGGGAAGACAGTTTTGAAAATTCATTAGAACTGTGGACTAAAGTTCATGAAGCATGTTGTGAAGTAAATAAATTTAAGGTGTTAGGAGAATCAAAAACAGCGAATAATTTATCATTAAGAGATGCTTTTCAACATGTCAAATTTTTTGAAATATTAGACGTACCTGTATATCCAAAGATTGCATGGGTGAATCATGTTCCTGAATACAACGAGACGTATCACTTTATTGAAACGATTGTAACAAATAGAGGATTGGCAGATGTAAAGCTCTGCAAAAATTATAAAGAGGCCGAAGAATGGCTCTTGGAAAATAATTACAAGATTGAAAGAGAAAAAGAAAATGATTTACTAGATGATAGAATTTTCATTTTCAACAAATGACCAAATAATAAGCCCGAATCAATACACTAATTGATTCGGGCTTTTATTCATTTAAATAGTTTTATAAACCTCCACTACCTTCTAACTTTCTCTTTTGACGTCCTTGAAACTTCCCTCCAAATGAATAAGTAAAGGATGCTCTGAAGATCGGATTTTCGCCATAATAGTGAACATTTTCAGTAAATCCATCTCCATATACTGTACTCGGGTAACCGCTGTAAATCAGATTATTTACTTTAAGACTTACATTCCCAGCCCCTTTCAGCACTTTTTTACGAACGGCCAAATCTAAATTATAATTCGGTTGATTTATACTCTGTGCATCATACCTCTCTCCTGAGTATCTTCCCATTGCTTGAAATTGAATATCCCAAGGTAATTGAATTTCTGTGTTTAGCTTTGCAGAAAAGTTTAAAGGCTTAGCATCTTCAGGAATCGTGAAATTTGAATTTTCATCAGTAATATCTAAATAATAAATATCCATACTCGGACTAACATTAAACCAATCAGTTATAGATATTTGCCCAGACAATGAAAGTCCACCTGTCAAGGATTCTCCTAAGTTGGCATAGGTCATCACTGTTCTATTATTCTCTTCATCAAAAGAAGTAACTCCTCTAATAATATCCGTACTATGACGTATGTACAAACTAGAATTCAGACTGAATTTTTCTTTAGTTTTACCAAACTGCAATTCCATAGAATTGGTAAAGGATGGCTGTAAACCGGGATTTCCTACCTGCACACTCTGAGGGTTATTTGAGTTTTCTACAGGTAATAACTGCATGACATCTGGTCTTTGAATCCTACGGCTGTAACTCAATCCAAATTGACTTTCTTCACTCAACTTATATTGGAAATGTAAGGTTGGGAAAAGGCTCGTATAATTTATATTGAAAGTAGTATCTACACTGACTTCATTTACAGTTCCATAAATACCTCCATCAATTGATGCATTTTCAACTCTAAGACCTGCTTTTACAGTAAACTTCTCAGTCAACTGATTCATATAGTTTCCATAAACTGCATGTATATTCTCAAGGTATGGATATTCATATAAATCTGGGCGTTCAAAACTTTCTTTATCATCTTCTATTTGAACCTCAGCATCAATGATTTGCCCTTTGTACCCCAATTCTAATTTAGATTTCTCGGTTAAGGCCGTTTCATAATCAATAGCAAAACTACCAAAATACCAATTGGCATTATTTACAATTTCAGTAAGTGGTTCATAATCCATTAGCTCACCACTTTTAAAGAAATTACTAGGATTAAAATCAGCTGAACCTTTTTCAATAAATGCATCCATTTCTAGACTGCCCTTTTCTAACTCTCTTCTGTAGTTTAAGTTAGCCTCATCTCCTCCTGACCTGTTATAAAAAAGCCCTTTGTAAAAGGATTCTTCACCAGTAGAATGATCTATATTTCTATAAATATTGGTGTCATCACCTCTCCATTGCCATCGTTGTACAGAGAATGTCAAAGTGTTTAATGAATCAATAAAGTAATCGAAACCTACTTTTAAATTTCCGTAACCATTTTTAGAAAGACCATTTTCTTTCTGAGAAAAATTAGCTTGGTCAATAGAAGTATAAGTACGTTCTAATGTTCTTTCACTTATATATCTATTATCTGATTGATAAGACTGTAAAAAGGTATTAAACTTCTTATATCGATAATTCAGATTTATACCTCCACTATATTTGTCCCTTGAACCAAGGTTAGCTGAAATACTTCCGTTTAATCCTTGCATTCTATCTTTCTTCGTAATTACATTAATTATCCCCGACAGTCCTTCAGGATCATACTTAGCAGAAGGATTAGTTATCACTTCAATTTTATCAATAGCATCTGCTGGCATCGATTGTAATATTTGTGATGGATCAATTTGAGAGGGTTTACCGTCAATCAACACTCTCACATTTGACTCTCCTCTAAGGCTAATCTGCCCATTTGCATCCACATTTACTTCCGGAATAGTATTCAATACTTCGGTTGCCAAATTACCTTCAGCAATCATAGCCTCACTCACATTGACAATTTTCTTATCAATCCGATTCTCTATCATTGCTTTTTTTCCCTCAACAACAACCTCTTCTAGCTCTGATACATTTTCCTCAATGGAAATTGAAAGGTCTACACTCTTTGATTCTTTTGTTAGCAATACACTCTTCTTAAATGTTTCATAGCCTACAAATTGAATAACTAAGGTATATTCTCCGAGAGGAATATTTTTAAGATGAAACTCACCATTATCATCTGTCAGAGCCCCTCCAATAGATTTTTCATTTTCATTTAAAAGATTTACAGTAGCATAAGAAACAACTTCTTTGGTCTCCTTATCTAGAATTTGACCCTTAATTGTTCCTTTTACTGGTTTTTCTTCTGCTAAACTGAAAGAGGAATTTCCTAAAATAAAAAATACGGTTAGTAAAAAGATTTGATTGAATCTGTTCATAATTGGTTTGTGTGATCTGTAAAAAATTATTGACACTGAATATTGAGTAATGTTACTCAATGCAATTAGAGATTCTCAAAAACGGCTAGGGTTGCTTGACTTAAAAAATATTTCAAAAAATATCTCTGACACAGATTACAATTAAGTCTTTGAAATGGTATTTTCTTCTCTCAAGAAAAGGGAGGTAGAAGGTGATTTTTTATTTAAAGCATAAAAAAACGACAAACTGAAACAGCTTGCCGTTTTCGAAAAACATACAAGTAAAATCTCTCACTATTCTTGAAATATCATATATAGTATCCTGTCATTGAATTTGATAAACGCTTTATTATACTGTGATTTAATTCTTCTGTTTGGTAGGATTACCCCATTTTGGATAGTATTCATGATAGTGAACATACTCAATAATGATGGTCTAGAAGAACTTTGACTTGAATTGCTTTAACATAAAAGCAGTCATTAGAATGGTGTCATACGACAATAGTAATATAGGTTATCATATCAAATTAGGTTTTTAAATTTAGTAGTTATTTTCTCTCTTCTTGATTTTCAGTAATAGAACCACACGCACTGAAAAGTCGTTCTTGGGTTTCTATCAATCGAGATTTCTAATCGATAAATAGTTTGTTATTTTCGGTAAGTTCAACAAACTAGAGATAGGATGCTCCCTCAAATAATTAAGGGGGTTTGATTTAGATGAAAAAAAATCTGTTTATAGTACATAAACAGATTCAAATATATTTTTTACGCTATACAAATAGTATGATCAATATTGGTATCAACTCTTTTGGCATGTTTGCCATTGGCTAGCCTCAAACCTAAATACCAGTAAAATGATCGAAACTTGCTCATTCCTGCATCCCGAAGCATGGTTTTAAATAATTGGTCAGTGCTTTTAACCTCAGATTGCGGTAAATAGCCCTCTCTGAATAGCTGATAAAATGCGTCATGAACTAATGAAGCTTTCATCGAATTCTCAGTGTCAATAGTAGGACCGCTAGCTCCATCCCAAGCATAGCCTTTCTTAATACCTATCACTCCATCTTCATTCAGAGCTATGAATTTATGATTTTCTACCTTATAATTTTTTATAGTAGACTCGTAAGTAAAATCCTTTACAAGTTGATACTTGTACTTCTGTAACTTTCTATAACATGTATTACTCATAAAAAAATATCTAATCGATTCTGAGATTAAATTCTAAATAGATTTCTTTAAAGCCGTCTCTACTCTTGATGTCCCTTTTTCTTCCTTTCGTTTTACCAGCAAATCAAAAATAAAGATATTTAGCATCAGTAAGAGCATCCCGTAAAAGCTATCCTCCATTGGTATTGTAAAAATACGTACACCAATAATTTCCATAGGATTATACCAAACAATTGGTTCATCTAGAAATGATCCTGTTAATACGCCGTTCGAAAGGAGAAAAAAAGGCAATATTAAGATATATACAGGATAGAATTTACTTAAGAATGTCACTTTTCTGATATGCTCAAGGTAAAAGATAGTGATTGAGAGTAAAATGAAAGTCACATTTGTATACCATTTACCCCAAAATAAGAAAGTACTGATAACTAATCCGATAATCAGCAAATTTGAGATGTGCTTCTGTATTTTTCTAAAATAATCTTTTGGAACCCAATAAGTGTAACAACCATAGGTAAATACACATGCATATGGTATGATTATAAAAAACAGAATTTCCTCTAATGGTAAATGCCCTGCATAAATACCAGTTAAATATCTTGGGTTAAATCCCCACACTCCCATCTGAGTGAAAGCTTCATCCCAGACTATAAAGAATATGGCAGGAATTAGAATCGCCCAAAATGCCTGTTTCCAATTTTTATAAAAGAAATAATAGGGACCAAAGCTCAATAGTATTGGAAAAAAGATAACCCCAAAATCTACCAAAAGGTAGTAATATGTTTCTGGAATCATTTCCATACCGCTTCTTTTTTAGTCGTCTCTTTGAAATACTTAAGAGGGACAAATAACATCCCAAAGCATTCACCATCCTCTTTTTGTTGGTGTTTATGGTGTACTTTATGAGCTTTTCTGATAGCTCTAAAATAACGATTAGTCGTTTTATCAAACCACTTGAACCGTCTATGGATCAGAACATCATGAACTAGAAAGTAACAGATTCCATAAATAAGGATTCCTAAACCCATAAAAAAACGAAAATCAATACCTTCTAGAGAACCAAAAATGAATAGCAAAGCTGAAGGAACTGCAAAGATTAAGGCAAATAGATCATTTTTTTCAAATAGGTTATTGTGAACTCTATGATGATCTTCGTGTAAACCCCATAGAAAACCGTGCATGACATATTTATGAGCAAACCACGCGACGCCTTCCATTAAACAAAAAGTAAATAAAGTGGATAAAAAGTAAATAAATATTGTCATGATCAGTTTAGTTATTAGCTAATTTTATTTTGCAAATGATGAATTACATCTTCAAAACATATTCTGAACCAAGTTGTAAATTGTTCAGGATTTTCTCTAATCTCTTCTAATATTTTTTCTGGTTCAAGCCATTTCCACTCACACACCTCTTCTAGGTTAATATCAGGTTCTTTATCGTAATACCCTACAAACACATGGTCTAATTCATGTTCAATTAAACCATTTTCAAAATCACTTTTGTATATAAAGCTAAAACAGTCTTCCAATGGTGTTGTGAAACCCATTTCTTCATCTAGCCTTCTAATTGCAGCATCAAGATTTGACTCATTATTTCTAGGATGACTACAACAAGTATTTGTCCATAAGCCTCCAGAATGATATTTTTCTAATGCTCTTCTTTGAAGTAAAAGCTGATTTTTTTGGTTAAATATAAAAATGGAAAAAGCACGATGGAGAACTCCTTTCTCATGTGCTTCTAGTTTTTCCATTAATCCTATTTGTTCATCCTTTTCGTTCACTAAAATGACTTGCTCCATACTAGTTCAACAAATTTAATTGATGTTTTACATAAGTACTTGCAAACAAAGATAGCTTACGTGGATTTGGGATACGGATACGACCTTCCATTACTTTCGTATGAGGTGTATTTTTAATTTTTTGGAAAAGTCTTGAGTAATAGACATAGGCTAGATATACTCCAAATCTTGAACTTTTAGGTAATTGTACAATCCCTTTGAGTGCATATTTAAAGTCTTCTTCTATTTCTTTCTCAATTTCTCTTTTGGTATCATCGTTAAAATCTGAGACTACCAAGTTTGGGAAATAGAATCGGCCTAAATCCTCAATATCATCTTTTAAGTCTCTGAGAAAGTTCACCTTTTGGAATGCTGAACCTAAACGCATAGCATATGGCTCTAGCTTATCATATTGTTCTTGATCTCCATAACAGAAAATCTTTAGACACATTAGCCCTACCACTTCTGCTGACCCCAAGATATATTCTTCATACTGTGATGGATCATACTCTTTTTTATTAAGATCCATTTCCATACTTTTTAAGAAAGTATCAATATGCTTATAATCTATATTAAAATCATGAACAGCTTGCTGAAAACTATTTAAAACTGGGTTAGTAGAAATACGCTGATCTAATGCCTTGTATGTTTCTTCTTTAAATTCTTTTAGCAGCGTTTCTTTGTCATAATCATGAAAAGTGTCTACAATCTCATCAGCAATTCTAACAAAACCGTAAACAGAGTAAATAGGTCCTCTTAGGTCTGAGTGTAGGCATCTGATTCCTAAAGAAAAGGAAGTACTGTATTTTTGAGTTATATGCTTGCTACACGCAAGTGAGATATTGTCGAATAATGCTTTCTTATTCATAATATTTTAGTTTGATATGGTTTGAGTTTCTAGTGTTTGTTTGAATGACTCATCTTCATTCATAATTTGTTTGGCTACTACCTGTCCAGAGATGATTGACGGTGGAACTCCTGGGCCTGGTACAGTAAGCTGTCCTGTGTAAAATAGATTAGAGACCTTCTTATTCTTAATACTAGGTTTTAAGATCGCAGTTTGGCTTAATGTATTCGCTAAACCATAGGCATTACCTTTGAAGGCAAAATAGTCTTTACTGAAATCGGAAGAAGCATAGGCTCTTTTATAAACAATATGTTCTTTAACAGAAGTGCCTATATGCTTTTCTAACCTATCTAAAATTATATTTAAATACCTTTCTTTTACTTCTTCAGTATCTTCAAGTCCTGTAGCTATTGGGACTAATAACATTAAGTTCTCACAACCTTCAGGAGCTACTGTATCGTCCGTTTTTGAAGCTACACTAGCATAGAATAGAGGGTTTGAAGGCCATTGTGGATCAGAGTAAATTTCTTCAGCATGCAAATCAAATGGTGCATCAAAGAATAAATCGTGGTGCAATAATCCATCTAATTTTTTATCTACTCCTAAGTAATAGAGTAAACATGACGGTGCCATCAGACGCTTATCCCAATACTTATCAGAATAGTTTTGATAAGCTTCATCCAATAAGAACTTATCTATATGATGATAATCTGCACTGCCGACAATGTAATCTGCTTCAAGAAAAGTACCATTTATACTTACCCCTTGAGCAACTCCATTGATTACATTTATTTTTTCTACTTGTGATTCAAATAAAAATTTAACGCCATTTTCCTCAGCCAGTTTGTGCATTCCTTCAACAATTTTATGCATACCCCCTTTTGGATACCAAGTACCCAATTCGATATCTGCATAATTCATGAGGCTATAAAGTGCTGGAGTGTTTTTAGGAGTAGCACCTAGAAATAAGATCGGAAACTCGATTAGCTGTAGTAAACGCGGGTGTGAGAAATATTTTCTGATGTAGTCATAGAATGATTTCACTAAATCAAGCTTAAAAGCATTAACGAGTACATCAAGGTTTGTAAATTCGAAAATTGAAAGCCCTGGCTTCTGTACAAATTTATTCATTCCTACTTCATACTTAACTTTAGCATCAGCCAAAAACTTCTGAAGTTTCTTAGAACTACCTTTTTCGTACTTTTCAAAAAGCTTAAACAATTCATCAAGGTTTGCTGGGATTTCATCAGCCTCGCCATTTCCCCAATAAACTTTATATGAAGGAGATAAACGTTCTAATGTGTAATAGTCTGAGACACTTCTGTCAAAGTAGTTAAAATAGTTTTCAAATACTTCTGGCATCCAGTACCAGCTAGGCCCCATATCAAATTTAAAACCTGAATTCTCAAAAAATCTTGCTCGTCCTCCTGCCTGATCATGTTTTTCGACTACTGTGACATCATATCCTGCATGAGCCAAAGTAGTGGCAGAAGATAGACCTGAAAAACCCGCACCTATAACAATTACCTTTCTCATATACATAAACACATCAAAAGTACTAATTCGGTCAGCTAAATTTATAAGATAAATATTATCCTTGATAAATTAGCTTGATTCAAGATTTATTAATCTTAAACTTTTATCATACTATTTTCTACCTTAACAGGAGTTGCATTTTTTTGTTTTAATAATTCTTTATTTTATTAAACAAAACCTAAACATTTTAACATCTTATAAGGTATTATATTCAGTTTTATTAAATCAAGCTTTCCTCTATCTTTGAGGCGTTCTAAAGAATTCAATTTTATAAGATTTATAAATATGCAGCAGAAGCAAGCTCTAAAAACAGGAGTTCTATTAGTGAATCTTGGTACTCCTGATAGTCCTGAAGTGCCAGACGTAAGAAAATATTTGAGAGAGTTCTTAATGGATAAGCGAGTGATCGATATCTCTTATTGGAAAAGGTGGATGTTGGTAAATATGATTATTGCACCTTTTAGAGCTCCAAAATCTGCAAAAGAATATAAAAAGCTTTGGACTGAAAACGGATCCCCTCTTTTGTACTATGGAGTGAAAGTGAAGAGCTTACTTCAAGAACAATTAGGTGAAGAGTTTCATGTTGCTTTAGGTATGCGCTACCAAAGTCCGAGCATTGAGGGTGCACTTACTGAACTAAAAGCACAAGGGGTACATAAAATAATCGTTGTTCCATTATTTCCTCAATATGCTTCTGCCACAGTGGGTTCTGTTACTGATAAAGTAATGGAACTTGTCAAAAATTGGCAGATTATCCCAGACATGGACTTTATAGATCATTTCCATGATCATCCAATGTTTATCAATGCTTTTGCAGAAATTGGAAAATCATATCTGAAGAAGAAAGATTATGACCATGTTATTTTTAGCTACCATGGTGTTCCAGAAAGACAAATCATAAAAGCAGCTACTGATACTTGCTGTAAATTAAAGGATGCTACTTGTGCTTGTAATCAAGAGCAAAATATTTACTGCTATAGATCTGCTTGTTTCCATACTACTAAATTACTTGCTGAAGCTTTAGGCTTAAAAGATGATCAGTATTCGGTATGTTTCCAATCAAGACTTGGTAAAGACCCTTGGATTCAGCCTTACACGGAAGATGTAATTATCGACTTGGCAAAGGCTGGTAAAAAGAAGGTTTTAGCTTATTCACCTGCTTTCATAGCCGACTGCTTAGAAACTACACTTGAAGTTGGCGAAGAATATAAAGAAGTATTCGAGGAAAATGGTGGCGAAGAATGGGATTTGGTCGAAAGTTTGAATGAGCACCCACTATGGATTGATTGTTTGGAACAATTGGTAAAAGAGCGTTGTAATACACATGCTTTTAATCCAACAATCGCTTAATATTAAAATAAAGATTTTTTGCAACATATTTTTTCTTTAAATCTTTCCTAATTTAAGCCTATCAAGTTTCACTCTTCTGAAATTTGATAGGCATTTTTTTAACATACCAAACCACAACACTATGGATATAAAGAATTTTCGACCAGAGAGTCTAATGATGTCTTATGGCTACAATCCTGAATGGTCAGAAGGAGCGATCAAATGCCCTATTTTTCAAACATCAACTTTTGTATTCAAGAAAGCAGAAGAAGGAAAAGCATTTTTTGAAGTAGCTTATGGTCTTAGAGAGCAAGAAAAAAATGAAGAACTAGGTCTTATTTACAGTAGATTAAATAACCCTGACCTTGAAATCCTTGAAGACCGTCTAACACTATGGGATGGCGCCGAAGCTTGTGCCGTTTTTGAGAGTGGAATGTCAGCAATCAGTACTGTATTTCTTGAAAATCTTAAACCAGGAGATGTAGTTCTTTACTCTGCTCCTATCTATGGTGGTACAAACCACTTCATTCAACATATCCTAACTAAATATGGGATAGAATCATTAAGTTTTGAAGCTACTCAATCTGAAGAGGAAATTCTTCAAAAAATTTCAGATCATGATTACCAAGATCGCTTGAAGATGGTGTACCTAGAAACACCAGCAAACCCTACAAACGATCTTATTGATATCGAAATGTGTGCTAACATCGCTAAACACTTCAATACAGAAGATAAAGAAGTACTTACGGTAGTAGATAACACATACCTTGGTCCTATTTGGCAACATCCTTTAAAACATGGAGCTGACCTTGTTGTCTACTCTGCTACAAAATATATTGGAGGTCATTCAGATGTAATTGCGGGGGCAGTTTTAGGTAATAAAGCTCAGATTGCTAAGATCAAAGGCATGCGTACTTTCCTTGGAAATATGGCTGGTCCTTGGACTGGTTGGCTATTGCTAAGAAGTTTAGAGACTCTTAAAATTAGAATGGAAGAGCAAGCTAGAAATGCACAAAAAGTTGCAGATTATCTTCTTAATCACCCAAAAGTACAAAGAGTCGGTTATTTGGGACACCTAAAAGAAGGTGATGCACAGTATGAGACATTTATGAAGCAATGTAGCTCTCCAGGAGCTATGGTATCTGTTGAGATTGAAGGTGGCGAAGCTGAAGCTTTCAAATTCTTAAATAGCCTCAAACTAATCAAACTAGCAGTGAGCTTAGGAAGTACAGAGTCATTAGCGCAACATCCAGCAACCATGACACATGCTGATGTTTCTCCTGAAGACAAAGAAAAGTTTGGGATCAAGGAAAACTTGATTAGGCTTTCTATTGGGGTTGAAAATCCTGAAGATTTAATTTGGGATATTGAACAGGCATTGAAGTAATTACAATTTTATAAAGCAATCCAAACGGATTGCTTTTTTATTTGTGTACAGATTGGCTTATCTTTTGTTGTATTGCTGCCTAAAATCATGCTTTATGAAACTAAGACTTTTATATAAAACCATTTTTCTATTTTCTATTCTGTATATCTCTGATTTGAGTATAAATACCTCTTTTGCTCAAGAAGCTGAAAAAAAATCGCTTAGAGAAGATGGATACAAAGGGAAAAAGAAATTTAAAAAAAGAAAGTCTAAGAGGAAGGAAAAAAAGAATGAAGCCAAAACAACAGAAGGGCTTCAAATGAAAAACTATAGACTAAAAGCTAAAACCAAGTCAATTAAGGCTGATGGATATAGAGGTAAAGATCGGTCTAAAGTTAAGTTCAAACCTGATAGTAAATCTGCTCAAATTAATCCAAATGTATACATACCATATACAGTAAAACCAAAAGCTAAAACCAAATCATTAAGAGCTGAAGGTTATAAAGGGAAAGACCGTTCCAAAGTAAAATTCACACCAGATAGTAAAACAGCTCAAGAAAATCCAAATATCTATATTCCCTACCCCGTTAAACCAGTTGCTAAGACAAAGTCTCTTAGCCAAGAAGGTTACAAAGGTAGATTAGTAAGTCCCCCAAAACCTAATACAGAAGGGCAAGAACTAACCAAAGAGTTACCAAAGTACAGATCTTCAATATTTCCAATCTTAAAAAAGATACATAGAGCTAACGTAAGTATAATTATAGACCCTAACAAACGTAAAAAAATAAGTAAGGCAGCTTCTGATCATACTGGAACTACAATAGTCGTAGATCTGAACAAAGGGAAAAAGATGAGCAGAAAAGTAAAGAACTTCACCGGTTCTACTGTTTTGATTGACCCAAATAGGAATAAGAAGATTAGTAAAGCAGCCTCAAATCATGGTAACTATATTGTGGTTGACCTAAAGAAAAACCGAAAAATATCAAAAGCGGCAGCAAATTACCAACCAAATTACGTAGTCATGAAACGAAAGATATCACTTATGAAGATGTCTTTTGTCTATTCGGGTAAAGTAAAATGGGGAAATAGAAAAACAGCTCCAAAACCCAAGTTTGGTATTTACATGACCAAAAAACGAGAAGGACTAGCAAGAGGTAAATCTAACCTAGAAAAAAGGGATAACAAGAAAATATACAGCTACGACAGAGGTGAAGAAGCGCTTTGGACTTCAATGGCTCCGACTCCAAAAAATGAAGAAACCATAGAAGAAGAGCCTATCGAAAAACCTAAAAAGGAAAAGAAAGTAAAGGACAAACCTAAAAAAGAAAAAAAGGTAAAAGAGAAAGTTATACCTGATGAACCCGTCGAAAATAAAAGAGATGAAGAAGAAGATGTCTTAGATGATTTGAATGAAGGCGGTGATGAAGAAGAGGAAGAAAGTGATGAGTAATTCATGAATATTAATAAACTATAGCCTACTTACTTCTTCTATTTCATGTTTGAAATAGTAATTTTACTGTTTCATTTAATCTAAAACATCCGATGAAGAAAATATTATTTACAGGAGGAAGTGGTTTTATTGGTACTCGATTCAAAGATTTTGTCAAAGACCAATATATTGTACTAAACCCTAGTAGTAAAGAATTAGATGTCAGAGATTTTACTGCCATCAATAATTATTTTGATGTTCATCAGCCCGATTATGTCATTCACGGAGCAGCTATTACAAGCACACAACTTTGTGAAGAAAATAAAGAATTAGCATATGAAGTAAATGTGTTAGGCAGTAAAAACATTGCTGAATGCTGTAAAGAATATGGCATTGAGCTAGTTTTCCTAAGTACAGAACAAGTTTTTAACGGGAATGAAGAAGAAGGTCCGTATTCTGAAGAAACACTACCTAGCCCAAATACTTATTACGGAACTACAAAACTAGAAGCTGAAAAGGCGATTGCCGAAACTCTAGATAATTTTTGGATTCTTCGACTGACTTGGTTGTTCGGTATGCCTGAAAGAGGCTTAAAGATTAACCCAAATATTTTATGGTCTACCATTCATGATCAATTAAAAGGAAATGTCATGAATGTATCGGATATGGAATACAGGGGGCTAACATATGTCTATGAGTTTATAGAGAATCTCACCAAAGTCTTTGATCTTCCACATGGATTATATCATTTTGGTAGTGAAAACCCATTCAGCAGATATCAGAATGTAATCCAAGTTTTGGAAAAGATTGGAGTTAATCCTGCTATTACAACCGTTCAAAAAATTCATAAAAGCCGAGATATTAGGCTTTCTATGGAGAAAATAAATGAGAATGGCATTTTCTTTTTAGAAAGTCCCGATGCCATTGATCGAGCGTTAAAAGAATATTCCTTTTTATAAAAATTTTTGCCGTAGCTCAGGTGTTGGGATACGGCATTGATCTTCTTTCCCAAACCAATTGTAACGGTTTCTTGCAATGATATCGTAAAAGAAATCTCTAAAAGCCTTAGGCAAAAACAACAAAGGTTTAAACAAATTCCACGGGAAAGCTAACCCACTTGCGATTTTTAGAGCTGCAGTCGATTTTGTGAAGACTTTTTCTCCTTCAACTAAAACTAAGCTATCCAAATAATCTGAAGAAAGTCCTGTTTTTTGAAGTATCTTCTCTCCTTCTTCTGATTGTAAAGAAGCAAATACAAAACGATTAGATTTATCATGATCAATGATAAAATTCACACTCGAATTGCAAAGATTACAAACACCATCAAAGAGAATTACACTTTCCATTTTTAAAGATTTAAAACCATAAGTTGTAAAATGAAAACACATAAAATAGACTATGGTTTTCATTAGATCACTATTAATCTAAGCTAAATTTTAATTTCAAAAATAGCTCCTCCTTTTTCTGGAGAATAAAGCTTATAATCCCAATGATGTTTCATTAAAATATCCCTACAAATCGTTAAACCAATACCTTGCCCATTTGCTTTAGAACTAAAGAAAGGAGTAAATAGCTGCTCTTCTATCTCCCTAGGAATTTTATTCCCTGAGTTCCAAACTTCAAGTGTTTTCTTTTTAGGGTTCCATGACACATTTATCAATTTACCCCCATCTTCTGAGGCTTCTTGAATAGCTTCCACAGCATTCTTGAAAATATTAATAAATACCTGTTCCAATAGCATTCGATCTGCTAGTACAGGAATTTTATAGTTTTGATAAGATTTTACTATTTGAATGTCTGCTTCATCTATATTTTGAGCAAAAAGTAAAAGCACCTGATCAATAAGTTTTCCTAAATCAACCTCTTTTAAATCTACATCAGGTATTTTCACCACAGAAGCAAAAGCCTTCATAAAATCAGCCATTGCCGTATTTCGTCCTTGCACGACATCAATCGCTTCCAAATAATCATCCTTCACTTCATCCTCTTCGGGTGCAAATATCTTCAAGGTATCTAAATACGAATTGACTGCACCAACCGTATTATTTACTTCATGGCTCATCATTCTGATCACTTTGCTGTAAGCTTGTTTTTCTTTCTTCATATCAAGAGCTAGACTGTCTTGAATGATAAGAAACTGCTGTGGAAAGCCTTTAAAAATAAAACTTGTTTTCTGACACCTATATCTCCGACCTCCCGATAGATTTATTTCAATGACTTCATCTAGAGGAATACTAACTAATTTCTTTAAGAAATCATTCTTGATTTCACCTAGTGCCTTTCCCTTCAGTTCCTCAAGCTTAGATTCTGTCATCTGCAAAGCTGAAGGGTTCACTTGCAACACATTTCCATCATAATCCAATACAACAATACCGTTTGGAGATGCATTGATCAGATGTTCCAAAAAGTATCGCTGTTCTTGTTGTTTTACACGTTCCTGTTGCAAACGTTCCATGATCTTGTTATAAACTACAACTAACTTGTTTACAACAGGATGCGGGCTCGTAATTAATCGAGATTGGAAATCATTATGCTTGAGAAGGTTTAGTGCATTATTCAATTCTTTGAGTGGCCTATGAAAAAAATACCATAACCTTAGATGCCAAAACAGTACAATTACAGAGACAACTTCAGCTATGATAAATAAATGTGGATGTTCTAATCGTAAAGGAAAAGTTATCCCAAGTAGAGTTCCTACGATAAGTAGGGTTAAAAAAATGTATTCTAGTCTAAGCATCTGATAAATTATACTTCTCAATTTTTCTGTAAAGAGCATTTCTCGAAATGCCTAAAGCTTTGGCTGCTGGAGCAATTTTATAGTCGTGAGCTTCTAAAGCCTTTTTCACCATAAGTTCTTCCATTTGCTCCAAATTAAATCCTTCGGGAAGAAATTCAGTTTCTAATTCATCGTCCTTAAATGCATTTACATAAGTTGGGTTTGTCTTAAAATCCTCAACTTCTAAAGTTTCATTTTTTGACATCAGAACCGTACTTTCAACCCAATTCTTTAGTTCTCGGATATTCCCTTTTAGTGGTTGATTTTTTAGCCAATTCATTGCTTCTTCTGAAATTCCTTTGGAAGGTATGCCATAAGATTCAGAAAGCTGATCTAAAAAGTGTTGAGCTAATAACGGAACATCTTCTTTTCGCTCACGCAGAGATGGTAAATAAACCGTAATCAGATTAATTCTGAAAAATAAATCTTCTCTAAACTTCCCTTCACTCACCAACTCTGGCAGTACTTTATTTGTCGCAGAAATCACCCTAAAATCAGCTTTTTCTGTTTTACTACTTCCTAAAACCTCAAACTTTCGTTCTTGTAATACTCTCAGCAATTTTACTTGAGAAGACAAGTCCAACTCGCCCATTTCATCCAAGAAAATACTGCCTTTATCAGCCAATGCAAATCTTCCGATCCGATCTGTATGAGCACCCGTAAAAGCTCCTTTTTTATGTCCAAACATTTCACTTTCAAATAATGATTGTGAAATTCCTCCAAGATTTACTTTTACAAATTCATTTGCCTTTCTTGGACTATTCAAATGTATAGCTTCAGCAATCAATTCTTTTCCTGTCCCACTCTCTCCCATGATGAGGATTGGCGCATCTGTTTGAGCCACTCTCCCTACGGTTTCAAGAACTTCCAATAGCTTTGAGTCTTGCCCAATTATTTTAGAGAAGTTATATTCAAGGTCTAGTTTTTTTCGTTCTGAGCTTTTAGAAAACTTTTGCTTTTGCGGCTTCTCTTTCGCCAATTCGATTGCAGTATTTACAGTTTTCAAAAGATGGTCATTTTCCCAAGGTTTACTCACAAAATCAGAAGCTCCTCGTTTCATCCCCTCAATTGCAAGTTCCATTGTTCCCCAACCTGTAAATAAGATAACAGGCAATTTAGGGTAATCTTTTTTGATCTTAGAAAGTGTTTTTAAGCCATCTTCACCTGTGGTTTCGATCTTGAAATTCATATCTAAAATCACACAAGAAAATTGAAACTCGGGCAAAGCATCAAAAGCCTCCTTTGGATTGGAGGCTAAGACAGGATTAAATCCTTTTTGTTTAAAGAAAAAACCTAATGACTTACACACTGCGGGGTCATCATCTACAATCAAAATAAACGGCTTAGGCTTAATCATATCTCTAAATTATAATTCATGAAGTGCTTCAACAGGCGTAATACGAGAGGCTAACTTACTTGGATAGTAACCACAGAATATAGTTATCACCCCAACAAATATAAATGATAATAAAGCCCCCACAATATATTCGGAATTGGTAAAGTTAAAGATCCCTAACAAAGGGAACTGAATTGCAAATATACTTCCTAAGAATACAGCTACAGTAAACAGTGCGCCAACTTCAGATAATATTTGAAGAGTTATGCTCGTCTTATCTGCACCTACCGCTCTTCGAAGCCCTATTTCACTTTTTCTTTGACTGATATTGTACCAAAGCACACCGTAAAGCCCCAACGCAATATTAATTACCAAGAATAGACTGATCACACAAAGTAAGATCAAAGGCATTAAAACTTCCTTGTTTGCAGAATCCTTCATATCATCAAAATACCTAGGAACAAATGCCAAATCTGGACTGACCTTTTCTAAATCTCTGATCAGTTGAGCCTCAATGACTCTTGGATCATTCTTTGTCTTAATTAAGATATGGGGCTGACGAAAATTCTCTGGATTACTTGGCCAAAATCCGATACTTAAAGGGTCTTCAAATTCATTCTTTTTCTTAAAACCCTCTACTACACCAACAATTCTCATGCGTACACTGCCATCTAAAAACAGTAATTCTTCTTTTTCATTCAGATAAGGTTTTATTTCTTCATACATGTATTCATTCACGATCATTGATTTTGAATCTTTGTCAAAATCTGAAGGATTAAAATTTCTACCCGAAATAAAGTTAAGATTCAATAAACTCATGGCTTCTATGGTCATGACCTGACGGGTATATTGATATCCAATTCCACTATCCAAATCAATTGATTCTGAATTCCAAGAGCCTGCAAAAGGAAAACTTGAATCGACTCCACCAAATCCTTCAATCTCATCTAAGGATAAAAGAAGTTGATCAATGCTTTCGAAACTCTTCATTTTATCTTTGTCAAAATCTTCACTGCTAACTCGAAGGCGAGTATCATCAACGTAAAGAGCCATTATATTTTCAACATCAAAACCTCTTGGTCTTTTATAGTTATCATAGAAATCAAAAAGAACCGTAAAAACACCAAAGAGTAAGAAAAACGAGAAAGCGAGCTGAAGAATCATCATGAAATTCTTTTGCTTTCGAGCCCACAAAAGTAAAAAGCTATGTTTGATCATTGTTTTGCAGATTTAAGAGAAGAAATAATTTCGAAACTAGACATTTTGAAGGCTGGGTAAGCTCCAGAAAAAAGGCTAAAAAGAAGTGTAATAGAAAGTCCAAATACAAATAGCATCGGATTCATTTCTAAAAACTCATCCGCATTTAGCAGTTGATAGTAATTGATGACTACCACACCAATCGTAGCTAAAACGAAACCTATTATTCCTCCGATTAACGTGATTACGGTATTCTCAACCATAAGCTGAACTACCAAGTCTGAAATGGAAGCCCCAAATGCTTTTCTTACCCCAATTTCACCCGAACGTTCTAACATTCTTGTGATATTGATATTGATCAGGTTGAAAGCTGGTAAAGACATAAAAAGGATAATCACTGTAAATATCACTCCATAAAAAGCAGACGAAGATTGTATCTGAAATAGATTATAAAGTGGATCTTCTGTATACTTTAAACAAATTCCTTTTATTCCTACCTCCTCATTGTCTTTATTCAATGGTAAAGTCTTTACAACCGACTCAAATTCTGCCCTGCCATTTTCTACAGATTCTTTATCTTTGAAATACAGAAACATGGTATAGTTCCCTAAAAATGGACTCATATTTCCACCCCATGAAGGTTCAATCTGATACGGAGTATAAACATCTGCGTAAGAAAAATTTCTCAAACTATTTCCTTTCTCAACCACTCCAAACACTTCAAAATCACGAGAACTAATCCTTAAGGTCTTCCCTATTGGATCTTCTGTTCCAAAAAGTGTAGAAGCAAGTTCGTCTGTAATAATCGCCAAAGCTCTTTCTTGCTTTCGATCTTCTTCAGTAAAAAAACGACCATTAATCAACTCAAAGTCAAAGATTTTGAAGAAGTTTGCTCCCACAGCTTTTCTGTGTACTTTTTCAGCTAAATTCTGGTAGTATAACTTTTGCCAACCCTTATCATTCATCAATACGATTTCTTCAGGTGTTTTCATTTTACTGAAGTAATCTTTGTAAGCTGAATAGGAATATAAAGATGACGAATAACCATTCTCTCTATCAACTTCTAATTTTTTGGCGATTAGAATCTGATCCATTCTTTTTTCTAATCCATAACTCCCATAAGATGTGTCGATGATTGAGCCAACTACTACCAAAAATGCAATCGTAAGGCTAATTCCAAAAAGGGTGATGAAGGTAAAAAAAGGTTTTGCCTTCATAGAAGTGAGTGCAAGTTTTATATATGTCTTCATGGTTTCTAGTAAGCTAGGTTTGAGGCTTGAACTGAGACTTGTTTTCCATCAAAAATTCGGATAATTCGATCTGTCATTTTAGCTTGTTGTTCATCGTGAGTAACCATCACAATGGTAGCCCCTTCTTTATTTAGTTCCATCAAAAGTTTCATCACTTCCTCTCCCATTACTGAGTCAAGATTACCTGTTGGCTCATCGGCAAAAATAATGGATGGTCTACCTACAATTGCTCTAGCAATAGCTACTCTTTGTCTTTGCCCTCCCGATAGTTGCGATGGTAAATGACTCATTCGGTGTGAAAGCCCAACTCTTTCTAAAGCCTCTTCTACTCGTTGTTTGGTTTCTTTACTTCCAACTTTACGATACATCAGTGGCATCGCAACATTCTCTTTTACATTCAGATCATTGATTAAGTGAAAACTCTGAAATACAAAACCTAAATGCTCGTTTCTAAAATGCGCTAGTTTCTTGTCAGAATAATTCGTTGGATCAATCCCTTCAATCTGAACTGAACCCGAAGTAGAGCGATCTAAAAGTCCCATAATACTGAGCAAGGTACTTTTCCCACAACCTGAAGGCCCCATTATGGAAATAAATTCTCCTTTATTGACTTCTAAAGAAATATCATCTAAGGCCCAAGTTTCGATGGTTTTAGTTTTAAAAACTTTACTAATGTTTTGAATCTGAATCATGGAAATAGTGTTTAAAATATAAAATTAAATAAGTTTTTTAGAATGAAAATATTTCATGAATGCAGTCTATATCATTCTAAATTTTAGTAGTGTATGTCTTGTTGAGTTTCAAAATCGAAGAGGGTAAGTGTTCTTAACTGATAAAAGCTTAACCAATAAGATTCTAAGGCAAGTATATATTCATTTTGAGCGGCATCTTTTTCTGAAGTATTCCAAACCAATTCTCGCATTGATAATTCTCCGAGACTGAATTTGCTCAAAGCGATTTCGTATTTTTCTGAAGCTATTTCTTGAGCCTCCATATTCCGATCTACCTGAATACTCGCATTGGAAAGCTGTTGTACCGTATTGATGACATCCCTTTCAAAAGTCATTTTATCTCGCTCTACATTTGCCTCTATTCTTTTTCGTTTGAGTTGAGCTGCTTTGATTACTCCTTTTCCTTTGCCCCAGTCTACAATCGGCATACTCAAACTGAGATTTACTTGTTGTGATTGAACTGTATTGGAATAGGTCTGATCTAAAGAATTAGCTTGATTGTTAAATCCGATAGCAACATTCAAATCTGCTTGAAAGCGATTATTGCGTTTTACTCTCGCTACTTCACTTTCTGCCTCTATCATTTTCTTGTGATAAGTCACAAAATCTTTTCGATTTGTTTGTGCTTTCTTCCAAGCTAAATCCGCACTTACTTCTTTCAAGTCCAATATTTGAGGCAATTGGAGACTTAAACTTCTATCTTCAGGGTCAAGGTTTAAAAAATCACACAAGGCTCTCAATGCCATCATATTATTTAGTTCTGCATCCGAAAATTGCTTCCCAGCATTCAGCACGTTGAGTTTGACTTGTAAAAGATCATTTTTGCTTGCTCTACCCAATGCCAACTTCTCTTCTGTTATTTTGAGAATTTTTTGGTTATCGGATAAATTATTCTGAGCAATTTTTGATTGAATTTGTGCTTTCAAAGCCACAAAAAATAAATTGGTTGTCTGTAAGCCCAACCACTCCATATCTTCTGAGTACCCCTTCTGAGCTTCTTCTAATTGTAAAGGTTGAAGTTTTCTCTGCCACTTCAATTCATTGTACTTAAGAATTGGTTGTGAATATCCAATGAAAAATGGCTGAGCATTATATTGATGCTGACTCTGTAAGAAATCGTCAAATCGCACGAGTTGACTCCCAACATAAAGTTGTCCACCTGTACTTACGATTTCTTGTGAAAGATTTAGTTGAATACTTCCGTTGTTTTGCTCGATGGATTGATATTCTACACCGCCATCGGGCTGAGTAATTGGATTAAAAGTATTTGAATAAGAAGCAGGGCTAGCCTCAAGGGAAAGCTGAGGTAAGAATGAAGCTCTAAAAGATTTAAACTCCCATTCAGCAGCTTCTTGCGTAGCCGTAAATTCTTTTCCTTGCAACGAATTAGATTGTGCAATTTCAATTGCTTCTTTTAAACTAAGTACGTTCTGACCAAAAACTGAAAAGCCAAGAAAGCAGAAATATATCGTATATAAATACCTCATAACTTATTCACTTTTAAGGTTGACTACAGGCGAGTTGATAAACTTAGCTGTATTCGAAATAATGATAGAATCTCCTTCATACAAACCCGATTGTATTTCTATCCAATCTGTATTTCTAAAGCCTGTTTTTACATCAATCTTTTCAGCACTTCCCCCTCGTATCACAAAAATCTCTTCCGTTGATTTCCCTAAGAAAGCACCTCTATTTCTCACTCTCAAAGTCCCTTTATTACTTTCGAGCTTTAAAGAAACATCCGCAATCATATCCGGTCTGAGCTTACTTAATGTTGTACTATCAGCATCAATAGAAAGGTAAAAAGTAACCATTCCTTTATCCGATGAAGGTGCCATACTTGTTACCTGACCTGTAAAAGCTTCACTACTTGTTTCTATCCGAGCTTCCATACCAACTGCTACCTGATGACTGTAACTTTCGGCTACCATTCCTTTGATTCTGAAAGCATCCAAATTTGCAACTCTTGCTAATACTTCTCCCGTTTGAACTGAAGAACCTACATTGTCATTCACAAAAGTAATTGCGCCATCTATCCCTGCTTTTACTTCCGCTTTCACTAACTTTCGTTTTTGTTCTTCTATATTTTCAAGCTCTATCTGAAGATTGATTTTAAGAAGTTTCAGCTCTTCTTGAATAGATAGCTTTTTATAGGCTAAATCATTCTGTAGTTTCTTATTATTCAATTCTGCGACCTGCAAAGCTGTTTCCGCTTTTTGGACAGATTCTTCTGTTGTTCCACCAACCTCCAATAACTTTTTCTCACTGCTCAAATTCGCTTTCAGATTATTGATTTCGAGTGCTGTAACTGATGCATCCGTTTCCAAATCAAATAATTCTTTATTCAGTCTGAGTTCTTCTTTTTTTAATTGACTCCTTTTTACTTCAGCCTCATCTTCCATCTGCTTGAGTTTACTCAACTCAGCCTCTCTATCCAGAATAAGTATTTGACTTTCCTTATCTACTTTATCTCCTATTGTTTTTACTACTGACTCTAAAACGGTTGAAAAAGGTGCTGTCAATGCTTTCTGATAAACAGGTTCAACTCTTCCTCGTGCAGATATTTCAAGTGACACTTCTCCTCGTTCAACTACCCCAATCAAAATATCTTTTCGAGACACAGACTTGGTTAAAAAATCAAGGGTTGTAATTCCTATTCCTATGATAGCCACTACACCAATCCCAAGTTTTATATATCTTTTTCTTTTTTCCTTATGCTGAATTTCCTGTGAAATAACTTTATCCATTGTTCCATTCTGTTCGGTTATGCCATTTATTATGAAAAGAATGAACCAAACAACACAGGGTGCTAATTATCAATAACTTGAATCAATAACCACAAAAATAAACAGCACTAAAAGTGCTTCAAAAAATAGCAGAGTGTTCCGTTGTGGAACAGAATTTTTAAAGAAAAAAATAAATTTGAATGTCAACTTTATAGAAATAAATGTCTTATTATTCGATTACATTAAAAATTCGATATGAAACAAAAGTTTTTTATTCTATTATCATTACTACTTTTTAAACTCACAACAAACTTTGCTCAAGGAGAAAAATTCACAATCAGTGGTTTTGTAAAAGAAAAAAGTAGTGGAGAAAGATTGCCTGGTGTGTCAATTTATTTATTGGGTACTTCTACAGGAGTAAGCACAAACGCTTATGGTTTTTATTCTATCACTCTCCCAAAAGGAGAATACGACATCACATATTCATTTGTAGGATATGGCAGCCAAACTATTAAGATAAATCTATCTGAGAATGTAGATAAAAATATGACTTTGGTTCCTTCTTACATTGAATTACAAGAGATTGAAGTTAATGCTCAAAAAATAAATAAGGTTAGTGATGAGGTTCAAATGAGTGTTATAAACATTCCGACAAGCCAAATACAAGAAATACCCGTTTTCCTTGGTGAAAAAGACATTATAAAAGTCATTCAACTCATGCCTGGCGTTCAGTCAGGAAGAGAAGGAAGTGCTGGATTATTTGTGAGAGGAGGAAGTGACGATCAGAATCTTTTAATTCTTGATGATGCCAATGTCTATAATGCGCAACACTTATTTGGTTTCTTTTCTGTTTTCAATGGCGATGCTATTAAAAGTGTTGACCTGTATAAAGGTGGTTTCCCTGCCCGTTTCGGAGGTAGATTATCTTCTGTTTTAGATATGCAAATGAAAGATGGACATCAAGAGGAATTTCATGGTAAAATAGGCTTAGGACTTATCTCCTCTAATCTGACCCTTGAAGGCCCTATACAAAAAGGGAAATCTTCATTTCTTCTTTCTGGACGGAGAACATATTTTGATGTGGTTTCTCGCCCTCTAATGACAGACGAATTCAATTCAGGATATTATTTCTATGACATAAATGCTAAAGTAAATTTTGAACTTGGCAAGAAAGACCGAATATTTTTAAGTGGATTTTCTGGAAGAGATAATTACTATTTGAATGAAACTGTAGATCAGAACCAGCACAATGAAAATTTGTATTGGGGAAACTTAACAGGTACATTGAGGTGGAATCACATTTTTAGTAACAAACTATTTTCAAACTTAGCGCTAATTACCAGCAATTATAATTTCAATGTAAACTCAAAAGATAAAAATGAGGATGACGAGGTTAAAACTTATAATCTCAATTACAAATCTCTAATAGATGACTACACCATAAAGTTTAACTTAGATTATTTACCAAATCCAAAACACGCTATAAAACTCGGTGTAACTTCTACTTTTTATAAATTTGCACCTGCGGCATTTGTCTATGCATCTTCTTTAGACGATAATATACCTGTAAATACGACTCAGAATACATATACTCAAGAAAGTGCCATATACATAGAAGATGACTTCAAATTGAGTAAAAAATTACATTTCAACTTAGGAATTAGGTATAGTTTATTCAGACATGATGATACCTATTACGATTATTTTGAACCGAGGCTTTCATCATCTTTAAAGCTAAATAAATCAACAGCCTTAAAAGCTTCATTTGCTACAATGAATCAGTATGTACATAAACTAAGTAATACGGGTGTTGGCCTCCCTACTGACCTTTGGGTGACTTCTACTAAAAATGTAATCCCACAAACCTCAAATCAAATAGCCTTAGGCTTTGCTAAAGATTTACCTAATGATATAAATTTCACTTTAGAAGGCTATTACAAATGGTCAGAAAATGTTATTCAGTATAAGGAAGGTGCTAACTTTTTGATGGTTGACTTTGAAGATGTAACTGATCTTAAAGTAATTGATTGGCAAAATAATATTACAAGAGGTGATGCAAAATCTTATGGATTTGAAGTCTTACTGCAAAAAAAATATGGGCGTTTCTCTGGCTGGGCAGCTTATACTTTAGCTTGGGCTAAACTTAAATTTGATGAACTAAATAATGGTAAAGAATTTTGGGCTAGTTGGGATAGAAGACATGATCTTTCACTTGTCGGAATTTATAAACTACGCCAAAATATTACACTATCGGGTGTTTGGGTATTTGGCTCAGGTACACCTTATACCATACCCACCGATGTTCATAGTTCATATCGCACTGATTTTATACCTAATAAAACGTCTATTGGAAAAGACTTCAATGTTGAGGAAGTTTTTATCTTTCCCGGTGGGGATAATTACTATTATGATGAAAGAAATAATTTCAGGTCATTAGCTTTTCATCGTTTGGACTTCTCAATTCAGTTTCATAAAGCTAAAAGAAGAAATAGGAAAAGAACTTGGGAAGTTTCTCTATTTAATGTCTATGGACGACAAAATCCGTTTTATTATAGACTTAATTCTGAGGTAATCTATAACCCTCAAAATCGTAGTCAATCAACTTCTAGAAATATCGTACAAGTCAGTCTATTTAGATGGATCCCCTCTTTCAGCTATAAACTTGAATTTTAACTAAGATTAATCTATGAAAACTATTCATATACTATTACTTTTCTCAATACTTATTATTTCTTGTGATGAACTGTATTTATATAAAGACGTTGAAGAAAAGCATCTCCCAGAATTTCAACAAGATATTGTAGTTTACGGATACCTAAAACCACAGACTGACATCTTAAGAGTTTATGTCGCCAAAACTGATAATCCTTACGAATTGAGTGATGAATCTAGTCGAACTATTGAAGATGCTGATGTTTTTATTTCAGATGAAAATGGACAAACGGTTCAACTCCTATTTAATGAGACTTATGCTCTTTATGAAGCTATTCCAAATCTATTTTCAATAGAAGAAGGCAAAACTTACTATTTGGATATCAATTATAAAAACAAAATAGTATCAGCTCAATGCACTGTCCCTTTCAGTAATACATCACTTATTATAGAGAAATTCAAAACAGATATAGAATCTGATCACATGTTCTATAAATACAATGGGGAATCAAACTATAAATTTACGCCATCTGACGGTCACTATTATTATTCATTTCAAATCACCTATCTACGGACTAAAGTAGATACAGTAACTTTTGAACACAGTCACTCTCCGGTGTACGGTTTGTTTGGAGAAGATATAAATACAAAAGATGAAGCTAATCCTTTCAAAACAAGAGTGGCATCATTTACAACAAATCTAAACCAACATCAAGACTCTTTACTAGAACAATATATTTGTACCTTATATACACTCGATGAATCATTTTACTTGAATCAAGAAGATCGAAGAAACTTGCTAGAGTTTGAGGATAACCCTTTCATTGAGCCTAAAAATTCACATTCAAATATTGATGGTGGAATAGGTATTTTTACTGCTTATAGTCAATACGATATCGTAATAGAATAAAAAACAAAGCCCAAGTCTAGGACTTGGGCTTTGTTTTTTAATTAACTTTTTCGGCTGAATAAAACTCTGGAAGATTTTCTTTATAAAAGAAGAAAAACCATATCACAGATATCATACAAACCCAAAGTGAAATTGCTCCTCCATTCAATAAAGAGCTTAAAGGCACATCTGGACTATTGTGGAATTTATCAAAAATAAATGCTAAACACATGCCTTCAAAAAAGGTAATTATAAGAGCCAAAATAAGAATTGTCCATTTTCCAATTCTTCCTCCTCCCCATTCATAGCCTTTATTCACAAAATAAGGGATGAGTAATGAAAAGCCAGGAAAGACTTTATTTGAATAGTAACTTGAAAGTATCCAAATAGCACTGATAAGAGTAGCGGCAAATCCTGCACTTAAAGAACCTTTTAAGTAATTTTTTTCCTCACTTTTCCATTCCAAAAGAGAAAGCTCAACCTTTTCTTCCATCTTAGACGAACAGCTATCACATAGCAACATTCCCATTTGCTGATAGTTGTAATAATCTAGATCCTCTTCAGCCCCGCACTCAAAACAGCTATCTTGTTTAGGTATATCTAGGTTTTCAAAGATTTCAACTAAAGAATCTAAAGCTCTTACAAATTTTGATCTTCTTATAGATGGAAAAATACCTTCTTCAAAACTGAGGTATAAAATCCGATCCTGTAATTTGATATTTACATTTTTAAATTCTGACTTACGAAGCTCTAGCGTGGCTTGAAGATTGGCAATTGTAATGTTGTCAATATTTTTCAGTATGCAAAAAATAAACTTCATACCGTTTCCATCTCCCATGTGAAAAACATATCCTTGATAAAGCCCAAAAGTTTTATCCTTTGTTCTATACCAGTTTAGACGTTGAGCGACAGATTTAATTCTTGTATGAATCATACGAGTTTGAAGTGTTTAGTCAAGTTTATTGTCTGAAATACAAAGATAAAGTGATTTAAAACAAAAATAAAACTCTGCTCGAAATGAGCAGAGTTTTTAACTTTATTAAGTTTGAATAACACCTACATTATAACGTTTATCAATAGGCGACTCATTTGCAGCTGCTATTCCAATAGAAATTACTTTCCGTGTACCTAAAGGTTGAATCACATCATCAACCCATAAACGAGCTGCAGCATAATACGGAGAAAGCTGTTCTTCGTATTTAGCTTTTATTTCTTCAAGCAATGCTTTCTTTTCCTCTTCTGTAATTTCTTTTCCTTGAGCTTTCAAAGAGGATACTTTTATCTGAAGTAAAGTCTGAGCAGCTGAATTACCACTCATCACAGCCATTTTTGCTGTAGGCCAAGCCATAATCAGTCTTGGGTCATAAGCTTTTCCACACATAGCATAATTCCCTGCCCCATATGAATTCCCTAATACGATTGTAAATTTAGGAACCACAGAATTAGCCATTGCACTTACCATTTTAGCACCATCTTTTATGATTCCTCCATGCTCAGAACGGCTTCCTACCATAAACCCAGAAACATCTTGTAGGAAAACTAATGGTATCTTCTTCTGATTACAATTCATGATAAAACGAGAAGCTTTATCCGCTGAATCAGAATAAATAACTCCGCCCATTTGCATCTCTCCTTTTTTAGATTTCTGAACTGTACGTTGGTTTGCTACAATCCCGACAGCCCAACCATCTATTCGAGCATAGCCACAAAGAATGCTTTGACCGTAGCCTTCTTTATATTGTTCAAACTCCGAATTGTCAACTAAACGCTCGATTACCTCTAGCATCTCATAAGGCTTCACCCTATCTTCAGGGAATAAACCAAGAAGCTCTTCGGGGTCTTTAGCTGGTGGAATTGGCGTTGTACGATCATAGCCTGCTTTCTGATTACTCCCCAACTTATCCATGATATTACGGATTCGATCAAGACAATCTTTATCATCTTTACATTTGTAATCCGTCACACCAGAAATTTCACAATGCGTTTCTGCTCCGCCTAAGGTTTCATTATCTACACTTTCTCCAATTGCTGAACGCACAAGGTAAGAGCCTGCTAGAAAAACAGAACCTGTACCTTCTACAATCATTGCCTCGTCAGACATTATAGGTAAATAAGCACCTCCAGCTACACAACTTCCCATAATTGCAGAGATTTGAACGATGCCTTCCGAAGACATTACTGCGTTATTTCTAAAGATTCGCCCAAAATGTTCTTTATCGGGGAAAATCTCATCTTGCATTGGTAGGTAAACACCCGCACTGTCTACCAGGTAAATGATTGGGAGTTTATTTTCGATCGAAATTTCTTGTGCTCTAAGGTTTTTCTTAGCTGTAATTGGAAACCATGCACCAGCTTTTACTGTCGCATCATTCGCTACAATGACACATAAACGGCCTTGTACACTTCCAACTCCAGTTACTACACCACCAGAAGGGCATCCTCCGTGCTCTTTATACATTTGATCACCTGCAAAAGTACCAAACTCTAGAAAGTCTGATCCATCATCAATGAGGTAATCAATTCTTTCTCTAGCGGTCATCTTTCCTTTTGCGTGATGCTTCTCTATTTTCTTCTTTCCTCCTCCTAGAAAAACTTCTTCTTTCTTTGCTTCTAGTTCCGAACAAAGCTGTTTGATTTTTTCTTGATTGAGGTGAAAAGCAGCTAGTTTTTGGTCGTTCATACGTGTTTTTGTGTGTTGTTTATACTAAAAATCACTGTGTTCATCTATTGGTCACTGAAAACCATTATTTCGTCGACAGTTCTTGGAAGAATATACTATTTAATTGGGTTTTTATAAAATTATCCGTAATGTTAATGAAATTAAACAATGAAAATCTTATAACTCAAAGGGCTTTCAGTCTTTAAAATTCTATTTCTTAAACTGAGAAACGAGTCACGACCTCTTGTCCCTCAATATATGTTCAAGATATAAAATTCGGTACTGAATCACCCTTTAGAATACCAATAACTTTAAACAACAACAATAGACTAGTATTACCATGCTTTCTAAAATTCATAACTTAGAAGACTATGCGGTAGCGTACCGTAAAAGTGTCAACGAACCTGAAAAATTCTGGGCAACTGTAGCCGATTCCTTTGTTTGGAGAAAAAAATGGGATCAAGTATTAGATCACGATTTTGAAGATTACAAAGTAGAATGGTTTAAAGGTGGAAAGCTAAATATTACTGAAAACTGCCTTGATAGACATTTACTTTCTAGAGCAGATAAAACAGCTATACATTGGGTTCCGAATAATCCAAAAGAGGCCGATCGTGTGCTTACCTATCGTCAACTTCATGAGGAAGTTTGTAAGACAGCCAATATGTTAAAAGCTCAAGGAGTTAAAAAAGGCGATAGAGTTTGTCTATATATGCCTATGGTTCCTGAGTTAGCAATCTCAGTTTTGGCTTGTGCTCGTATCGGTGCTATTCACTCTGTTATTTTTGCTGGTTTCTCAGCATCAGCTTTGGCTAGTAGAATTGAAGACGCAGAAGCTAAAGTTCTTTTAACAGCAAATGCAGCACCTAGAGGTGCTAAAATTGTTCCGTTAAAAGAAATTGTAAATGATGCCCTAAGCCAAGTTTCTTGTATAGAGAAATGTATCGTTCTCAAAAGGACTGATGATCCTGTAGAAATGAAAGCCAATAGAGATGTTTGGTGGCATGATGCAATGTTAACGGTAAGCAACGAATGTGAAGCTGAAACAATGGACTCTGAAGATCCATTATTTATTCTTTACACTTCTGGTTCTACAGGTAAACCAAAAGGGGTTGTCCATACTACAGGCGGCTATATGGTTTATACAGCATATACTTTCCAAAATGTATTCCAATACGAAGAAAACGATGTTTACTGGTGTACAGCCGATATCGGTTGGATTACAGGACACTCATATATAGTTTATGGACCTTTATTAGCAGGTGCTACTTCTGTAATGTTTGAAGGAGTTCCTACTTACCCTGATGCAGGTAGATTCTGGAGAATTGTAGATAGATTGAAAGTAAATATTTTCTACACTGCACCTACAGCTATTCGTGCACTTATGGCTCAAGGTCTGGAGTATGTAGAATTGTATAAACTAGATTCTCTAAAAGTGCTTGGTACTGTTGGGGAACCAATCAATAGAGAAGCTTGGGAATGGTATCATCAGCATATCGGAAAAGGACATTGTCCTATTGTAGATACATGGTGGCAAACAGAAACTGGAGGTATTATGATTTCTCCAATTGCT
This sequence comes from Sediminitomix flava, assembly GCF_003149185.1. Classification (NCBI taxonomy): domain Bacteria; kingdom Pseudomonadati; phylum Bacteroidota; class Cytophagia; order Cytophagales; family Flammeovirgaceae; genus Sediminitomix; species Sediminitomix flava. Next base: position 46,359 of record NZ_QGDO01000007.1, on the reverse strand, counting down.
GGCGTTCTGCCAACTAAGCCAACTTATGCAACCCTTCCTCTTCCGGGTATTCAGCCTGTATTGCTAGATGCAGACGGAAATGAATTGGAAGGAAAAGGTGTAGAAGGAAATCTTTGCGTCAAATATCCTTGGCCTTCAATGCTCAGAACCACTTGGGGAGATCATGAAAGATGCAAATCTACTTATTTCTCGACTTACAAAGGTTATTACTTCACAGGTGATGGCTGTAGAAGAGATGAGGATGGTTATTACAGAATCTTAGGACGTGTGGATGATGTAATGAACGTTTCAGGACACCGATTGGGTACTGCAGAAATCGAAAATGCAATCAATATGCATGATGCGGTTGTGGAATCTGCTGTTGTAGGTTACCCTCACCCAATCAAAGGACAAGGGATTTACTCTTATGTGATTTGTGATCCTGAAAAACTTGAGGTGACAACGATGGAAGAAATCAAACAAGAGATTTCTGAAATGGTGATTGATAAGATTGGAAAGATTGCAAAACCTGAGTGGATACAAATTGTAAGAGGTTTACCTAAAACACGTTCGGGTAAAATCATGAGAAGAATTCTCCGTAAAATAGCAGCGGGTGAATTTGACAACTTTGGAGATACCTCTACTCTCCTTGATCCAAGTATCGTGGAAAGTATCAAAGAAGGCGCAAGACGTGAAAAAGATGTAGAAGCTTAATTTCTTTCTCTCGCTTATATGTTAGCCCTTTCAAGAACTCTTGAAAGGGCTTCTTTATTCCAAAGATTAATACCCTAATGCGACACCATCTGATCGCGTTCTATCTGAGGCGCCTTCTAGACTTCCATCCTCTAATCTGAGAATACAGTCCATTCGACCTATTTGAGTTGTAGAATCGAGCACATGACCCATTGCTTTTAATTCATCTAAAACTACTCTTTTCATTTTTCCTTTCTCATAAACAATCTTATCTGGTAACCACTGAGAATGTAATTTAGGAGCATTTACAGCCTCTTGCATTGTCATACCAAAATCGGTTACATTCAAGATAGTTTGGAAAACAGAAGTTATGATTGTTGAACCTCCTGGAGTTCCTACAACCATAAAAAGATCATCACCTTTTTCTACAATCGTAGGAGTCATGCTACTTAACATTCTTTTCTCTGGTGAGATAGCATTTGCTTTTCCTCCAACTAATCCAAACTGATTTGGGACTCCTGGTTTAATACTAAAGTCATCCATTTCATTGTTTAAGAAGAACCCACCTTCTTTTACAAAAACTTTAGACCCAAAATTACCATTCAAGGTAGTTGTGATACTCAACGCATTTCCTTCTTTGTCTACTATAGAAAAGTGAGTGGTTTCATAACTTTCGATTCTTTCTACCTCTCCAGCTTTAATGATTTGAGAATCTGTTGCTTTTTCATTAGAAATAGAGGCAAATCGGTTTTCGAGGTATGATGAATCTAAAAGATGAGTGATAGGAATATCTACAAAATCCGCATCTCCCATAAAAGTTGCTCTATCCGCATAAACTCTCCTTTCTAATTCTGTCATAAGGTGGATGGATTCTGTTGAATTATGTTTCCATTTCGGATTACTTAATTGCTCCCATCCTTCAAGTAATTGCAAAAGAGCTACTCCCCCACTTGAAGGAGGCCCCATTGAAATTATATTATATACTCTAAAAGAACTTTTTAAAGGTTTCCTCCAAACGGCTTCATACTTCTCTAGATCTTCTAAGGTAATAATACCACCACCTTGTTTCATTTCACCAACAATCCCTTCTGCTGTTTTGCCCTTATAGAATCCATCTCGTCCATTCTCTTGAATAAGCTTCAGAGTTTTAGCCAATGCAGGATAAGTTACATGGTCTCCTTGCTCCCACACATCTTTTGTAGTAAACACAAAACCTTGAGGATTAACCTCTCTAAAAAGATCATGATATCTATTGATCGTTTTGGCTTCAGCATCAGTAAGTACGACCCCATTTTCGGCGAGTTCAATAGCAGGCTTTAGCAGTACTTTAAATGGGAGTCTACCATATTTTTCATGTAGAGTAACCATTCCCGCTACAGAACCAGGTACACCAACTGCCAAATGCCCTTTTACTGATAAGTTCTTTATCGGTTGGTCTTTTTCATCCAAATACATTTTCTCATGTGCTGCTAGAGGAGCTTTTTCTCTAAAGTCTAAAGTATTTACTTCTCCTTCAGATGTTCGAATAACAGCGAATCCTCCACCACCAATATTACCTGCTCTAGGGTAAGCCACAGCCAAAGCAAACTGAACCGCTACCCCTGCATCATAGGCATTTCCACCTTTCCTTAAAATATCAACTCCTATTTGTGAAGCTAGCGGATGAGCACTAGAAACTGCTCCATTCATCGCAATTGTCCCCCTTTCTACATCTTTTGTAACTTCTTGCTTACAAGCCACCAAAAAGATTAAAAGGCTAAAAAGAATATTTGTAATAACTCTCATTCGAATCAAAAAATTAGTCTGTCTGTGATTTTATTTTGAATGCAAATTGTAAAATGACAATTCACTGTAACTTTTCCAAATAAGACGTGAAAAGAAGAAAATGACACATTTAGGCCTAAAGTTTTATACTAAATAAGCATCTATTTTGAAGAAAGTACATCTTTAAATTTTAGGGCATTTTAATAAACTGTTAGATATCTTTCTTAACAGCCCTTAGCTTTTGTTAAGTATTATGAAAGCTTTCTATAAATTAGAATGAGATTGTTACATTTCTGAAGAATACTTTTTCTATATCCCTAAGATTCAGTAATTAATTACACTTAGATTTTTATGAAACTAAAACTTTACTTCTACTTTACTATTCTACTACTCTCATCTACTTATTCCTTCTCACAAGAAATTAAGGGGAAAATCACCGATGAAAATGGAGAAGCTTTACCTTTTGTTAGTATTTACTCTAAAGCAAACTTAAAGAGTACAATAAGTAACCCTGAAGGGAATTACACAATCCGTCTTTCTAAAGGAAAACACACGCTTGTATTCAAATATATGGGCATGGAAACTCTAGAAAAAGAGGTTAATCTCGGCAGTAATGAACTAGAACTGAATATCCAACTAAAGCAAAGTGCAATTATACTCGGCGAAGTTGAGGTTAATGGAAAAAAAGAAGACCCTGCTTATCCCATTATGCGTAAAGCAATAGGTTTAAGAACTTATTATCAGAAGCAGATATTAGCTTATGAAGCTGAAGGTTATTCAAAAATGAACTTTGAAGTACACAAGTTTCCTAAACTAATGGCATCTTTGATTGCAGGAGAAATTGGAGACAAGTTCAAAGACTCTTTAGATATCTTTCTAAATAAGAAAATGGTTATGGAGAGTTTTATGGAACTCAATTATAACCAGCAAGATGGCTTTACCTATCACATTCTTTCCAATCGGACCAATATCCCATTTGCAGATAGTTTGGAATCAGGAATTCCTATATATATGGTCAACCTCTATGATCAAAAGTCTATGGAAGTGCTAAGTCCACTAGCCCCAAACGCTTTTTCATATTACAAATTTGAATACCTCGGGATGTTTCAAGACCAAGGTGCGATGGTAAATAAAATTAGGGTAACTCCTAGAAAAGGGGGAATTCAACTCTTTACAGGTATAATTTATATCAATGAAGATATATGGAATATTCATAGTGCAGAACTCTCTTTTAAATATCCGATGGGTAACATCAAACTCATTCAAACTTATGCACCTGTTGAAGAAAAAATATGGATGCCAGTAACTTTTGACCAAAGCGGAGATGCAAAACTCATGGGGGCTGAAATGAGCTTTAGATACGTAACTTCTGTTCAAGATTATAAACTAGAACTCAATGATAAACTTAGAAAACCTAAACTTTCTAATTCTAGTGAAAAAACCGAGTTCGATAGTTTAATAGAGCAACGTACAATCACAAAGAGACAACAGAAGTTGATTGAACTTGAGCAAAAAGATAATCTGAATAACCGGGAAATGCGCAAGCTTTACAGACTTACGCAAAAAGAAGTCAAAGAGAATAGCCCAAAGGAAGATCTTCAAGTAAAATTTATGGAAGACCTCATGACTTATGACTCTATGGCAAATAAACGAGATAGTAGCTATTGGGATCAGAATCGACTTGTACCACTTACAAACTCCGAATTAGAAAGCGACTTATTCTTCGATTCGATAGCAATTGTAATAGAAGATGAACAACAAAAAAAGGAGATTGAGGACAGTATAAAAAATGCAACACCAAAAAGCGCATTTCAAAAAAGTTGGGATAAAACATCTGAAGTATTGGGAAAAGTACTTCTATCTGGAGGTAAACTATATCATGATGAATCTAAAAATAGAAAATTAATGATTGATGGGCTTCTTTTTGGCTCTTCAATTAATAATGTTGACGGCTATAATATTGGTACTCGTTTAAACTATACTTTTTTAAGTAAGAAAAACTCCTCTAGACAAAATTTATATGGTAAACTAAGTTATGCAGAAAGACGTGAGCGATTCATGTTCAACTTAGGATTTAAGAGTAACTACTCTCCTCTTAAACGTGGTCAATTAAAACTTGAAATAGGAAGTACATCTCAAGACTATAATAATTACAGAGGTTTTAGTCCACTACTAAATACATCTTTAGGATTATTTGGTGCTTCAACACCTTTAAGGTTATACCAAGAAGAATATCTATCTGGTGTAAATAGAATTGATTTGATCCATGGGTTAGTTTTCACTACTAAAATCAAATATGCAAACCGGACTCAGATACCTTCTTTTTCTGAACGCTACAGTAATGAAATCGATAATATTGAATTAACTGAGCCTAACTTTGAGGAACATAGAGCTCTAACTTCTGACCTTAAACTTGAATACACTCCTAGGCAATTCTATCATATCACCAAGAAAGGACATAAACGAAATCTTTATTCTAAGTACCCTACTTTTTTCATTGGCCATCGTAAAGGATGGAGCCAACTCTCTGATATTGACTATGATTTAGTTTACGCAGGTTTAAATGGAACAAGTCCTCTTAATTTTAGAAATGATATAACGTATTATACCAAAGCAGGGAAATTCTTTAATAATGCCAAAATGACTTTTATAGATTTCCAGCACTTCAATAATAATCCTATTTCGATTTCAACAGGATATAATGCGAGCCAATTCTTTTTCACAGATTTATACGAACAGAGTACAAGTGATCAATTTCTAGAAGCAGGATTGGGCATACGTTCAAGTCGATTGCTGTTAAAACGTCTTCCTATTTTAAAGGAAAGAGTGATGTTAAAAGAAAGAGTATTTACACACTACTTATACACTCCGACTCTGGGTAACTATATTGAATTTGGATACGGACTGAGTGGGATTTTTGGAATATTAGACATAGATGTTGTTTCTCAGTTTAGAGATAAAAAAGTAGAAGGAACTAAAGTGATTTTTGGCTTAAATATTTTCTAAAAAAAATAGCCGAGACTTAGGTCTCGGCTATTGTACTCTTGGAGTATTATATATTAGTTCTTATACTCTCCAGAGATTGTAATTACAGTTCCTACATTACTATCTGAAGCATCTACATCTGCAGAAGTGATGTGAATCAAGTAATACATATCGTCTTTCTTAGTACCCAATACTACATCATAGTCATCTTTAGAAGCAGTTACCGAAATTCCTTCGAAAGAAGAAATATCTGAAGCAACATCAATAGCTTCCATCAATGCTTCTTGTGAAGCCAAGTCAGCCCAAGCAGCACTTGGTAACTCTACAAACTTATCAGCAGCTTTATTAATAATAGCACTAGTAGAAGTGTTACTTGTCCAAGTAAGACCAAACATTTCTAAACCAGTAGCATCATTTCCACCTGTTCTCACCCACTCTAAAGCTTGCGCTTCTGAAAGAGGAGTTTCATCAGCTTCAACAGTAATTGTAATTTCTTCTTTTGTAGAAAGTCCATCTTTATCAGTTGCAATAAATGCAAAAGTGAATACACCTTCTTCGCTCATTGTAATCCCAAACTCATCTTGATACTCATTCTTATCAATATCATCTGGAGCAAAAATATCATCGTTATCCAAACGAATTACGAAACTTGCAATTTTTGAAGTTTTTGCAACAACTTCCCAGCTAAAGTTAATTGAATCTCCTTCAGTGATGGTAGCATCTGAAGTGATATAACCAGATTTAGCTTTAAATGTGATTTCTGGAGCAATTGGATTTCCTTCCTCATCTAAAAGAGTATCACATGAGAAAAATGCTACAGAAAGTAGCAGACTTGTTAACAGGGATAAAGCTTTGTTCATGTTTTTATAGATATTTGTAAAATTTAATAATTCAAATCTACCAAGTCTGAACTAAACTTCAACCTCCTTAACACAATTTTTTTACCTTCAAATGAACTTTTTTTGAAGAAATAAAAACGTCTTAAAGACACTTGAAACCACCTAATTGATAATAAAATAAATATGACTAACAGGTATTACAGAAGTGTAAAAATCAAACTAAAACGGAAAAGATAAGTTTACTCAAAAAAATCATTGCCCTATTTCCTGAGCATCAAAAGCTACAACTTCACCATCTAAACAACTGTAAGTTACCTCAATAGGATTACAACACACCTCACAATCTTCTATGTATGTTTGTGACGATACTGTCAAATCAAGTATAAAAGAAATGTTTTCCCAACAATAAGGGCAAGTGAAGAAATACTCTGTTTCAAACATTGAATTGAAATAAAAAAGCCTTAGTACTTATACCAAGGCTTAATATTATACTTTAGGAAATTCTACTATAAAATTTGCTCCCTCTCCTTCTTTACTCTCACAATAAACTTTCCCATCCATATCTTCCACTAAACGTTTTACGATGGACAAACCTAAACCCGTAGAATGTTCTCCATCTGTAGGTCTAGCAGATAACTTTTGAAAACGCCCAAAGAGTTTTGCTTTATCTTCTTCACTTAAACCTGGCCCTTCATCTTTTACCTCTGTCTTAAGTACACCATCTACATTATTCAAACGGATAAATAGCTTTTTGTTTTTAGGGGAAAACTTAATAGCGTTAGATATTAGGTTTTGATAGATTTGGTGAGTATAATTTTCATCTAGCATAGCCTCCATTTTCTCATCAGGAATATCTGTTTCAATCACAATATTCTTCTTTTGAGCTGTCAGGAAATATCTTTCTGCTGTTTCTCTGAGTAGTAATGCTAGATCGAGTTTTTGGGTGTTTTTATTAGACGAGTTAGATTCAATAGCTTTCAAATCCAATATTTGGGTAATCATATCAGACTGTCGGTCTATTGACTGCGAAATCATTTTGATATACTCTTGTTGTTCATCTGTCAGATTTTCATCTGAAAGTGAAATTAACTCTAAAAATCCAGAAATTTGATTCAAAGGACTTTTAAGATCATGAGCTACCACACCGATCAAATAATTTTTCTCACCATCTAAGGCGTTTAATTCCTCGTTCTGCTTTGGTAGAATAATTCTCTTACGTTCAACTTCCTCTTTCTGCTCCTCTAATTCTTTTGTACGCTCTTTTACTTTCTGATCCAAAAGTTTAGCCTCTTCCTCTAGTTGACCATATGCTTTCTTCAAGTCTGCAAATAGGCGTTTATTTTCTACCTTCAAATTAAAGGCTTCAATTGCATTATCTAAAGTTACTTGAAGCTCGTCTCTATTCCATGGTTTTGTAATATATCTATATACCTCACCTCTACTAATGGAGTTAATAATATCTTGAACATCACTATAGCCTGTCAGTACAATCCTCATGATATCAGGATACAATTCTCTCGCTTTTTCGAGAAGTTCTACCCCAGTCATTTTAGGCATAAGCTGGTCACTGACAATTACACTTATTTCCTGGTGTTTTTCTTCCAAGATTTCAAGTGCTTCTGGCCCACTTTGTGCCGTAAGTACATGATAAATCTTTCTAAAACTAGCTCTGAAAGAAACCAGGTTTTGAGGTTCGTCATCTACGTAAAGTACAGTTGATTTTTCGTTGTTCGTAGTGTTGATTTCCATAATATGGTAAAACGCTATTCTTGCAGATCAGGTCATGAAACAATAGAATATGAAAATTCTTTGTCTAATAATATTCTTAGTAGTACAAAGTTATAATACCCCAACTGAATACTAAATTTTTTATGAAAATTGTCTTATTTTTCACTAAAAATAACCTTAATAAACGGACTTCGAGACAACTAAAATCAATACAATAAAATCTTCCCCTGTTAAAATGTGTTAGTTTTCAAAATAACTTCTTATGAATAGATTTTTATATTATTTTTGAGAGGTGTTTTTTTGAATAAAGAGTCATTAAATATAGAATCTTATGATACTGAAGGCCGATAATCTTGTTAAGAAATATGGTTCCCGTACAGTAGTGAACGACATGTCTGTAGAGGTGAAACAAGGTGAAATTGTGGGACTTCTTGGACCAAACGGTGCAGGTAAAACAACATGTTTTTACATGATCGTAGGACTTGTAAAGCCTAATCAAGGTAAGATATTTCTTGATGAAGAGCCTCTAACAAAACTTCCTATGTTTAGAAGAGCCAAAAAAGGCATCGGTTATTTGGCACAAGAACCTTCAGTTTTTAGACAACTAACCGTTGAGGAAAATATTTTGGCTCCACTTGAAATGATGGGACTTTCAAAAGCTGAACAAAAGCAGAAAATGGAAGAACTTATTGAAGAGTTTAGCCTTTCTCATGTTCGTAAGAGCTTAGGAGTTCAATTATCTGGAGGTGAGCGTCGTCGTACTGAAATTGCTCGTACATTAGCTACAGACCCTAAATTTGTTCTATTGGATGAGCCTTTTGCTGGTGTAGACCCTATTGCTGTAGAAGAGATACAACGTATTGTATATAAACTTAAGCAAAGAAATATTGGCGTTTTGATCACAGATCACAATGTTACGGAAACACTTTCGATTACAGATAGAGTTTACATTCTTCAGAGTGGAAAACTGTTTAGAGAAGGTACTCCAGAACAAATGATCGATGATCCGGAAGTAAGAAAAGCATATTTTGGAGAGTATGCAGAGCTTAAAAAGAAAGATTTTTCTGCTGATTAATTTTACTTACTTAAACCGAAAGGTCACCTTTTATAGACGAAGGTGACCTTTTTTTATAAAACAGGTTTTCTATTAATGTACTATCTTTTAAAAAAGGTCTGTAAGAAACTTTGATAAAAGATACATTTTGTGTTTTTTCAAGTCTAACTATACGAGATTAAATGTTAGTATCATTAATTTTAGAATATTTCATTTAAGGATAGCTGAGTTTATCATCTGTCCTTCAGTCTAATAACTCGGGAGTTTTAAGTAATTATTCATGAAGGTATTGAATCGAATTTTTGGTTGGGCTACTTCTTCCCGAATGAAACGCCTAGAATACATGATGTCATCTCCTGCTGACATTCAACAGGAGGTATTCACTTATTTAATTGAGAAGGCTGTTTATACGGAATGGGGTAAGAAATATGGATATTCTTCTATCACATCTCCAGAAATATTCCGCGAGCGCGTCCCAGTATCAACCTATGAAGATCTATTCCCATTTATAGATCGAATTATGAAAGGAGAACAAAACATTCTCTGGCCAGAACCTATCAACTTTTTTTCTAAATCATCAGGAACCACAAACGCAAAAAGTAAATTTATCCCCGTATCAGAAGAGTCATTATTTGATTGCCATTATCAGGCTGGAAAAGATATGCTTTCTCTCTATTCTGCTCTTTACCCCGAAACAAATTTATTTAAAGGTAAATGTTTGGCTATAGGAGGCTCATATCAGAAAAATTTCATGAACCAAGATTTGGTTTGTGGAGATGTTTCAGCCATTCTCATGAAAAACCTTCCTTTTTGGGCGCAATATATGCGAACTCCTTCCATAGAAGTAGCGCTTATGGAAGAATGGGAAGCTAAAATTGAGAAAATGGCACATTCAGTTATTGACGAATATGTCGTAAGTATGGCAGGGGTTCCCACTTGGACACTCGTATTACTTGAAAGAATACTAGAGATTACAGGAAAATCAAGCATTGCTGAAGTATGGCCAGACTTGGAATTATTTGCGCATGGAGCTGTAGCTTTCGGCCCATATCGAGATACATTCAAAAAACTGATTAATAACCCTCGCATGAATTATTTAGAGGTTTATAATGCCTCTGAAGGATATTTCGGTTTACAAGATCGTAATGTAGAAGATGAAATGCTCCTTCTGCTTGATCATGGGATTTATTATGAATTCATCCCAAGCAGCGAATGGGGAAAAGATCATCCTAAAGCAGTGGGGGTTGGTGAGGTTGAATTGGGTAAAAACTACGCAATGCTAATTACGACCAATGCAGGACTTTGGAGATATCAGATTGGAGATACAGTAAGGTTTACCTCATTGGCTCCTCACAGGATTAAAATTTCAGGTAGAACAAAGCAATTCATCAATGCATTTGGAGAAGAACTGATTGTTGAAAATGCCGAAGATGCAATCACAAAGGCTTGTAAAGCTACCGAAGCTCAGATCACGAATTTTACTGCTGGACCAATTTATTTGGAACAAGGTAAAAAAGGTGGACACGAATGGATTATTGAGTTTGAGAAGCTTCCAAATGACTTCGATAAATTCAGCAAAATCTTAGACCAAAGACTTCAAGAAATTAATTCTGATTATGAAGCCAAACGTTATAAAGATATTGCGCTAATTAGACCTAAAATCCATTGTGCTGAACAAGGACTCTTTTACAAATGGATGGCAGGAAGAGGCAAACTTGGAGGGCAACACAAAGTACCAAGGCTTGCAAACAGTAGAGAATACCTCGATAGTATTCTTGAGATGATATAAACTAAACAAAGAGATAATAAAAAAGGCTGTTTTCATTAAGAAAACAGCCTTTTATTTTGTTAGAGAAAGAGTAAATTATTTTACTTTTTCAACAACAGCTTTGAATGCTTCAGGGTGGTTCATCGCCAAGTCAGCAAGAACTTTTCTGTTCAATTCAATTTCAGACTTGTTCAATTTACCCATCAATTGAGAGTAAGACATTCCGTGCAAACGAGCAGCAGCATTGATTCTTACAATCCAAAGAGATCTGAATTCTCTTTTCTTTTGCTTTCTGTCTCTGTAAGCATAAACAAGACCTTTTTCAACAGCATTTTTAGATACTGTCCAAACGTTCTTTCTTCTACCCCAATAACCCTTCGCAAGTTTTAGGATCTTTTTTCTTCTAGCTCTTGAAGCTACGTGATTGACCGATCTAGGCATTTTATATAAATGTTTTTAAAATCAAATAATTAGAAATACTGTAAAATATCTGGATTAGATATTCAACATTGCTTTTACGTTTTTCACGTCAGACTTATCTACCAAGCCAGTTTTAGTAAGATTTCTCTTCTGCTTAGTTTCTTTTTTAGTCAAGATGTGGCTTTTGAAAGCGTGCTTTCTTTTGATTTTACCTGTACCTGTCAACTTAAAGCGCTTTTTAGCGCCTGATTTAGTTTTTACTTTTGGCATTTTTGTAAAATTTAATCGGAAAACCGATAATTAAACATAGTTGAAAAACCAGCCAGCCTACGGCAGCCAAAAGGGCCTCGGCAAAACCTTTTTCAACAAACAACACCCATTTTCTCAAATGGGCGTGCAAATATAAATAATAATTTTTCGAATATCAAATTTATTTTTTCGCTCCTGGTGCTTTATTTGGAGCAATAAACAAGATCATTCGGCGACCTTCCTGACGGATAGATTGTTCAACTTTTCCGTATTCTTCCAAGTTTTGAGCAAAACGCTCTAACAACTCACGTCCTCTATCTTTATAGATAATTGAACGTCCGTAGAATTGTACGTATGCCTTTACTTTAAAACCTTCTTTTAAGAACTTGATCGCATGGTTTTGCTTAAAGTTCAAATCGTGGTCATCGGTGTTAGGTCCGAAACGAATCTCTTTAACTACAGTTTTAGCAGCTTTAGCTTTTAATTCTTTTTGGCGCTTCTTAAGGTCGTACTTAAATTTAGTGTAATCAGTAACCTTACAAACTGGTGGTTTAGCATTTGGAGAAATCTCAACTAGGTCTAATCCTTCCTCGTTGGCAAGACGAAGAGCCTCATCTCTAGAATAGACACCATTTTCTATATTATCATTTTCTCCTACAACCCTCACCTCTCTAGCGCGGATTTGTTCGTTTACCCTATAACGGATTTCTGCCATTAATTCTTTTTTTGAAATGTATGAAGACGTATTTTTGAAATTTGGGAACAAATATACGGATAAAAAACAATTTTTTACGGCTTAATGAAGTTAATCTTCTTAGAAAAAGGACATCTCCACTTTTTATTGTTCTTAAGTAGATGTTGAACTTTTAATGATTTTCAAATATTTGGTAAAAAATTTAAAGATTATAGTCAAATACTAAAGAAATACTGATATTATGAAACAGTATTTTTAAATTTGTATTCTTACTTGAATTTTTATTGAATATTCAAGACACTTTTAAAGCAAACGATTGGTAAAAGAGTTTTTGTGGGAAGATGAAAAAGTGCCTAGTAACCTTAGTAATCATTTTAATATGTCAAGTCTCTTTTGCGCAAGAATTTAACTTCCATTTATCCGAAGTTATCTTACTTGCGAAAGATAACTCATTGGCTGCCCAACAAGCTCGTTCTCGTAAGAAAAATAAATACTGGGATTACAGAACCTTCACTCCTAGATTTAAACCAAAAATCTCTTTAACAACTACTTTACCTGAGTATTCAAGGACAAAAGCTTATGATATTCAAAATGATACGCTTTCGTCTACAGTTACTCAAAATATAAATACATTTTCTAAACTCAATATTTATCAGGAAATCCCACAAACGGGAGGTTCTATTTATATGAGTACCTCTTTAAATAGGTATCAGTTAATAGAAAGTGCACCTTCTTTTGCTGGTGACGTATTTGAATTTGGTTTTAATCAACGTCTTTTTGGTTTTAACGCAATGAAATGGGATCAGAAAATTATCCCAATGAAGTACCAAGAAGCATTAAAAAAATATGCAGAAGAATTAGAATATGTGTCTTATTCAAGCACTCAACTATTCTTCAACTTGTTGATTTCGCAAATTAATCTAGACATTGCAGGAAAGAACTACCGTTCCAACCAATTAATCTATGCTCAGAAAAAAGATGAACTGAACGAGGATGAATTGCTGCAAATGGAAATCAACGTAATGACCGCTCAAAGAGATTATGCAACGGCAAAATTAGAGTCGGAAAAAGCCATGATCACTTTGAATAACTATTTAGGATTGCCAAAGAATGATCAGATAACACTCTATGTCCCTGATGAAATACCAAACTTCTCAGTTCCCCCTGAAGAAGCTATCACTCAAGCAAAAAGGAATCGAGAAAAATATTTAGCCTTTACTAGAAGACGCTTGGAGGCCGAAAGAAATGTAAAACAGGCAAGAGCAGATGTGAGACCAAATATAAATCTTGGCGCTAGTGTAAGATTCTACAACAATGCAGAACATGTTGATGATATGTACTATGCTCCAGATGCTTTTCAAAAAGTAAACTTGAGCCTTACAATACCAATTGTAGATTGGGGAGAAAGAAAGGCGAAATTGCAAAGAGCGATTTCAAGTCAAGAACTGACTGAGAGTTCTATTAAACAAGAAGAACTAGATTTCACGCAACAAGTATATATTCTAGCCAAACAAATTCCGATTTTAAGAACCAAGGTCAGAATCTCTAAAAAAACAGAAGAAAGAGCTGAAAGACGTTTTCAAGTAGCAAAAGAGCAATATTTAAATAGTGAAATTTCAGTTACAGACTGGAACTTTGCCCAAAACTCAAAAGACGTTGCGAAAAGGAACTATTTATATGCTTTGAAAGAATTCTGGGTAGCTTACTACCAACTAAGAATGCTTACACTTTATGATTTTGAACGCAATGAAAAAATAGCTGCCAGTTAATAAATTTACTTGTATCGAAAAAAAAAAAAATAGCGGATGTTCTCGGGAGAAAACATCCGCTTTTCTGTTATATAGATGTTAAGTAAATTGAAGAATGATGACTATTTTCCCAGAAACAAGCCAAACAATCATTCTCCCATATGAAAGGGAAGAGCTACTATATAAAATAGAACAATTGACAGATTCTGAAGATTTCTATTTTCAAGGAGTGATAGATGCGGATGGTTTTTCCTTACAGGAATTAGCCAATAAACAAGCTAACTACGCTCCTATTATAAAAGGTAAAATAGAAGATACAAGAAGAGGTTGCTTGCTTTTTCTTGACTATAAATTATTACAAAGCAGTAGAATCATGATCGGTTCTTGGCTATTTGGATTATCCTTTATCTTCTTTTTACTTTTTACTGCTCATCAATATTCCTTATATACAGTCATTATTTTACTACTTCTCCCCTTGCACTCTCTTGTTGCACATATCCTTTTTAGAAAAGAGGTTAAAAGAATAAAGAGGCTTTTCAACAAAAAACTCTTCGAGTAGTCCTGCTTTTTCACCATTGAAGATTCTGTGTAATCACAGCACATAAACAGTACTTAAAACACTTAATATTTTGAATGGATGAATTTCCATTCACTTTTGTAAACAGTTGAAATTTAACATTAACAATTATTATCATTAACATCTAAGAGACTCATTTACTACCACATACGAACAAACTAATTAAAAATTACATTGATATTTAAAAGGATAAACAAACAACAACATTTCAAAACTTGTTGATGCGACTTATTTAAGGTTATTTTTATCTCGAAAACGAAAATTGATAATTTATATAGAGGAAAAGTGTGCGCATAATTAATGTCAGAATGACATTTAAATTATGTACTCTTCATTCTGTATAAACGATTCTGATAATAGCACTGTTAAATAGAATAAAATAAGAGAATGGCTAAATCCATCTTCATTAGTACAGCAGAGACTAAAAGTGGTAAATCACTTTTGGCACTTGGTATTATTGACCATGTACTTCGCAAAACTTCAAAAGTAGGTTTCTTCCGTCCATTGATTTCTGAGCCTGCTGCAGGCAAGAAGGACGTAGACATTGACCTAATCATTTCACACTTCAACTTAAACCAGACTTACGAAGAATCATACGCTTTCACTAAAACTGAAGCGCACGCTATGATTGCTAAAGGGCAATACAATGAAATGCTCAGCAAAATCATAGAGAAATATAAAGCGCTAGAAAGTAAGTGTGATTTTATCTTATTGACAAGCTCTGATTTTAGTGGTGAAGGTTCTGCTTTTGAGTTCAATCACAACGCAGATATCGCTAAAAACTTAGGTATTCCAGTACTTGTTTTGGGTAACGCACACCAAAAGAATGTACAAGATGCCCTTACTCCTACAAGGTTAACAGTAGACTCTTACTTAGAAAGAGAGTGTCAGGTTGCTGGCGTGGTAATTAACAGAGCTTCAAATGAAATTCGTGAAGAGCTAATTACAGAATTGAATAAACTCTATGACAATAGAGATTATACTTTATCGGTTATTCCATGTATCCCAAGACTAAATAGCCCTTCTCTACGCGATGTAGCAGAAGAATTGAACGCAAAAGTACTTTGGGGTGAAGAAAGACTGGATACTTTAGTTCATGATTACTCTGTAGCTGCCATGGAAATGCAAAACTTCCTTGGCCGACTTCGTGAAGATTGTCTTGTAATCACTCCTGGAGATAGAGGTGATATCATTACTGGTTGTCTTCAAGCTAGCTTATCAAAGAATTATCCTAATATTTCAGGTATTCTACTTTCAACTGGTTTAGAGCCTCAAAGCTCAATTTATAAACTACTGGAAGGTCTTCCTGATCCACTTCCAATTCTTTCTGTAGAGACAAATACGTATGAGACTTCTGCTTTGGTAAAAGATATTGAAGCTAGTCTTAAAGCTAGAGATAAAGAAAAAATTGCGATTTGCTTAAAAGCTTTTGAAGAGCATGTTGACATTGAAAAAATGGACAACAGGTTTACTTCAATTACATCAAATGGTATTACGCCTAAGATGTTTACGTACAACCTTGTACAAAAAGCAAAAGCAAACAAACAACATATCGTACTTCCAGAAGGTAAAGATCCTCGTATCTTGATGGCTACAGCTGACCTTCTTGAAAGAGAAATTGTAAACCTTACTCTACTAGGAAATAAAGAAGAACTACAAGAGGTTATCACTAAAAACGGTATCCTTTTAGACCTAGATAAAGTAAACGTAGTAAATCCTACAGAGTCTCCTAAATTTGAGTCTTATGCCGAACAAATCTTCGAGATGAGAAAGCATAAAGGAGTAACTATGGATGTTGCTAGAGATTTGGCAGCAGATGAGTCATACTACGGTACAATGATGGTAATGACAGGAGATGCTGATGGTATGGTATCTGGTGCTATCAATACAACTTCTGCAACTATCCGTCCTGCACTTCAGTTGATCAAAACTAAACCTGGGTGTTCAGTAGTATCTTCAGTATTCTTTATGGCATTGGAAGACAGAGTTTTGGTTTATGGTGACTGTGCTGTTAACCCTAACCCGAACTCAGAGCAATTGGCTGAAATTGCATTGACTTCTGCAGAAACTGCTGCGGCATTTAATGTTGAGCCGAAAGTAGCTCTTCTTTCATACTCTTCTGGAGCTTCAGGTAAAGGTGAAGATGTAGAAAAAGTAAGAAACGCTACAAAGATTGCCAAAGAACGTAATCCTGAAGTGAAATTGGATGGTCCTATCCAATATGACGCTGCTGTAGATGCAAAAGTAGGTGCTCAAAAGATGCCAGGTTCACCAGTAGCTGGTCAAGCTTCAGTATTGATTTTCCCTGATTTGAACACAGGTAACAACACTTATAAGGCCGTTCAAAGAGAAACAGGTGCTATTGCAATTGGTCCTGTTCTTCAAGGTTTGAACAAACCAGTAAACGACCTTAGCCGTGGATGTCTAGTTGATGACATCATCAATACAGTAGTGATTACTGCTATTCAAGCACAAAATGCTGAATAAGGGAGTAAAACATATATCACGGACAGTTCTTAAAGAACTGTCCTTTTTTTAATTAGCCGAGTATTTTAAAATTATAAATCATATATGAAAATTCTTGTTATCAACTCAGGTAGTTCATCTATCAAATACCAAATGTTTGATATGAATGGTGAGCTTGTACTTACTAGTGGTATTGTGGAAAGAATCGGTTTGGAAGTAGGGAATATTTCTCACAAAACTTTCATTAACGGTGAGGAGAAGAAAGTGGTAAAAGAGTTTCCAATCCCGAACCATAAAGTAGGACTTTCTGAAGTGGTAAACTTATTGACTGATGCTGAAATTGGAGTTATCCAAAACCCAGATGAGGTTAGTGCTGTAGGTCATAGAGTTGTTCATGGAGGCGAATACTTCAATGAAACTACTTTGATTACTCCAGAAGTTGAGGCGAAAATTGAAGAAGTTATTCCTTTAGCACCTTTGCATAACCCTGCCAACTTAGAGGGTATCAAAGTTTGTACAGAAATCTTTAGCTCTGCAAAGCAAGTGGCTGTTTTCGATACGGCATTCCACCAAACTATGCCTGCTCACGCTTACCGTTACGCTATTCCTGAGGAATTGTACAAAGAGCATCATGTACGTTCTTACGGTATGCACGGTACTTCTCATAAATATGTAAGTGCAAAAACACTTGAATATTTAAATCTGCCAAAAGAAGGTAGTAAAATCATCACAGTACACTTGGGTAACGGATGTTCGATGTCTGCAGTAAAAGATGGTAAGTGTATCGATACTTCAATGGGATTCTCTCCATTAGCTGGTCTTATGATGGGTACTCGTTCTGGAGATATTGACCCTGCAGTTATTTTCTTCTTGGAGGAAAAACTAAATATGAAGACTGACGAAATCTACAACCTATTGAACAAGAAGTCAGGTATGCTTGGACTTACAGGCTTCAGCGATATGCGTGATGTAGAAGACAAAATCAATGCGGGTGATGCTCAGACTCGTATGGCTAGAGATCTTTATACTTACAGAATCAAGAAATATATCGGTTCATACATTGCAGCACTTAACGGTGTAGATGCAATTGTTTTTACTGCTGGTGTAGGTGAAAATGATACTGCTGTACGTGAAGAAGTTATTGAAGGACTTGATTTCTGTGGCATCAAATTGAATAAAGAAGAAAACAGCTTACGTAAACCTGGAATCAGAGAAATCCAAGCTGAAGATTCAAATGTAAAAGTATTGATCGTTCCTACAAATGAGGAACTAGAAATTGCTAGACAAGCACAAGATCTTATTAAATAAGGTTCTTTATTCGATATAAATTAATAATTAGGTCTTTGTTCTACTATGGAACAAAGACCTTTTTTATTTGAAAATTTAATTTCTATATATCATTTTATTGCGGATAAATACCGAAGATTTTAAATACTAAAACAAACTATCTATTATCACAAAAGTTAATATCATGAACAACTTGAAATAACTATGAAAATTAATATTGTTTGGCTTAGAAGAGATTTAAGGTTAGAAGACAATACAGCAATTTACAATGCAATTAACCCTGACTTCCCCACGCTGCTATTATTTATTTTTGACTCCCAAATCATTGATGATCTGGAACGTGATGACCCTAGAGTCAACTTTATCTACGATGAATTAGAGAAAATAAATACCGAGATAAAAAAGGCAGATAGTGGTGTTCTTCTTCAAAAAGGGAAACCAAATGAAATCTTTGAAAAGCTGAATGCTGATTATGATATCAATAAAGTATTCTGGAATCACGATTATGAACCCTACGCTATAAATCGAGATCAAGAAATTACTACTTTTTTAGAAAAACATGGTATTGCGTCAGAAAGCTTTAAAGATCAAGTGATTTTCGAAGGAAATGATGTCTTAAAAGATGATGGAAAACCATATACGGTCTTTTCTCCATTTAAGAGAAAGTGGCTTAAAAAATTCACCAGACAGCATAGTCAAGAACTTACATATAGCTTAGAAGAACTCAATTTATTGAAAACAGATTTTGAATTTTCATTAAAAGACGACATTGGAATTCAGCCTTCAGAAATAAAAGTCCTGCCCTATCACCTTGATATTGTAGAAGATTACGAAAATATTAGAGACAAACCTTCCATCAATGGAACATCCTTACTCAGTCCTCACTTAAGATTTGGGACAGTTAGTGTGCGTAAAATAGTTAATTATGCACTAGATCGCTCAGAGACTTTCTTAAGTGAATTGATTTGGAGAGAGTTTTTTATGCAAATATTGTATCATTTCCCGAATACTGTATCTAGTAATTTCAAGCCAAAATATGATACTGTGAAATGGCGAAATAATGAAGCTGAGTTTGAAAAATGGTGTAAAGGTGAAACTGGCTATCCAATTGTAGATGCAGGAATGAAAGAATTAAACACGACTGGGTATATGCACAATCGAGTTAGAATGATTGTTGCTAGTTTCCTTTGTAAACATCTTCTGATTGATTGGCGATGGGGTGAAGCTTATTTTGCCAAAAAACTCTTAGATTTTGAGTTATCTTCTAATGTTGGAAATTGGCAATGGGCTGCATCAACAGGTTGTGACGCTGTTCCTTACTTTAGAATTTTCAACCCTACTAGTCAAGTCAAAAAGTTTGATCCAAAAATGGATTATATCCGAAAGTGGTGTCCAGAATTTCAAAGCTTGACTTACCCTCAACCTATAGTAGAACATTCATATGCCCGAGAAAGAGCTTTAGATACTTATAAAACTGCTTTATCTTAAGCTGATTTTCATTCTATCAAAGAAAACCTCAGTTAGTACTTTTAGAGTACTTCAACTGAGGATTTTATTTTTAATAGAGATTCTTTTTTAAAAAATAGAGTTGATTTTCTTCAAGTTACGCTCTTTATCTTTCACGATATAAATTGGAATTGTCATATCATATCCTGCAAGTTTTTCAGAAACGCTATCCAAGAAAAGATTAGAATAACTACTTCTAATTCCCGCTCCTAGAAGAATCAAATCTGCCTTCTGCTTTACTGCATATCTATAGATTGTGTAAGAAGGATCTCCATCTGTGTTCACACTAAACTTGATTGCAGGTAACTCATCTTCTGTTTTTTCTACTTTCTTCAAGAAAGACTTAAACTTCTCTTTTGCTTTCTTTACAACTTCTTCTTTAAACTTTGATTTATCGTAGTTAAAGTTGTTGAAGAATTGATTTTGTAATAAGCCATTAAAAGAAACTTCTGTATTGACATATTGCATAAAGTACTTTGCGCCAAAATACTTAGAAAGCATGTTAGCTCTTTCAAATGCCAATCTAGCATGTTTTGAGAAATTCATTGGCAAAAGAATATTATCAATGCTATGAGGAGCAAGCTCAGAAGCCAACATCACAGAACAAGGCGAAAGAGAAATGATTTGTTTTAAAGTAGCTCCAGCACCTCTAAGGCCGGATTTCTTACCTAAAAGAATCAAATCCGCATCAGATTTAACAGAGAAACGGATAAACTGCTCACTTGTCTCGCCTTCCAATACAACTATATTCTTTTCAATATCACCTTGTACATGAGGAGTAAACTCTGCATCAATTATTTCTTCCATTTCATTCTGAATAAGAACATCCAAAGGTTCATATTCATCATCGTCTATCTCTTGAAGTTCTTCCAATAAAGTGAAAGAAGGTGTCACATGAATAAAACTGATTTTTTCAGGTCCTAATCTTCTGAAAATAAAAGCAGCATAATTCAAAAGATATTTGTCCATGGTAGACAAATCCAATCCGACAACAATATGCTTAATAATCTTCATGAGCTATAAATATTAGATTTTAACTTCGTTTTCTAGCGCAGAACCATCTTCTTTCGTCTTCTTTTTCTGCTTTCGCTGTCGAGCCATCTCAATAATTCTTCTTTCATAATCAGAAATATCACTCTTGGCTTCAGCTTCATCTTTCAAAGACTTTCTCAAACTAAAAGCCATAAAGATTAAGACAATTGTAAACGGCAATCCTGTGGTAATTACGGCAGCTTGTATCGCTTGTAATCCTCCTCCGTATAAAAGCATAGCTGCAACCAAACCTTCTGTCAGCGCCCAAAAAATACGTTGACCGACTGGTGCATCTAACTTACCTCCTGAGGTGATAGAATCTACCACTAAAGAACCCGAATCGGATGATGTTACAAAGAAGCTGATCACAAGAATTATAGATATTACTGAAGATATTTCTGAAAGTGGAAGTTGCTCCATTAAGAAATACAATGAGGTTGAAACATCTTCCATAATTGTATTTGAAATATCTACACCTGTCAACTCATAGAAAATTGCTGTACCACCAAATGCTGAAATCCAGAAGAAAGTCACAAGGGAAGGAACAAATAATACCCCGAGTACAAACTCACGGATGGTTCTTCCTTTGGAAATCCTAGCAATGAAAATACCTACGAATGGAGACCAAGCAATCCACCAAGCATCATACATCAATGTCCATCCGTTTTGCCAATCTACATGTGACTCACTGAATTTACCATTCACATAAGATTCCGTCCAAAAACTCAATTCGATAAAGTTTCCTACATAATTTCCTAGGTTTTCAATAAAACCATCGAAAATGAACATTGTAGGCCCTACTACCAAAACAAAAAGTAAGAATAAACCTGCTAAATAAAGGTTTAACTCACTCAGCATTTTCACACCTTTATCCAATCCTGTTACCACAGAAACCGTTGCTGCCAAGGTCACTGCTCCAATGACAAGCATCTGAACCTCAGTTGTATTTTTTATTCCAAAAAGGTATTCGAAACCAGCTCCGATTTGTTGTACACCTAAACCTAAAGAGGAAGCCAAACCAAATAAGGTTGCTAAAACAGCTAGAATATCAATTAAATCACCGATACGTCCGTGGATTCTTTCCCCAAGAATTGGATAGAATACAGAACGAACAGCCAGAGGTAGACGTCTATTGAAAGTGAAATATGCCAATGCCATACCTACCAAAGCATAAACAGCCCAAGGGTGAAATCCCCAGTGAAGAAATACGTACTTCATCCCTTCTGCATAAGCTTCAATAGTCTCAGGAGTAACGACACCTGGTTTGGCTGGAGTAACGTAGTTAAACATAGGTTCTGCTACACTCCAGAACATCAAACCGATACCCATTCCTGCTCCAAAAAGCATCGCGAACCAAGCCGAAGTACTAAACTCAGGTTTTGCATTTTTACCTCCTAGCCTCACATGACCAAATCTTCCGAAGGCCATATAGAGACAGAAAATCAAGAAAAAGTTGATTGAAAGAATCATAAAACCACCGAAGTACTCAGAAATGGCATTTTGTACATCTGCAAAAAATTCTTTCATAGGGGCTCCAACCACTAGCGTGACTGAAATGAAAAGAGTTAATAAGATCACAGCAGGCCAAAAGACAGGCGCGTGAACATCGAATAGTTTCCTTTTCGAATTAGCTTTATTAAGCTTAGACATATACAAGTTTGTTGATGAAAGTTTGATTAGCGTAGAGTAGATAAATCCCTTCAAATACTCCTCTGTATGCTAACTTTTCTTTACGTATGCAAAGCTTAAAATCCTAGTTTTCAAAAGGTATAAGTAGGTCTATTATACCTGTAATCTTCAATAATATTTCGATACCCACCGAAATGAATTGGAATTCTCATTTAAGCAATCCACACTAGATTTTTACTACAGAAATAAAAACCCAAATACAAATTTGCAGTAAATAAACACAGCTTGTATTTACTATTAATAATTGTTTTCTGAATATTTAATAAACAACATTGAATGTATTAAAAACAATTAAAGACACGTCATAACTCACTGTTTTACTTACACATAACAATCTAAATTTATTTTTAAATCAAACTACAATTCTCATAAGAACACCAATACAACAAAAAGGACTTGTTGCATTTTCTAAATATGGAGTATAGTAAACAATAGAAATTCAGGTAATTATATTTAATTAAAAACAGATTAGGTCTAGACTCAAAAGAGAAAAATTCATATTTTACAGATACTTATTTTCTACTCGAATAATAATTAAACAATAAGCAGCTAAAATATGAAAGGTCTTGTTTATGTGAGTGAGGCTACAATGAAATTCGACCAAACCAAACTTGCAAATCTTACACTCAAAGCGTCTAATAAAAATAAGCTCCTCAAGATTACAGGATATCTGTATTATGAAAAGAATCGATTTATTCAGTACATCGAAGGAGATGATTTAAGTATTGATGCCCTTTTTGAAAATATAAAGAAGGATCAAAGACACAATGTTATCAATGTTATAAGCCAAGAAATTAATAAAAGACGTTTTCCTGCTTGGCAAATGAATCAGCTTAAAAAAGAAGATTTTGTCAGAACCAAAATGGAACATCTCATTACAGATTTGTTACTGTTGAAACGTAATAAAACGGTAGATAAAGAAAATGAATGGGATCGGATGGCTTGGGAAATGATTGACCGAATGGCAAAGTTGAGAACAATGGTATATAAATACCCTTTTGCATAACAAAAGGGTATTTATTTTTATAGTTTTTTTAAACTAATGAGCTTAAATCAAAATGGAAACCTACAAGTCTAGTAGGTTTTCCTTCACTATCTCTTTCAGCTATGGCAGCCTTTCTATACATCGGAATTTTTTGCCCGTCTTTAGTCTTTAGAAGTATTTTTGCTCCAAATGTTTCTTGATTGTTTTCTGCAATAAACTGATCCAAAGCTTTTTTATACTCACCTTGACTATCTGAATCTATAATTGTGTTTAAGGCATCCAAGCTTCCAATTACTTCAGTCACCTCATAACCCAAAATTTTCTTGAGTGAAGGACTAAAATACTCAATACCTTCATTTATATTCCAGTCCCAATATCCTGCATTTACGCTTTCTAAGACATTTTCAAAAGACTTTTGATTTGAATTTAATAAGTCTTTAGAAGTCTTCTGTTCATTGATATCGACAAAGGAAATAACTACACCGTCAATTTTACCTTCAGCATCCAAATAAGGCATAATCCTTTTCAAATACCAATGCATATTTTTGGTATGAATCTCTCTTTCAGCAGGTATACCTGTGTGAAGCACATTAAGAGACTGATCCATAATTACTTGATTATCTTCCTCACCAAAGTTAGAAGTAAAATGGGTAATTGGTCTCCCGATATCATTTTCCCTCAAGTTGAATTGTTCCTTGATCGCTGGAGTAATCTTACGAATATTCATATGTCTATCTAAGAATATCGTACCAATACGAGTACTCTTAAACAGATTGTCCATTTCAATATTTACTCTAGAAAGTTCTTCCACCTTCAACTGATACTCAGCGTTCACAGTATGCAGCTCTTCATTCACACTCTGAAGTTCTTCATTTGTACTTTGAAGTTCTTCATTAGCGGCCAATAGTTCTTCATTTGTAGCCTGCAATTCTTCATTACTCGTTTCTACTTCCTCTAAGGTAGCTTGAAGATTTTCACGCGTATTTTTAAGTTCTTGTTCTAATTCTGCATAACGAGAGTCAAACGGATACTCAGGCGAAGGAATACTACTTACCTGTTTATCAGTAAGCTTTCTTTTCGTATCGGGTAAAAACAGGACTAAGAAACAAGGTCTTAAAGTACCAGATCTCACCTCTACTTGCTTTACAAGAAGGTTTAGCGAAAGATGCTTGGTATTTTTCTCAAATGTAAGTCCTGTAAAACTAACTTTCTCTTTTGTCTTTAAGACTTTTCTTACTGATGAATTGATAGCTACAGAAATGTTATTAGGCATCATCTGCAGCAAATTGATACTAAATCCTCGATCTGGGAGAACTACAAATTGTTTAAATTCACCAATCGCATGTAGAATATCAAAGTTTTCATCTATATAAACTCCAGCCACATCAAGTTCTGATGTCATCTCATCCATCATCACCTGAATCATTCGATGTTCCATGTTCTGATTTTTACTTCCTCCACCAACTCTATGCGAGCCTACATGGCTTTGCTGAAAAAGAGTATTAACTTCTAAATATTTAGCTTGATCTTTATTCTGATAAATCTTAGCCTTTCGATCAATTTCTTTAAATACCTTTTTGTAATCACCTACAGTTTCACTACTTCCCAATAAAAGATAGCCTCCCAATTTAAGAGCATAATGAATCATGCTTAGTGCCTTAAACTGTGCTTCTCGTTGGAAATAGATGAGCATATTTCTACAGGTAACAATATCCATTTTATTAAATGGAGGGTCTTCCAGTACATTATGCTCAGAGAAGATTACCATCTTACGGACTCTATCAATCACTTGATAGTTACCCCCTTCCTTGATAAAGTATTTTTTCAGAAATTGATCCGGAACCTGCTCTTCAATCCCATTAGAATAGATTGCTTTTCTGGCTTCGTCAAGGTGATTATTAGACAAGTCAGTAGCAAAGATTTTTATAGTGAACTTCACTCCTATTTTCTCCATTTCTTCCAAAAGAAGAATGGCTGTGGTATACACCTCTTCACCTGTACTACAACCAATAGACCATATTTTAATGATATCATGACTGTTTCTATTCTTATCTACTAACTCACGAATTACTTTTCCTGCAAATGCTTCCCACACACTTGGGTCTCTAAAAAATCGAGTAACTCCAATTAAGAATTCATTGGCAAGTTCTTCAACCTCATTCGTATTTTCCTTTAAGTGCTTCAAATAATCTGAGACACTTAAAAACTTACCAATCCCCATTCTTCGGGTAATACGTCGGATTTGGGTTGGTCTTTTATATTGTTTAAAATCTAGTTCTACAACCTTATTGATTTGGTTTAAAATTTCAAGAACTAAACTTTCATTATTTTCTAACTCTCTTGCTGGAGCATCTATCTCTCCAGGGTTCAATAGATAATTATTAAGCTCTACTGGAAGCTCTTCAACTGGCAAAATATAATCTACTAAGCCGGTATTTATTGCCGACTGAGGCATACCATCAAACTTTGCCTGTAGAGGGTCTTGACACATGACCATTCCACCATGCTCCTTCAATGATTTTATACCCTTAGTTCCATCACTTCCTGTTCCACTAAGAATAATACCTACGGCAGATTCTTTTTTGTATTCAGCAAGTGAATGGAAGAAAATATCAATTGGTAAATGGTTTAGATCATTTAGAATTGGCTTTTGTGTGAGGTTCAGCTCTCCAGAAGTAATTGTCATATTTTTACCTGGAGGAATAAGATAAATATTCCCTGCCTCTACCTTCATTTGGTCACTCACTACATGGATTGGCAACTCAGTGCTTTTTGCAAGCAATTCAGCCATCAAACTTTTATAGTCAGGTGAAAGGTGTTGAATAACTACAAAAGCGATATCAGAATCTAATGGAACATTCTCAAAAAATTCTTTTAAAGCCTCTAACCCACCTGCACTAGTTCCTATTCCTACAATGCTGAAATTTTGTTGAACTTCCATTTTTATGCTTGAAAAATTAAAAATGATATTTTTTTAAAAATAGTATAATATTTAAACTTTCTGAAATCTTCATCGGAAAAAGGCTTCACTGAAAAAAGTTATATTTCTTTACTTATGCTTTCTATTTTTCACGAATAGGAATTATTTTAGGAGATTGTATATACACCCAAAGACCATATTTTTTCGACATAAATAAATTATAATGAATAACGATGCTAAAAAGTTTGATTCTAGAAAAGAGATTTTAGAAGCAAGCCATGACTTTAACCTTGTAACAATCGGGACAAGTGCTGGAGGAATAGAAGCATTACAACAGTTTTTTAACTATATACCGAAAGACAAAGCACTACCCTGCGCTTTTGTACTAATCCATCATCTCTCTCCATTCAGTAAAAGTAATATGCTGAATATCATCAAGAAGGAAACCAACCTTCCTGTTGAAATGATTGAGAATAATTCAGCGATTCTTCCGCATAAAATATACCTTATCCCTAAAGGAAACCTAGTTCAAGTAAAAGATGGAAAATTCATTCTTGAAGAACGAATAGAAGCAGAAACACCTCATCACCCTATCGATATTTTTTTAATCTCAGCAGCTCAATACTTCAAAAAAAATAACATTTCCATCATCATGAGTGGTTCGGGTACCGATGGAAGTATGGGTGTCATTGAAACAAAAAACCATGGGGGAAAAGTGATGATACAACTCATTGAGCAAGCGCTGTTCGATGGTATGCCTAAAGCTGCTCTAAATACAAAAACAGCCGACCATATTTTACCTGTTGAATTATTGGCTATTGAGCTTCAAAATATCCTCAAAAACGGACGATATAATACCGTAAAAGAAGAACAGAAAACAGTAACGAAAGTTGAAGATACTTTTAATCGGATTTTACAACTAATTCACAACCACACAGGAAACAACTTCAATTACTATTTACAAGGAAATCTTTACAGAAGGCTTAAAGAAATACTCAAAAAGAAAAAAATCCCTACACCAGAGTATTATTACGAATACCTAAAAAGTGAACCCAATGAAGTTCTCTCTCTTGAACGATTTTTCTTAATTGGAGTCACTGAATTTTTTAGAGATTTAGAAGTTTGGAATTATCTATCTGAATATATAATTCCCAAAATAGTTGACGATTATAAAAACTCTGACAGTGAGCAAATCAAAGTATGGTGTGCAGGTGTAAGTACAGGCGAAGAAGCTTACACCATAGCAATGCTTATTAATGAGGAGCTTGAAAGAAGAAATCTATTCATCAAAATAAAAATCTTTGCCACAGATTTAAACAAAGAAAGTTTACTGATTGCAAGAGAAGGCATTTACTCTTCAGAATCTGTTGATAAAGTACCATTAGATTTAAAGAGAAAATATTTCCGTCACAATACACATGGATTTTATGAAGTAAGTGAAGAACTTCGCTCTCAGATTATATTTTCTGAGCATAATATCATTTCTCAGCCTCCGTTCAACAAAATGGATTTGGTATTTTGCCGAAACCTCATCATTTATTTGAATGCTTCTGCACAACAAACCGCATTAGAGCGACTGCATTATGCATTGAAAATAAATGGTTATTTGGTTTTAGGAAAAAGTGAAACAGTAGATCACTTAAAGGGAGATATCCAAGAAGAAGGAACAGGTTTAAATATCTTTAAAAGTATAAATAAATCCCCTGTTCTTGGGCACAAACAACTTTCACCATCCCGAAAATTTGACCTACGTCCTGTTACTGCTCCAAATAAGACAAGACATGAGCTGGAAATGCACGAGAACATCAGCTCTGACCTTATTCAGATGGTAAATGGTGCGGTTATTAAGATAGACTTCAACGGAAATATATTACACACCATTGGAGATTTAACTCAATTCATTTCTTTAAAGGAGAAAGGATTTAGTATCAATCTATTCGAGCTACTTCCAGAAGAACTTAATCTTCAGATTCAATCTCTATTCTTTGAAATGAATAAGCTGACTGCAAAAGCAGAAGTAGAAACTTTTTTCACAATTTCAGATGAAGAACAAATCAGCTTAAAAATACTTTTAAAAGAAATTAAATCAGGACCAAGGCAAAGCAATCAATATCTTATTTATTTAATCCCTAAAGAGAAAAAACTGTCTTCAAAAAATAGCTTCGATGAAGAAAATATTCATCATAATGCACAAGAGAAAATAAACTCCCTCACCAAAGAACTTTCATTGCTCAGAAAAAGGATGAATGATGTAATTGCGAAAGAATTACTCAATCATGAAAAGCTACAGATTACAAATGAAGAACTTGAAAGCTCTAATGAGGAATTACAAAGTTTGAATGAAGAACTTTATACTGTAAATGCGGAACATCAGTATAAAGTAAATCAGCTTAGTGAGCTTAATGCTGAAGTAAGTAACCTTTTAAAGAGTACCCAAATTGGTACCATCTTTATAGATCGTGAAATGTGTATTTTGAAGTTCACCCCTGCCATTCAAGATCAGTTCCACATCACTGAAAATGATATTGGCAGACCAATTTCACACTTCACTTCTAGTTTTAAAAGTAAATACAACCGCGTCTTTTTAGAAAATATCTCAAAGGTTATTGCTGAAGGGAAGCCTCAACAGCATGAACTCCAGACATTATCAGATAAATGGTATCTCAACAGGAGTATGCCATTTATAGATGAAGATGGCAAGAAAGAAGGAGTGGTAATTTCATTTATTGAAATCACTTCGCAAAAACTTGTAGAGCAAAAGTACCATCAACAGAATATTGTTTTTGAGCAAATCTTGGAGGAAACAATGGCTGGGTATTGGGAAGTTAATCTTGAACAAAAGACACTTACGAGTAGTCATACTTTCAAGAAAATGCTTGGTAGAGATGAGAATAAAGAATTTGAAAGTTTTGATGTTTGGGCATCTTATGTTCATGATGAAGACATTTTCAAACTCCATCAACTGCTCAAATGGGAAAGTGAAGAAGAAAGTAAAAGTATTGAGCTAAGATTCTATGATTCGGATGGTGAAATCATTTACACCTACTGCAAATGTAAAGTGATTGAAAGAAATATTGAAGGTAAAGCTACACGAATTATAGGCAGCATTGTTGATATCACTTGGTTGGATGAAAAACATAAACTTGAGAAGAAGAATGCAGAACTTAAACAATTTGCATACGTCGCTTCTCATGATCTTCAAGAACCACTCCGTACAATTTCGACTATTGCAAAACGTATGAAAACAGAATATGAAGACCAACTTGATCAGAAAGCCGACATATATCTTGGCTTTTTAGTACAAGCAGTAAATCGTATGAGTACACTGATCAAAGACTTGCTTTCATATTCGAGACTAGGAAAAAACAATAAACTATCTGTCGTTTCTCCTAGAAAAGTTATTCAAGATGTTGTACACGACTTAGAACAATTAATAAATGACTTGAATGCAGATATAGTTATTCGTGGAATTCCTCTACAAGTAAATGCTTACGAAACAGAGTTTAGACAGCTGATTCAAAATCTTCTTTCAAATGCTTTAAAGTTTCACAAGGAAGGAGTTCAACCGAAGGTAATTATCACTGGAGAAGAGACTAAACGTTTCTACAACTTTAGTATTGAAGATAACGGAATCGGAATTTCTGAAAAATATCAAGAAAAAATATTCTTAGTATTCCAACGCCTTCATACACAAGATGAATATGAGGGTTCTGGAATCGGGCTTTCAAGTTGTCAGAAAATAGTAGAATTCCACGGTGGAAGTATCAATGTAAAATCTAAAGTTGGAGAAGGTTCTACATTTACTTTTAGTATCAAAAAGTAAAGATTTTCATCATTAATACCTATACAGTAATTCAATATAAAACTAGTAAGCAACAATTGTAATATTTAAATACATTTAGATTTATCTATAGAAACATTACAGATGTAAGATATTCTAATTGTAAATTCTTTATTAACATAGAATTTATGATTGCTTTATTATGCTTGCGAAGTCTTACAATTCTTATTCAACACCATCAACTAAGAATACCTCTTTAGAAGAGAATCATCACCAAAAGGAAATCATCAAACTATTTCAAAATCTATCTAACTTCTGTTGGTCATATAAGTATTTTGAAAAGTGGTTTCCTGAATTTTTAGCCAAATCAACATTTGAGAGTATTGCTGAAATCAATACATTTTATGAAAACTATCCAGAAGAGCTTTATAACATCATAAATAACCTTGAAAATGCTTCAACAGAATTCTTTTCACCAAACATAGATTGGCAATTACTCCAAAAGAAAATAGTAGAATTAGATAATCTGAAGAGTTCAGCCCCTATCCGGATTTGGGTATTAGGTGCAAATCAAGGAGAAAGTGTCTATTCGCTATCTATTCTATTAGAAAAACTCAAGCTTAAAAAGGAATATCAACTTTTTGGTACGGATCAATTACTAGGCAATATCAAAATAGCTAGAAGTGCCACATATTCTTCTGAACAAATTAAGAATGTAGAGAAAAAGGATATCGACCGTTTCTTTGAATCTAAAAATGGCATGTATTCAATAGCGAATAAGGTGAAATCTAAGATATTTTTTAGTAATCACTGTCCAATCAAAAATCCACCTTACAACAATATGGACTTAGTGATTTGTCAAGGGATTCATCATCAAATTGATTTGAAACACCATGGACTCATGAATCGCTCCATTCATTTCTCACTCAGAAAAGAAGGGCTTCTTTTTTTAAGTAAGGATGGATATCATAGAAGTTTAAAGAATTGCGGTTTAAAAGCAGATGATATCACACCGAATCACATTTTCATCAATCACAAAAAAATAAGTGTGATTAGTTATAAAATCAGTGATTACAGATTTTATATGAATCACTCTGCTACTACAGCTATAAACTTCAAAGATTTAGATGAAACGAAAGGTTCAAATTTATATGAAGTAACCCTAGATATACCTTCAAAATCTGTGAGAGAGAATGTGAGCAATCAGGCTAAACTAAAGGATATAAACTACCAAGTATTTTCAAAATTGTTAAACGAATACAATGAGCTTATTTATACGTCTTTCGTGAGTTTATCTAAGATTGGGTCAAACGAAATTCTCATCAGAAACATTAAATTAAACAACTTATTTTTTCCTATAAGTTTTAAGGTTCAGAACAAAAGAAATAGCACAAACCAAAACTCATTTTATCTTAAAATTATGATAAATTAACCCTTTTGCACTTTACCGACATTAAGTTGGCTCCGTCAAGGTTTTAGTTCTCTTTTTCTCTACTAATGACCTATTATTTACTTAAATCAATTTTATTAAACTTATTGTTCCAATTAAATTTTTAGGTATTATTTATGGTTTTGAAGCGTATTTTACTTGTAGATGATAGAGAAGTGGATAATTACATTAATACTCTCATCTGTCAAGATACTGGACTTGTAGAAATTATTGATTCTTGCAAAAATGGTAAAGATGCAATTGATTACCTTTCTACAAAAGGTGACGATGATAATTACCCAAAGCCAGACATAATTTTTTTAGATATTAATATGCCCATCATGAATGGTTGGGAATTCCTTGAGGCTTACGATCAGTTGGATAAGGATAAGCAAGGAGGAAAAGTAATCATCATGCTAACCACATCCCTTAACCCAGATGATATTGCTAGAGCAAAACAATATACTAGCTTAGATGAATTTAGGTCAAAACCAATGACAAAAGAGATGTTCATTGACATCATTGAAAAATATGAATCTTCACTAGTTTAGAGCTATCAAAGTTCTTTGAAAATCCTTCTTATGCATTTAAAATGTACAAGAAGGTTTTTTTATTTGTACTTGAATCAGATATAGTAAAATCTAGTACACAACCTACTTCCACTAACAATCCTATTCCTTTACATATAAAAAACAGACTAAGGTTAAGGTTATAATCTCATGTGTTTTAGTAGCTTTTTATATTACCCAAAGACATAAAAAGTAGACTATTAAACTCACAGACATTAACATGAAATTGGTCAAAGTATTTTTAGGAATCCTCACTCTCTTCTTTTTCAATGAGGCTGTATCTGCTAATGATAAAATCCCATCAAGGAAAGTTATTTCTAATGAAAATCTTTATGCTTACTTAAAAACAGATGTAAGAAAGAATCTAAATGCTGAAGATGGAATTAGCGAAGAGGCTTTAGCAAAGTATTTTAGAGAAGTCTTTGCTGAAAAATTCTTTTATGATTGGAAAAATGTTGACGCACGTTTTAAGCAATATGAAAACTTATACCAAGTTCAGTCAAAACACACAAATCGGGCTAAGGATCATCTTAAGAAATTTAATGCTGACACACATTGGAAGCTTCCTTTTAAGTATCAAAATGGTAAAGAAGTAAATGCTTATGCACTGCGTCATTTAGCAAGGCAGCATAAAATGTTAGATATAGCTTTCTTATACTTTTATGATGATAAAAACCCTAAATACGTAGACTACTTCACCAAACAACTTCAATCCTTGAATTCATCACTGGATAAAGATCAATACGAGAAAATAGAAGATGGAAATGGTGTCTACGAAGCATTTCGCTCAGGTTACAGAGTTTTAAATTGGCTTAGTATTCATAATCTATTCTTAGGTGAATCTGAGTACTCTGATGAAGATCAACTCAGAACTGTAGCGACTTTTATTCAACACGCTCAACATCTCTATGAGACTAATGCAAAATTCAAATCTGGAAATCATCAAACAAGAGGCATGTCTGCTCTAGCCATGCTATCAATCATATTCAGCGATTTCAAAGGTTCAGAAGCTTGGTTTGATAGAGCAATGACAAGACTAAACGAACACCTGTCTAATGAAATTAATGAAGATGGGTTCCAGTTTGAAAGAAGTGTTCACTACCACATGAGTGATATCTCAAATTATTTCTATGTATACCAGTTGGCTCGAATAAATGAAATAGAATTAAGTCAAGAATGGTTGGTAAAGCTTAAATCTTTATTTACGACACTAGTTAAAATAGCATACCCAGATAAAACAGCACCTGTCTTACAAGATGATACGGATAAACCTTGGGCTGAAAAAAATGACATTTCAGGAACAATGACTCTAGGCTATCTTCTTTTTGAAGAACCACAATTTGGATATTTTGCAAATAATAAAGTAGATGACAAACTCTATTGGTTCTTAAAAGAAAGTCAATTAGAAGATCTCAAAAATATCAGAAAAGATAGTCCCTCCTTTGGCGCAGTGAATTTCGATAAAACTCATTACTACATCATGCGTGAGGGATGGGAAAAGGATGATAAGATGATGATCATCAGTGCTGGAGTTGATTCCAAAAAACCGGACCATCAGCATGGTGATATTCTTGGAATACAGGCTATGGCAAATGGAAATGTTATTTTACCAAACTA
The DNA here is from genome assembly GCF_003149185.1 of Sediminitomix flava. NCBI lineage: Bacteria > Pseudomonadati > Bacteroidota > Cytophagia > Cytophagales > Flammeovirgaceae > Sediminitomix > Sediminitomix flava. Next base: position 12,580 of record NZ_QGDO01000007.1, on the reverse strand, counting down.
CCAAGTTCGATATTCTTTAGATGACTATGAACTATTTAAAAATTCGAAAGTAAAAAATGTTGCTCTAGTCGATGATATTCTTCAAGGTCAACAATGGACTTCAAATAAAGGAGGAAGTGGTTTTGGTAAATTTAAAAAACTACCTAAACCAAGTGTTTTAAAATGGGACAGCAACAAATACTTTGATTTATTTGTAGGAAAACATGATGGATTTGAAGAAAATGGGGTCCATTACAGTAGACAAGTCATATATATCAAAGACAAATTTTGGATTGTAAAGGATAATTTCAAATCAGACACTGAACATACTTACAAACAGGTTTGGCAGGGGCATTATACTAAAGAATCAAAAGAAGGTTTGATTCGATCTAGTTTTAGTAATGGAGCTGGATGTGATATTCTACAATTAAATGTGATAGATAGCATATCAAAAGATGGTAGTAGAGGAAAGGAATGGTCAATAATCTCAAAAAATGGGATTGAAGAAAACTTTATCAGTATTATTTATCCATACAATAGTTATTCAAAACGATTAGATGAAACTTCAGAACACTTAAAAATAGACGATTGGAAACTCAATGAGCTTAACTATGAAGCTAAAGGCAATAATTTAGTAAGCCTAGTAGATGATGAGAAGTCAATCTTATTTGGGGTGAAATACTTTAGTTTAAATGGAATAAAAGTGGAATTCTCCAACGAAGTAGATGTTTTCGTTAGAAATAAAAAAGACTATATAACCCTTAAAATTATAGGTGATCAAGGGGCGAACTTAAACATCTCGGGAGTCTCAAAAATTACAAAAGTTAAAAAAGAAGTTAATGAGAATAATTTCAGATTAGAAATAGATGAAGAACTGAAATGTACTAAATGATAATTGCAGTATTTGAATAAAAACAAAAGAGGTTAGTTTACACACTGACCTCTTTTTCACTCAAATCTACACTTGGTAAATACCTTAAAGCAAGTGTTCTAAACTCTTTTATTTGACTCTCTATCCAAGGCTGGCCCTCCTTCAATTCTTTAGCCATTACATCTGCTACTTTTGGCGCAATATCTATCGCTGTTTGTGCATCTAAGAAAAGAACTCTCGTTCTTCTAGCTAAAACATCTTCCAGCTTCCGAGCCATTTCAAATCTGGTAGCCCACACAATTTCAGCTTTGCTAATCTTGACCTCTGTTCCTAACTCATCAGAAAGCGTCTCATCATCTTCTATAAGAGCTCTTATTTTCTGCAAATCTTTACCGTATGGTGATAAATCTCCTTCATCCTCCCCTTGTTTTAAGAAACCATGAAGCAATAAGTTTTTGGTCATACATTTCAACTTAGGAAAGTTTCCAACCTCTAAAACTTTATCGATTGTTTCTTCCCCCATACTTCTATAAGTTGTCCATTTCCCTCCTGTTACTGTTACTAGATTAGAATCGGAAACTAAAATTGTATGAGATCTTGATATTTCTTTAGTATTTACATCTTTGTTTGGCTGTACAAGTGGTCGAATACCAGCAAAATAACTCTTTATATCTGATCTTTTAGGCGATTTTGTCAAGTACTTACCTGCTGTTGAAAGAATAAAATCAACTTCTTCTTCCTTTGGCCTTGGCTCTAACTGCGATTCTTTTAATGGAATATCTGTAGTCCCAACCACTACCCTATTATACCAAGGCACTGCAAATAACACTCTTCCATCGTCAGTCTTAGGAACCATAATCGCATCATTACTTGGTAAAAAGCTCTTGTCTAAAACAATATGTGTTCCTTGACTTGGTTTTATAATATCATGAGAGTCTGGCAAATCCATTTTATTAATCTGATCCACAAAAATACCTGTCGCATTGACTACCATTTTTGAATTCAGATGATATTCTTCTCCCTTTTCAAGATCTTCTACTTTCACTCCATTCACATAGCCTTTAAGATCTTTTGAAAGTCCTGTCACTTTCATATAATTAATGACATTACCACCAAAGTCGGTAATAGAATGCGCAAGCGTAATCGCCAGTCTGGCATCATCAAATTGTCCATCATAATAAACAACACCTCCACTTAAACCTTCTTGCTGAATATTAGGGATAGCGTTTATTGTTTCTTCCTTAGAAATGCTTTCAGATGGCCCTAAACCTAATTTGCCTGACATCAGATCATAAACTTTAAGACCTATCGTATAATATGGCTGATACCACCAATCGTAAACAGGAATTACGAAACGTTGATTTCGTACTAAATGTGGGGCATTTTCTTTCAATAATCCTCTTTCATACAAAGCTTCTTGAACTAAACCAACATCCCCTTGCTCTAAATAGCGAACTCCTCCATGAATCAATTTTGTACTTCTACTCGATGTCCCTTTAGCAAAGTCGGCTTGTTCAACGACCAAGGTTTTCAAACCTCTCATGGTCGCATCTAAGGCACAACCTAGTCCTGTCGCTCCTCCACCAATCACTATTAAATCCCATTCTTTCAAAGACGCTATTTCTTGTAATTGTTCTTCTCGATTCATGAAAAAATAATAAAGGGTTCTATGAATGTATTAACTTGCAGAAAGTTGATATGTATAATTTGGAGTTTTTTTACGGGAATTACTAAAACCTAGTCCATTATTAAATTTGTTATGAACCACTATCCTCAAATATTCTTTCCAACAAACTTAAATCGCGATACCGATACTCAAAAAGTTATAAAGAAGCCCAAACAAAAACTGACTTATTTTTTAATAGGAATTAATTCATTAGCATTCTGCTATTCAATTTCACAAAACAGATTTGAAGGATTATTTATTACTATCATTTTCTCTCTCATATTATTAATTCTTGCATCTCTGAAGAATAAAAAAAGAGTAGTAAAAACACCAACTAAGAAAAAATATAGGCTTAAAAGTACTCCTGCAGAAATTTATTACCCGAATCAAAGGCGAGGGATTTCTGAAGATATTCTTCTAAAACACTTAGCCTTAGAATTTGAAGATTTAATTGTCTTTGACCGCATAATCGAAAAATTCAGAAATGCGAAGCCTTATCAACCTGATTTAATACTTCATGACCCAAAATCTGGAATTTGGTTTGATATAGAAATAGATGAACCCTATGAAATCTATAGTCGCAAACCAATCCATTTTATAAATCAAAATGGTATTAGCATTGATGAAAAAAGGAACAAATATTTTTTATCAAAAAACTGGGTAGTTATCAGGTTCACAGAAGCGCAGGTTTTAAATAACCCGGAAGGTTGCAAAGCGATAGTTGGTCATATATTATTTGAAGTTTTAGGCTATCAAGGATTCAAAAAGTATGCTAGTCAGGTATGGCATCTTGTTCCAGAAAGTGCTCCTTGGTCAAAAGCTCAATCTGAGATTTTAGCCAAAAATAACTTTAGGGAAAAAATGCTGAGAAAGTATAACCAAAAGCTAAAACTAGATCGTCAGTTATCAAAAAAGGCTTCCTACTAACAGAAAGCCTTTTTTGAAATATTTTAAGGAATCAAACTAGCACCTACCTAGTGCTTTATAGACGTAGAAACCGAAAACCTCATGAACTAGCTTACTAAAAACAAAGAAACTATGTTCTGAGGGTAACATTCCTCCTATCCAATCTGACCAATCAGATTCTGCATCTGAAGTGTAAAAATCAGTACTAAAACCATCAACCTTAATCCCTTGTTTTTCATAACAGGCAAGAGATCTTCTCATGTGAAAAGCAGAAGTAATTAATAGATATTGCTTTTCAGGAAATTGGCCCTTTAATAATTCCTTAGTCTGAATTGCACTTTCGTAAGTATTTCTTGAAGATTGCTCAATAATTATATCTTTCTCTTTTACTCCAGATAAAAGCATCAGATTCTTCATTGCTTCAGATTCTCCCAACTTTTCTCCTGATACTTTTGTATAAGAACCTGTAATGATAATATTCTTGATTTTCTTCATCTTATAAAGCATGACCGCATGCATGACTCGATCACCACCATGCCTTAAATAAGTTCTATCTCTAGGTAATTTTGTATTATTTGTAACACCACTTAATACTATTCCTACATCATATTTTTTATCTTCTAACTCAGTTAAAGGAGTTGGAGGAACCTCCCATTTCAACATAAAATGGTTTACAAAAACAGGGTTAGAGAAAAGCAATAAAAGTGCAATTCCTAAGAATAAGAATAATGCTCGATATTTTTTTTTGAATAGAGCTAACGCTAATAAAAATAACACCCAAAATATAGGCATTACGACAATGTAAGCGACCTTGGAGGCAAAGTATAACATTTAAAAATTTTTGGGGAATTGATAAAAAAGTAAATCTGCTTGAGTTTTAGAAATGTCTGACCAGGAATCCATAGAAAACTTTAATCCAACAATACCAGACGTCACGATATTATCAAAGTAAAAATCTTGAATAAAGTCATTTGCTAATTTTGTGATTGAAGGATTATGAAAAACTAAATAAACAGAATCATATCGATCATCTAACTTTTGAAGATATTTCATGATATGGTCTTGGGGACAATCATACAATGAATGGTCTTCTATAATATTCAAAAAATCCAACTTTAATTCATCGGCAATCAATCTAGCGGTTCTTTTTGCTCTAATCGCTTTTGATGTAAGAATTAGGTCTGGAAAATATTGATTTTGATTCATCCAACTTCCCATTTTAGAGGCTGCAAGTTTCCCTCTTTTATTGAGTGGGCGATCGTAATCATCTAACGATGGATCTTTCCAAGATGATTTTGCATGACGAATTAAATATAGGTTTTTCATGAAATTTCTCTTTAGGATCAATTGAAAAATGAAATTAAATAAAAAGAACTGTTTATATTCACGTTTAATTGCATTTATTTTATGCGAATTTTACAAATATGAACGTTTTCATCATAACAAATTTGCACAGATCAACTAGCGAAACCTAAAACCTGATGATCATAAAGAAATTAATCTCACTTTTATTTATTCTAATTTTAGTCCATTCTTCTGCTCTTGGGCAAGTAACTGCCCCCAAATATGTAAATGAATTCTTAAATATAGGAGTTGGAGCTAGAGGATTAGCCATGTCAGGCTCGATGGTCGAAAATGTTAATGACGAAACATCAAGTTACTGGAATCCTGCAGGACTTTTAGGTGTACAAAGCAAGTATGAAATAGCTGGTATGTATGCCTCTTACTTTGCTGGAACTTCCAACTATAACTATGTTGGATTTGCAAGCAAAATAGATGCAGTAAGTGCGATAGGCTTCACTGCTATCCGATTTGGAGTAGATGGAATTCCAGATACTAGATACTTGTTTGATGCTGATGGGCAATTGAACTATGACAATGTTGAGTCTTTTTCATCTGCAGATTATGCCTTCTTATTTTCTTATGCCAGAAGATTACCTTTACTAGATGACTTCAGACTTGGAGGAAACCTAAAAGTCATACACCGAACAGCAGGTTATTTTGCTTCTTCTTGGGGTTTTGGATTAGACTTTGGTGTTCAAACCAAATGGAATGATTGGCTATTTGGGGCGACTTTAAAAGATGCCGTTGGAACCTTCAATGCTTGGAGTATAAACCAAGATGCATTGGAAGAAACAGCCATTGAAACTGGTAGTGAATTGGCTAGTAACTCTATAGAAGTCGCTGTTCCTCAGTTACAAATTGGTATTGGTCGTTATCTCTCTATTTACAAACAACGTAATAAAGTTAAGCATTTAGATGCCGAGTCTTCTCAAAAAGACATTTTAGGCGTTTTAATGTCATTGGGATTAGACGGTACTTTTGATGGGCAGAGAAATACACCAATTAGTACTGAGTTAGTCAGTGTGGCTCCACACTTCGGTATGGAATTACATTATTTAAATACAATATTCTTAAGAGGAGGAATCGGAAACTTCCAACAAGTTAAAGATTTTGATGGTTCTTTATCATGGGAAATGCAACCTAATTTTGGCATTGGTTTCTCATTTGACCGATGGAATATAGATTATGCTTTCACTAACATTGGTGAAGTATCATCTGTTGGCTATTCACATATTTTTTCTTTAAAAGTAAACCTTGAGAGATCTAAATCTTATCAACCTAGATACAAATCCCATGAAATATATTAAGGCATTTATTTTTCTAATAATATCTTTACTTTCAACCCCAGTAGTTGCTCAAAATAATTTTGACTGGATTGGAAGTAGTTTTTATTATAAAATGGAAGTTAGAGAAACAGGACGCTATCGAGTGTCATATGATGATGTTTCCAACTTAGTACTAGGACTTTCAAGCTTAAAACTTTCAGAATTACAGGTATATCACAGAGGTCAAGAATTAGCGATTTTTGTGTACGACCAAAATGGGAATGACAGGTTTGAATCTGAAGATTACTTTGAGTTTTACGGGGTAAAAAATGATGGAGCTCTAGATGATGAATTATACCAAGGTAAGGATAATCGAATGAACCCTTACGAAAGTTTATATTCACATTCATCATTTTACTTTTTCACATTCAATAATGCTGGTATTTTAGGTAAAAGAATAGAAGATGCTCCTAAGGCAACCGCCGGTACTCCTGTTCAGAATACAGTTAAGAGAGCTGAAAATATCAGTTATAGAAATGTCTATTTCAAAGGTGAGCGTATTATTGCAAATAGTAATGTATACGCTAGTTCATTTAAAAGAGGTGCAGGTTTCGTAAATAATGGAATTAGAGAAACTCATCGTGATTATACAATTCAACTCGAAAACTACATCCCTAATTCTGAGGTAAAACTAGAAACTAACATTGTTACAGTAGATACTGATGCATCAGGTGAGTATAATATTTACGTAGGTAAGGATGCTAGTTCACTCACTCTTCTCGATAGTAAAAGAGAATATGATGTCACTCTCACTCAGCATGAATATGAACTGAACAGCGACCTCATAAATACGGATGGATCTTTTATTTTTAGACTTGAAGCAACTCTAAATGCTGTTGCACTTTCTTATTTCCAAATTGAGTATAACAGTGCAAATAGCATTAGTGGTAACAATTCACTTCATTTTTCTACTCAATCAGATGACCAAAATAATATCGTAGAAATCAGTGATCTGAATTCAGATTTCACAGCATGGGATATCAGTGATATCTATAATATAAAATCTATACAACAAGAAAATGCAAACCTATTAACTTGGCAATCAAGCACTACAAATCCTAAGGTTTACCTTAGTTCAGAGTATAAAAACCTGTTTTCCATTAAAGCTACAAATTGGAATATCAATACAGATCCTACAAGGTTTGATTACTTGATGATTTACCATGAAAGCTTAAAAGGCAGTGCTGCAGGTTACTCAGATGTGATTGATGCTTACAAGAGTTATAGAGAAAGCGCTCAAGGTGGTGGATATAATGTTGAATCTAAAAGTATTGAAGAAATATATGACCTTTTTTCTTATGGTGAAATCACTCCTTTAGCGATAAGAAACTATGTCAACTTTATGTATGAAGAAGATCATGATAAGTATTTGTTTCTAATTGGACAGGGACTTGAGGTTGCATCTGACTACTACAATAAACAATACAGCTTAAAAAATACAAAGTACCAATCATTAGTTCCTACATATGGAACAAACTCTTCAGACAACCTTTTGGGCTCAAAAACCAATGAAGATGGCACTCCTCTTATAGGGGTAGGACGAATATCTTGTTGGACAGCTCAGCAACTAGCTGATTACTTCAATAAGGTGAAAGAGCATGAGTTCCTCGCAATGTCACAGATTTGGAAGAAAAATGTTCTTCATGTAAGAGGTGGTTCTTCTACTCAAGATGCATTTTTAATGGATAGAATAATGAATCAATTAAAAACTAAGGCAACTTCAGCATATTTGGGAGGAAATGTAGATGACAAAACCAGAGAGACTTTTGAGGATTTCATTTCATATGTCAATATCTCTGAACAAGTTAATGAAGGACGATCAATGATTTCTTATCTAGGACATTCCAGTGCTAGTTTTCTTGATATGGATATTGGATATGTATCTCAAGACAAATATGGATTCAATAACAGATCGAAATACCCATTGGTTTTTGTTAACGGATGTAATGCAGGAAACGTTTTCACTAAAGACCGTTTAAATTCTACAGCATACCATAGTTGGGCTGAAGATTGGACCTTTACTCCTCAAAAAGGATCTATCATATTTCTAGGAATGGCTTCAACAGGTACTTTGAATAATCTTGAAGATTATATGAATCTTCTTTATGATTATCAGTTTAATAACAAAGGTTTCATAAATAAACCAATAGGGAAAATATTGGTTGAAATGACCAAACAGAAATATAGTTCTTCAACTCTTGCATTTAAAGCTCACCTACAACAATATATTTTAAACGGGGATCCAGCTGTTAAACTTTTTAACACAAATGAAGTACTAGCTGATTTTGCTGTTACTGATCAATTAGAGATTGAATCTTTATCATCTGTTAGTGAAGTTAGTGCTTCAGATGATGCCTTTATATTAAAAGTACCTATACAAAATTTAGGTTTCACTTATGACAATCAAGAACTCGATATACAATTAGTACGTAAATTTCCAGACAATAGTATCACTGAATATTTTGGTGAGCTAGGAAGCAATAACTTTTACCTAGATACAAATACAGATTCATTAAATCATAGTAGTACTCTGAATATTTATGTATCAAATACCAATGAGGATAAGACCAAAGGAAGTGGAGTTAATAATTTTACTTTAAATCTGAATTACTTAGGAAATATAGACGAACAATCAGTTTTAAATAATACTATTAGTTCTAACATATTTATTCCTGATGGTCAACCTATTTTTATCTCACCATTCAACCATCAAGTAACCGATCAAGACAATCTCAATATTTTAATCCAAAATGTAGGTTATCTTGGGGCTTCAAATGTTGAGTACACATTTACTTTAGATGATTCATACAACTTTGATACTCCACTTTTAACTGAACAAATAACAGGAGGAACGTATGCAAGTTTATCTATATCTAGAGATGATTTTAATTTTCAAGAACAAGTCTATTATCTAAAAGTTGAATATAAAGATGGAGATAATATTTTAGAAAACACAATAAATTTTCAATGGGTAAATAACTCAACTAATGGATGGGGACAATTTTCTCAATACCAGTTTAAAAATACTGCAACCTCAGCTCTTAGAATGAGAAGTAATATTAATATCTCTCCTCAGCTGTCACCAGAATGGTACTTTCCTAACGAAAAAGAAATTTACGTAAAATCATCTGGAGTAAATTCTTCTTCACCTTCATATGAGCTTAGTATTGACGGCCTAACTTACCTTGAAAATGGTGGCCCAGATCGTGCTTGTAGAGATCATCGATTCTTAACTATTTTCATAGATAAAGATAATGGTGAATTGTATCAAACCAATACACACTGGTCTGTTCGAGGAGTTTTCTGTGGCTTAAAAGCTAATAGATCAGACTTTGGTGCAAATATATATGCATCAGTACCGTTTGCTCCCACTGAATTCAATAAAATATTTGACGGGCCAAAGTCTGGTTTTCCAGCATACTCAAAACAATTAGGCGATCATATTATATTTTTGGCCCAAGGTAACATAAACTTTTCTAGTCTTGGACAAGATGATATAAATACACTTGACCAGATAGGAATTGATTCAGATAGCTTTTCTCAATTACAAAAAGGAGAACCTTATATCGCTTTTGCCAAAAATAATAAAGAGTTTGAGTTTAACTCTACTTTTCAAGCTCTCGAAATCAAGGCTGACACGAACTCAAATATTTCACCATTAGAACAAACTATAGAACACACATATACGATTAACTTAAACATTGATAAAGGTGAACTAGAATCTGAAATAATTGGACCAGCTATAAATACAAATGGTTGGAAACAAGCTATCGTAAATATTGATGCAGAAAATAGTGATTCTAATGAACTCTATATCTTTGGTTTTAAAAATGACGGATCATCAGAACTGATTCAACAAACTATTTTAAATAACAATATTAATAATTTAGATTTAAGTTACATACCCTCTGATACATATCCTTATTTACAACTCAAATGGGTTTCAACAGATAGTATTAATCGTACCCCATCAGATTTACGTTCATGGCATGTAGAATTTGATGAAGCTGCAGATGGATCTTTAAATTATGTATCAAAATCTGAAGAAAGCTATAAAGAAGGACAAATAGCTTCAAACGAATTCAGTTTTTATAATACAGGAAATGTAAGCTTTTCTTCTGATTCTCTCCTAGTTCAATTTAGTATTGACAACCAATTGGATAGTGAAATAAAGATTGCAGCACCTGCTGTAGGAGATTCTACGACTTTTGCTTGGGAAAGATCTACTGAAGGACTTAAAGAATTGAATGAATTGACTGTAACAGTGAATCCAGACAATAATGAGTCTACTGTTTTAGAAAAAACGTATATCAACAATAGCTTACCTTATTTCTTTGAAGTAGAACTAGATACATACAGTCCTTATACAGATGTATTTTTTGATGGAAAAAGAATTATGAATGGTGAAGTTGTGTCTCCAAATGCCATTGTAAATGTTCTAATCAAAGATGATAACGAGCACCTGCCTATGACAGAAGTTCCAGAAAATATGAAGGTATTCTTAGGCAGAGCTAATACTGGAGAATTAGGAAATATCACAAGTGGATTTTTAAAAGAAGACTTTACTTTTGATGATAATTCTATTGGCTACTCAGACTATAATAGCAATGAAAAAGATGAGCTATCTGTTTTATATGATCTAACAGATCAAAACTTAGAAACTGGTATTTATGCTCTTATGATCCAAAACATTGAAGATAGAGCTGGAAATGGCATTACAAATCCAGACAATACACTTAGACCAGAAGAAAAAGAACATATTGTTATTTTTGAAGTAAATACTGAAAAAACGGTTACACAAGTTTATCCTTATCCTAATCCATTTTCTGATAAAGTCAGATTTGTTTTTACAATAACAGGTTCTGAAGCTCCTACTCAAATGAAAATACAGATTATGACAGTGACTGGGAAAATTGTCAGAGAAATCACTCAAGATGAGTTAGGGCCAATTCGTATTGGAGATAATATCAGTGATTATGCTTGGGATGGGAAAGACGAATTTGGAGATCAACTTGCAAATGGAGTATACCTTTACAGAGTCATTTGGGGTGATGGTTTTAGTGGATTTAAAACTAAATCAGATGACAAACTATTCAAAAATAATATTGGTAAAATGTATTTACTTCGATAGAAGATATTCCTAACCTAAAACTGCTAAAAGTAACCTTCATAATTATTGAGGGTTACTTTTTTATTTTAAACTGTATCTTGTCCTAAAATAGCGTTACCCAATAAGTACCATTATAAAAGGAAAGATCAAGAAAATAAGTACGTTACACGACACGAACTCAAAGAAAATACAGAGACCCTTATAAACTACAAGTGGTACAAGAAATTGAATCTGACCTAATAGGGGTTAACACAACCAAACGGAAATATAACATTCAAGGAAGTGTGCTGTTTTTACTTGGTTACGATAATATGGTAACTTGAATTCGATAAATGAAGCTCATATGAAATTGGAGAAGTCACTTGAGCAAGAAGTTCTAAAGCTAGAAAAACAGAAAGCACCCTAAGAGACGCAATAAGATGACACGGATAAAAAAGTGATCTTCTTCGATATGATGATTGATATTCATCAAGATAAATTTAACATACTTATTAGAAAAAAGTCCTTAGCCTAACAATCGAATAATTTAAAGAGGCAAAGTAAATAAATGAGCTTAACCAAGACTTGTAAATTAATCAGGATAATTAGACAAGTCTAGTTTTTTGATAAAAAACGACTCAATCAGAGAAAAAAACATCTCAAGTAGTAGAGTTAGTACAAAGGAATAAATTGCATTTACCAATAAAACATCTAATAGCTAAATAATTACATTTGAGTTTCTTAGAAAAAGTTCAGCTCATTTAAACTAATCTACTTACCCTTTACCTCAAGTACCAATTCAATCGTTCCACATGATTTTTTTTCTTTTGGGATCACATGTTTCATGAATCTCTTTGGGTTATATCTTTTGATAAGCTGAATAATGATCTGAGTAAACCTTTATTTTACTTCTAAATTCTTCGGTATAGACGTCCATAGTTTTTTGACCATTTTAGCTTTTCGAGTTCCAAGTTTGAGATTCACAACTTGTCTTAATAATCCAGAAGTTAATACTAGTGAACAAATATAGAATCGTCTTAAGAATGTAGAACTGAAAAATCAACTCTACAAATCCAAAGAAGCCTTAAAAACCATAGTAGTTGAAGCCATGGATAGAAGCTCGACCATGAAAGATTTAATCATCAACTTCTTAAAACATATGTATGTAATCTTCTTTAATAATTATTTGAATTATTTATAATTATAGAGAAAATAGCATAATTAAAGAGGATTAAATCAAGGTAAATAACCTAATTCAACCCTCTTTTTCTATTCCATTAAAATTCGAATCAATACTTTTATATATATAGGTATCTCAACTTAAGTCGCCCAATGTAGTAGACCGTAATTCATTTACGTAGTCAGCCTTTACTTTAGTAGTCAAACAAGAAGGAGGTTTA